>JBBDIP010000001.1:0-55290 GCA_040880305.1 Bacillota bacterium
GAGGAGCTACTTGAGATCACCGAGCTGGAAGTGCGTGAACTCCTCTCCAAGCACGGGTTTGACGGAGACAACGCCCCCATTGTTAGGGGCTCGGCCCTCCAGGCGCTCAACTACAGCGGCAGCGATCCCAACCCACCCGAGTGGAAGTGCATCTGGGATCTCATGAACGCGGTCGACACCTACATTTCGACGCCGGAACGCGCCATCGACAAGCCGTTCCTGCTTTCTGTCGAAGACGTGTTCACCATCACCGGGCGCGGCACCGTCGCCACCGGAAGGATCGAGCGCGGCGTCATCAAGGTTGGAGACACTGTCGAGATCGTAGGCCTGGTCGAGAAAGCTAAGAGCACCGTGGTTACCGGCGTCGAGATGTTCAGGAAGATCCTTGACCAGGGACAGGCCGGAGACAACGTAGGCTGTCTTTTGCGCGGCGTCGCCAAGAACGAAGTCGAGCGCGGTCAGGTGCTGGCAAAGCCCGGGTCGATCAAACCCCACACCAAGTTCGAGGGCCAGGTATACGTGCTTTCGAAGGAAGAGGGCGGGCGCCACACGGCGTTCTTTACAGGCTACCGGCCCCAGTTCTATTTCAGGACCACCGACGTCACCGGTTCCGTCACGCTCCCCGAGGGAGTCGAGATGGTCATGCCTGGCGACAACGTGAGGATGCACGGTGAGCTTATCCAGCCCATCGCTATGGAAGAGGGACTCCGCTTCGCCATCCGCGAGGGCGGAAGGACAGTGGCCTCAGGAGTAGTTACCAAGATCGAGGAGTGATCAGTGTGCGGAGACAGAGAATCCGGGTCCGTTTGAGGGCTTTCGATCACGAGGTCCTGGACCAGTCGGCGGCCAGGATAGTGGAGACCGCCAAGAGGACTGGCGCTCTCATATCGGGTCCTGTCCCGCTCCCCACCGAGCGGAGCGTGTACACCATCCTGGTGGCTCCCAACGGTGAGAAGGACATCCGCGAGCAGTTCGAGACGCGCGTTCACAAGCGGCTCATCGACATTATGGAGCCCACCACCAAGACTATGGACGCGCTCACGAGGCTGGATCTCCCGGCCGGAGTGGACATCGAAATAAAGAGTGTGTGACCTAAGCTTCTGTGATGGAGGAGGTGTCCTTTCATGAAGGCCATCCTCGGCAAAAAGATTGGGATGAGCCAGGTTTTCGTCGAAAATGGGGAACTTGTACCCGTAACCGTCATCGAAGCCGGTCCGTGCACGGTCGTAGAGAAGAGAACTCTGGATAGGGACGGATATACAGGCATTCAGCTCGGCTTCGGCTTCGTGAAGGAGAATAAAGTCTCAAAGCCGGTTCTCGGCCAGTTCAAGACCAGAAGCCTTACCCCGGTAAGGTATCTTAGAGAGTTTCGTGTGGAGTCCGACGAGAACCTAGCTGTCGGCGACCAGGTCAAAGTGGACGTCTTCAAGACCGGAGACGTCATCGAGGTTACCGGCCAGAGCCTCGGCAAGGGGTTCGCCGGTGCCATCAAGCGGCACAATTTCCACCGGAGTTTCATGGCCCACGGCTCCAAGTACCATAGGGGAGTAGGCTCCTTGCAGTCGAGAGACGCATCCAGAGTGTTCCCGGGCAGAAGGCTGCCAGGTCACATGGGAGACGAGAGAGTAACTATCCGCGGTCTTACGGTCGTGAGCGTGGATCCCGAAAAGAACCTGCTGCTTGTAAAGGGCGCGGTTCCGGGCGCGAAGGGTTCTCTCCTTATGGTTAGAGAGGCCAGGCGCTGGTAGAAGACGTTGTTCAAGGAGGGATCCTCGTGCCCCAAGCCGAGGTTTTCAGTCCTAAAGGAGAAAAGGTAGGCGAGATCGGGCTCTCTGAAGCCGTTTTCGGCAAAGAGCCAAACACCAGCCTGATCCGGGCCGCAGTGCTCGCGCACCTTAATAAGGCCAGGGTCGGGACTGTCAAGGTGAAGTCAAGGTCCGAAGTGGCTGGCGGCGGCAGGAAACCCTGGAGGCAGAAGGGTCTCGGCCGGGCCAGGGCCGGCTCGACCAGGTCTCCTATCTGGAGGCACGGCGGAGTCGCCTTCGGCCCCCAGGCCAGGGACTACAGCTGGGCTATCACCAAGAAGGTCAAGAGGCTGGCTCTACGCTCGGCGCTGTCGGCCAAGGCCAAGGACGGTCAGGTGGTTGTCCTGACTGACCTCAAGATGGCCGCGCCCAAGACCAAGGACCTATTCGGTTTCCTCAAGTCCATGGGGATGGAGAGAGGCATTCTCATCGTCACCCATGAAACTGAGCCCAATCTGGTCCTGTCAGCCAGAAACATCCCGGGCGTTGCAGTTACCACTGCCCAGGAGTTGTCGACGTACGATACTATGGCGGCCAAGCATCTTCTCATCACCGAAGACGCGGTGAAGAAGCTCGAGGAGGTCCTGGCATGAACCTTGTGGCAAGAGACATCATCATCACTCCTCTGGTAACAGAGAAGACCAACGCGGCGATGGCGCGCGGCACCTACAGCTTCAGGGTCCACCCTGACGCCACTAAGGCCGATGTCCACAACGCGATAGAAGAGATCTTCAAAGTGCGGGTAACGAAGGTCAACACCATGAACGTTGGCGGAAAGCCCAGAAGGCTGGGGCTACGGAAAGGGCGCACCCGCAATTGGAAGAAGGCAATGGTCACCCTCGCGCCCGGGCAAAAGATCCCGTTCTTCGAGGGCGTGTAGGTAGGAGGGATTGGCGTGCCGGTCAAAAGCTTTAAGCCCACATCCCCGGGCTTGAGGGGAAGAGTGGCTCCAACTTTCGAGGAGATAACCAAGACAACGCCGGAGCGGTCGCTTACGATTTCTAAGAAGAACTTCTCTGGCCGCAACGCAGAGGGGCGCATCACGGTGCGTCACCGCGGCGGTGGCAGCAAGACGATCGTGAGGATCGTTGACTTCAAGAGGGAGAAAGACGACATCCCGGCCAAGGTCACGGCCATCGAGTACGATCCGGGCCGTTCCGCCAGGATAGCTCTCTTAGCGTACGCCGACGGCGAGAAGCGGTACATCGTCGCCCCTGTCGGCGTGAACGTGGGCGATGTGCTGAAGTCGGGCCTCAAGGCTGACATCAAGCCCGGCAACGCTCTTCCTCTGGACAGCATTCCGACGGGTACCGTGGTGCACAACATCGAGATGGTCCCCGGCAAGGGCGCCCAGATGGCCAGAAGCGCCGGCACCTCTGCCCAGCTCATGGCTAAGGAAGGCGGTTTCGCCCTCCTGCGTCTGGGCTCTGGTGAGCAGCGTAAGGTCCCTGTGCAATGCAGGGCCACCATCGGCCAAGTTGGAAACGTCGAGCACGAGAACGCCGCCAAGGGCAAGGCGGGGGCCACCCGGCACAAGGGCTGGCGTCCGACAGTCAGGGGCGTCGCCATGAACCCTGTGGACCACCCCCACGGTGGCGGCGAAGGCAAGGCGCCCATCGGGCATCCCGGTCCGCTATCTCCCTGGGGCAAGCCGACTCTTGGCTACAAGACCAGGAAGAAGAATAAGGCGTCTAGCAAGTACATCGTGAAAGACCGCAGGAGATAACCAAAAAGGAAGGAGGGGGCGACAGTGAGCCGGTCAACAAAGAAGGGGCCGTACGTAGACGTAAGGCTTCTTGGCAAGGTTCGCGAGATGAACGCCAAGGGTGACAAGAGGGTCATAAGGACCTGGGCCAGGGACTGCACCATAGTCCCGGAGATGCTTGGTCACACCATCGCTGTGCACGACGGGCGAAAGCATGTCCCGGTGTATGTGACTGAGGACGCCGTAGGCCACAAGCTTGGCGAATTCGCTCCCACAAGAACATTCAGGGGTCACGGAGCGCACACTGAGCGTTCCACCGCTCTAAGGTAAGGGGGTCAGATGCGTCATGGAGGCCAGAGCTATAGTAAAGCATGTGCGGATTTCCCCTTCTAAGGTGCGGATCGTGGCCGATCTGGTCCGGGGAAAGCCGGTTAGCGAGGCGCTCGCCATCCTCAAGTACACGTCAAAGAGGGCGAGCATTGTCGTGAGCAAGGCCATCGCCTCTGCCGCGGCAAACGCTGAGAACAACCATGAGATGAACAAGGATGCCTTGGTGGTATCGACGATAATGGTCGACGCCGGGCCTACTCTCAAGAGGTTTCATCCTCGCCAAAGAGGGCAGGCATTTAAGATCCTGAAGAGGACATCCCACCTCACGGTGATAGTTAAGGAAAGAGAGGAGGGTTAAGACTTGGGACAGAAGACACATCCAAAAGGGTTTCGCCTTGGAGTGATCTATGACTGGGACTCCAGGTGGTTCGCCCGCAAAGACTTTGCTGAACTCCTCCTCGAGGACTACAAGATCCGTGAGTTCGTGAAGGGAAAGCTCCACAACGCCGGTATTTCCAGGACCGAGATTGAGAGGAAGCCGCAAGAGGTCACAGTGATCATCCACGCGGCCAAGCCTGGCGTGGTGATCGGCAGGGGCGGCACCGGCATCGAGGCCCTCCGCAAACAGCTTATTGAGCTAACAAAGAAGAGGGTCATCCTACACGCTATTGAGGTGAAGAGCCCCGAGATTGACGCCCAGTTGGTCTCGGAGAATGTCGCCGAATCGATAGAGCGCAGGGTGTCTTATAGAAGGGCAATGAAGCAGGCCATGCAGCGCGCTATGAGGGTCGGCGCCAAGGGCATCAGGATCCGCTGCTCGGGACGTCTCGCGGGTGCTGAGATCGCGAGGCGCGAGAGGTCGGGCGAGGGAACAGTCCCCCTGCACACTCTGCGCGCCGACGTGGACTACGGTTTCACCGAGGCCCGCACCACTTTCGGCAGAATCGGCGTGAAAGTTTGGATCTACAAGGGAGACATTCTCCCCCAAAGGGCCGCCCGGACGCCGGCGCCGGCTGAGGGAGGGACTAAAACCAGTGTTAATGCCTAAGAGAGTCAAGTGGCGCAAGCAGCACCGGGGCATCAATAACGGCAACGCGACGCGAGGCGCCGAGGTTTTCTACGGAGAGTACGGTCTGCAGGCGCTAGAGAACGCGTGGATCACCGATCGCCAGATTGAGTCCGCTCGTGTGGCCCTCACCCGTTACATCAAAAGGGGCGGCAAGGTCTGGGTCAGGATATTCCCAGACAAGCCGGTCACCAAGAAGCCTGCCGAGACCCGTATGGGCAGTGGCAAGGGCAACGTCGAGTTCTGGGTTGCCGTGGTGAAGCCCGGAAGGATTCTCTTTGAGATAGCCGGCGTGTCTGAGGCTGACGCGCGGGAGGCACTACGGCTCGCATCGACCAAACTGCCCATCCATACTAAGTTCCAGGCCCGGCAAGAGGCGTCGGAAGAGGCAGAAGAGAAGGCGGTGACTTCCAGTGAAGGTGCAGGAGATTAGGGATCTTAACGACAAGGACTTGGAGAAAAGGCTTTCCGACCTTAAGGAAGAGCTCTTCAACCTGCGCTTTCAGATGACCACGGGGCAGCTCGACAACGTGATGCGGCTCCGCGATGTAAGGCGGTCCATCGCCGGGGTGAAGACTGTTCAGAGGCAGAGGGAGCTAGGTAAGCTCGCTCAGGAGGGTTAGATTATGGAACGCGGGACGCGCAAAGAGTTCACCGGAGTTGTCGTGAGCGATAAGATGCAGAAGACCAGGGTCGTCTCCATCGAGACCTGGAAGGTCAGCCCCAAGTACAAAAAGAGGGTGCATGCGACTCGGAGGGTCAAGGCCCACGACGAGGAGAACGTTTCCAAGGTCGGGGACACCGTCCGTATGGTTGAGTCAAAGCCGCTGTCAGCCGACAAGAGGTGGCGGATAACGGAAGTGGTAGGGGGTTCCGCCCCGATTCCGGGGGGTGACCAGGCTTGATCCAGATGCAGACCCGTCTTACGGTGGCCGACAATACCGGCGCCAGGCAGATTATGTGCATCAAGGTCTTGGGCGGCGCACTCCACCGCTACGCCTCTCTCGGCGACATCATCGTCGC
This sequence comes from Bacillota bacterium, assembly GCA_040880305.1. Lineage (GTDB taxonomy): Bacteria > Bacillota > Sulfobacillia > Fermentithermobacillales > Fermentithermobacillaceae > JBBDIP01. The sequence goes on from JBBDIP010000001.1 coordinate 5,930, forward strand.
TTCGGTCAAGGAGGCCACTCCTGGAGGCGTTGTCAAGAAAGGCCAGGTTATCCGCGCAGTTGTTGTGCGCGTAACCAAGAACATTCGCAGGTTGGACGGGACGTATATCAAGTTCGACGACAACGCGGCGGTCATCCTGAAGGACGACAGAGAGCCTCAGGGAACCCGTATCTTTGGGCCCGTGGCAAGGGAACTAAGGGATAAGAAGTTCACCAAGATCATCTCCCTCGCTCCCGAAGTGCTCTAGGCCCCTAAAGGTGGTGGAAGTACGTGAATATAAGGAAGGACGATACGGTCCTGATTATCACCGGCAAGTACGCCGGCAAGCAGGGCAAGGTCATGCGGGCCAGTCCCGCTGAGGACCGCTTGGTAGTCCAGGGCGTCAACGTTCATAAGAAACACCAGAAGCCCACCAAGGACATGCCGCAGGGCGGCATCATCGAGGCTGAGGGGCCCATCCAGAGGTCCAACGTGATGATGCTCTGCCCCAGGTGCCAAAAGCCCACCCGGCTCCGGGCGAAGGTTGTTGGTGATAAGAAGGTCCGGATCTGCGCGAAGTGCGGCGAAGCGATTGACAAGTGAGGTCGAGTGACGTGGCGCTAAAGGAAGTTTACCAGAGCGAGGTCGTCCCCGCGATGATGAAGGCGTTTGGGTACCAGAACAACATGCAGGTGCCCAAGATTCAAAAGGTCGTCATCAACATGGGTGTTGGGGAAGCGACCCAGAACGCCGACGCGCTAGAGGCGGCGGCTGCTGACCTCGCCAAGATCGCGGGCCAAAAGCCCGCCATTACCAAAGCCAAGCGCTCAATTTCGGCCTTTAAGGTCAGGGCCGGGATGAACGTGGGATGCAAGGTCACGCTCCGGGGAGACAGGATGTACGATTTCTTCGACAAGCTGGTCCACGTGGTCATGCCGCAGCTCCGTGACTTCCGCGGCATTTCACCCGACGGCTTCGATGGGAGAGGCAACTACTCCCTGGGTCTTAAGGAACAGATCATCTTCCCCGAGATCGAGTACGACAAGGTCTCGAAGGTGCGGGGCATGAACATCACCGTCACCACGAGCGCAAGGACCGACGAAGAGGGTCACTACCTCTTGAAGGCCCTCGGAATGCCGTTTAGAGAGTAAGGGGGAATTTCCATTGGCACCCTTGGCCAAGATCAACAAGGCTAACAAGGAGCCCAAGTACAAGACGCAGAGAGTGAACCGCTGCAAGATTTGCGGCCGCTCACACGCGGTCCTGAGACGGTTTGGGCTGTGCAGGCATTGCTTTAGGAAGCTCGCGCATCGCGGGGAGATCCCTGGCGTAAGGAAAGCCAGCTGGTAGGAGGGACATCAATATGACACATGACCCCGTTGCGGATATGCTTACCCGAATCCGTAATGCTGGCATGGCCAGACACGAGAAGCTTGAGTTACCTTCCTCGCGCCTTAAGGAGAAACTCCTTTCGGTGCTGAAGGAAGAGGGTTATATCCGGGACTTCGAGGTGACCTCCGAAAAGCCTGTACCCAAGCTGAAGGTCTACCTGAGGTACGGCCCGGGCAAGTCCAGGGCGATAAGGGGCATTAGGCAGATTTCCAAGCCTGGCCTTAGGATCTATGCCCAGAAGGACGAGATCCCCAGAGTCTTAGGCGGGCTCGGGATCGCGGTAGTATCCACGTCCAAGGGCATCATGACCGACAGGTCGGCGAGAACCCTGGGGCTCGGCGGCGAAGTAATCTGCTACGTCTGGTAAGGCGGGAGGTCTTGGACGTGTCTCGAATTGGAGTTAAACCGATAGCGGTCCCTAAGGGCGTCACTGTGACCATCCAGGATGGAGAGGTCATAGTCAAGGGCCCCAAAGGGACTCTCGCAAGAAAGTGCCACCCCGACATGAAGATCGAGATACAGGGCGATCAGATCTCGGTGCAAAGGCCGTCGGACAACAAGATGCATAGGTCGCTGCACGGTCTGACCAGGACTCTCATCGCCAACATGGTCCAGGGCGTCACGGAGGGTTACGAGAAGACCCTCGAGATCTCGGGGATGGGCTACCGTGCCACCAAGGCCGGAGATAAGCTGGTCCTGAACCTGGGTTTCATAAGACCGGCAGAGATAGTGCCGCCCAAGGGCGTCACGATCGATGTGCTCTCGACGACTTCGTTCGTTGTTAGGGGCATCGACAAAGAAGTAGTAGGGCAGCTCTGCGCTGAGATAAGAAGGCTCCGCCCGCCCGAGCCCTACCAGGGATCAGGTGTGAAGTACCAGGGCGAGAAGATCAGGCGGAAAGTTGCCAAGGCCGCGAAGTAAGGTGGCCAGGAGCAGGGAGGATTGACCTTCTATGAAATCTAAGCAGGAGAAGAGGGAGACGCGCCACCTCCGGGTGAGGAAGACTGTCGCCGGCACGCCCGAGCGCCCGAGGCTGTGCGTGTTCAGAAGCCTGAAGCACATTTACGCTCAGGTTATTGACGACAACGGAAGGCGCACCCTTGCTTCCGCCTCGACAGCGGAGCCTTCCTTCAAAGAGCAGGCCAAGTCCGGCGGCAACCTCACGGCTGCCTCCGCCATAGGTAAGTTGGTCGCGATGAGAGCTTTGGAGCAGGGCGTCAAGAAAGTGGTGTTTGACAGAGGCGGCTACCTCTATCACGGACGGGTGAAAGCGTTGGCGGACGCCGCCAGAGCTGGCGGGCTGGATTTCTAAAATGCGGGGTGATTTCGTGGTAGAGCCGAGAAGAGACAGGGGCCGGGATAACAGGGGACCGAGAACCGATAGGGGTACGGGTCCTCTCCAGGCTCAGGACGAGTTCAAGGACGAAGTAGTCAGCGTGGGACCCGTCTCCAAGACCGTGAAAGGCGGGCGCAGGCGTAGCTTCCGCGCGCTCGTGGTCGTGGGCAACGGGAACGGCAAGGTCGGCGCCGGGCTCGGCAAGGCCTTGGATCTCACCGATGCCATTCGCAAGGGCATCGAGGACGCCAAGAAGAACCTTATCGATGTTCCGAGGCACGACGGCACCATTCCCCACGAAGTGCTTGGCCGCTTTGGGGCCGGCAAGGTCATGCTCCGCCCCGCTTCGCCCGGTACCGGCGTCATTGCCGGCCGTGGAGTGAGGCCGCTCATGGAGCTTGCAGGTATCCAGGATATTCTGGCGAAGTCGCTGGGTTCGTCCAACCCTTACAACGTGGTTTATGCTACTATCGAGGCCCTAAAGGAACTAAGGAGTGCCCAAGAGGTGGCGGCGGCCCGGGGCAGAACTTTAAAGCCCAAGGAAGCCCAGGAGAGAGAGGTCTTGCCCGATGGAATTGCATGACCTGCCCGTGACACCGGGTTCTACAAAGGTAGCGAAGCGGAAGGGACAAGGCCTCGGGTCCGGCAACGGCAAGACCGCCGGGCGCGGCACCAAGGGCCAGAAGTCCAGGTCGGGCGGCGGCAAGGGACCGGGCTTTGAGGGTGGCCAGATGAGGCTCACCATGAGGCTCCCCAAGCACGGCTTTCACAACAACTTCGCGGTGGAATACGGCCTCGTGAACGTCGCGGATCTTGAGGCGTTCGACGCGGGTGCCGAAATCGGCCCCGAGCAGCTGAAAGAGGCTGGGATGCTTCGCAGGAACGCTCTCCGTTTGAAGATTTTGGGAGAGGGAGAAATAGGCAAGGCTCTGAACGTCAAAGCGCACGCCTTCTCCAAAACGGCAAAGGAGAAAATCGAGGCCGCCGGCGGCAAGACCGAGGTGATATAGATGATCGGTACCTTGAGGAACGCATGGCATGTCCGGGTCCTCAGGAAGAGGATCCTGACCACCGTGGGCTTGCTCATAGTCTTCAGGGCGGGAGTTGCGGTGCCGGTTCCCGGAGTATTGCCTGAGGTGATTAAGTCCCTGTTCTCCGAAGGCACGCTTTTCGCGTTCATGGACCTTTTCTCGGGTGGGGCGCTCAGCACGTACTCAGTGTTCGCGATGAGCATCTATCCCTACATCAACAGCTCCATCATCATGCAGCTCCTGCAGATGGTTATCCCTAAGTGGGAAGAGATGTCCAAAGAAGAGGACGGACGCAAGAAGCTTCAAGGGTACACCAGGTACGGGACCATCATCCTCGGATCCATCCAGGCTTTCGGAATGACGATGGCCATCAGGTTGCAGGGCGCCCTTGTGTCCACCTCGATGTGGCTGGTGATCGAGATTATACTCAGCCTTACGGCGGGCACTGCCTTCCTCATGTGGTTGGGTGAGGTTATCACCGAGAAGGGTATCGGGAACGGCATCTCGCTGTTCATCTTCGCCGGCATCATCACCGGGATGCCCAAGGAGATCATGCAGGTCGTGGCCTACGTGCAATTAGGGCAGGCCAAGTGGTACAACGTGCTTTGGCTGCTCATGGTGACTATCGTCACGATCACCTTGGTGATCTTCGTGACTGAGGGCGAGCGCAGGATACCCGTGCAGTACTCCAAGCGGGTTGTGGGGCGGAAGATGATGGGTGGCTATGCGACCAACATCCCCATCCGGATCAACCAGGCGGGAGTCATACCGGTTATCTTCGCCTCGTCGCTCCTGGCCTTCCCCGCGACCATCGCGTCGTTCGTTAAGGCGGGCTGGGCGACCAAACTGGGGCAACTGTTCGACTACAGGGCACCGTGGTATACTGGCATGTATGCCCTGTTGATATTCGGTTTCACGTTTTTCTATACCGCGATGGTCTTCAATCCTTTGGACGTCGCGGACAACATGAGGAAATACGGCGGCTTCATACCGGGTATCCGGCCAGGCAAGCCTACGGCCGACACCCTTTCGAGGGTGGTCACCCGGATTACCGTTGTAGGAGCGACGTTCTTGGCCGCCATCGCGGTTTTGCCAAACTTCATGATCCAGATAACCGGACTACCCGGGTTTCACGCCTTGGGGGGCACGGCCCTTCTGATTGTGATTGGCGTCGCGATAGAGACCATGAAGCAGATCGAAGCGCAGCTGGTCATGAGGAACTACCAGGGATTCCTGAGATAGGGGCGGTGGCGATCCTTGCATCTTTTGTTCTTGGGTCCTCCAGGGTCGGGTAAAGGGACGCAGGCAAAGCTTCTCGCTGAGAAGCACGGCCTCTACCATGTGGCTCCGGGCGATATTTTCAGGCAGGAGATCAGGGCAAAGTCCGAACTCGGAGCGCTCGTCGAGGGCGTTTTGTCGAGGGGCGAGCTGGTCGATGACGCCACAACCTTGAGGATTATCGAGAAGAGCCTGTCGTCGGCGCCGCGCGCAGCGGGGTTCGTGCTCGACGGTTTTCCCCGCAACCTTGCCCAGGCCGAGGCGCTGGATAAGATGCTTTCGGCCAGCGGCCGGCACATGGACCTGGTATTGAACTTGGTGGTGCCCGAGGAGAGGATCCTCGAGCGGGCCAAGACCAGGAGGGTTTGCAGCCAGTGCGGCAAGCCTTACAGCTTGGCTGTCCAACCTCCCAAGGTCAGCGGCACATGCGACGTCTGCGGAGGGGAACTGGTGACTCGAATGGATGACCGCGAGGAGACCGTCAAGGATCGCCTTTCAGTCTACCACCGGGTGACCGAACCTCTGGAGGACTATTATGGGCGAGAGGGACTCATGGTCTCGATACCGGGCGACGGCGAGGTCGACCAAGTAGCATCTAGGATTGAGCAGGAACTTCACGCCCGGAATCTTGTGAAGTGAAAGTGATTCAATGATAGTCATAAAGACGGACGAGGAAGTAGAGGTCATGGCCAAGGCCGGCAAGATAGCGGGGTCGTGTCTTTCCCTGTTGGGCAGCATGGTGAGACCGGGCATCACCACTAGGGAGCTTGACTTGGCCGCCGAAGGATTCATGAGGAGTTGCGGGGCTGTCCCCACCTTCAAGGGTTATGGGGGGTTTCCCGCCAGCATCTGCACTTCAATCAATGACGTGGTCGTCCACGGGATACCGGACGACACCCGTCTTGTGGAAGGCGACATCATCTCGATAGACGTTGGGGCTACCTTGATGGAGTTTGTCGGCGATACAGCGGCGACGTTTCCAGTGGGGAAGGTCTCGGCGCAGGCACGGCAACTCATGGACGTCACAAGGGACTCGCTCTTTGCTGGTATATCCGCGGCGAGAGAGGGCGCGCACCTGGGGGACGTCGGAGCGGCCGTCGAGGGTCTGGTAAGGAAGTTTGGGTTCAGCGTGGTCATGGATTATGCGGGCCACGGGGTCGGGCACAGGATGCACGAGGACCCAAGCGTCCCCAACTTTGGTAGTTGGGGAGTCGGTCCGGCGCTTCGCCGGGGCATGGTGTTAGCCATAGAGCCCATGGTAAACGTCGGCCGTCCGGAGGTCATCTCTTACCCGAACATGCGGGTGGTTACCAAGGACGGGTCGCTATCGGCGCACTTCGAGCACACCGTGGCCGTCACCGCGGCGGGGCCCAGGTGCCTGACTCTGGTATAAATTGCCAACCGGGGGAAAGACTTTGTTGGGGTATGAGGGGGAATACGATGCCGAAGCAAGACAGCATTGAGGTTGAGGGCAAGGTAGTGGAACCACTACCCAATGCAATGTTTCGGGTGGAGATCGAGGGAGGGCATAAGGTCCTCGCTCACATATCCGGTAGGATGCGGATCAACTTCATCAAGATCCTATCCGGAGATAGGGTTCTTCTTGAACTCTCTCCTTACGACCTCTCCCGTGGCAGAATAATCCGTCGCTTACGGTAGCCGATAAGGAGGGTTTTCGGTGAAGGTAAGACCTTCAGTTAAGAAGATGTGTGAGAAGTGCCGCATCGTGAAACGACATGGACGGATCAGGGTGCTCTGCACCAATCCAAAGCACAAGCAGAAGCAGGGATAAGGCGGGGGTGAAGGAATGGCTCGTATATCAGGTGTTGACTTACCCAGGGAGAAAAGGATTGAGGCCGCGCTCCCCTACATTTACGGGATCGGCCCTACCCGGGCCGTAAAAATCCTGAAGGCCACGGGCATCAGCCCCGACACTAGGGTCAGAGACCTGACTGAAGAAGAGATCTCCAAGATAAGGGAGTTCATTGATAGGAGCTACAAGATCGAGGGAGACCTCAAGTCCGAAATCCAGCTCAATATCAAGCGACTCATCGACCTCGGCACCTACAGGGGTCTCCGTCACAGAAGGGGACTCCCGGTCAGAGGCCAGAGGACTCAGACCAACGCCAGGACCAGGAAAGGTCCCAAAAAGACTGTCGGCATCAGGCGAAAGAAGTAAGGGGGCGCTCGATTCTTGGCAAAGAAGAAGGAACGGACGAGAAGAAGAGAACGGCGCATCGTCGAGAAGGGCGTCGCTCACATAAAGTCCACGTTCAACAACACTATAGTCTTGATCACCGATACCACCGGTGGGGCGATCTCGTGGTCCTCTGCCGGCAAGCAGGGCTTCAAGGGGTCGAGGAAGTCCACCCCGTTCGCGGCCCAGCTCGCGGCTGAGACCGCGGCAAAGACAGCCATGGATCAAGGGATGCGCGAGGTCGAGGTCATGGTGAAGGGTCCCGGTTCCGGCAGGGAATCGGCTATCCGCGCTCTGCAGGCGGCAGGCCTCGAAGTAACCGTGATCAAGGACACCACTCCTGTGCCGCACAACGGATGCCGTCCGCCGAAGCGGCGTCGTGTATAAGGGAGGCAGACAATGTCTAGGTATACCGATGCGTCATGCAGGTTGTGCAGGCGCGAGCAGCAGAAGCTGTATCTGAAGGGCACCAAGTGCGTGACCAAGTGCACCTTTGAAAAGCGCGCTACCCCGCCCGGGCAGCACGGCAGGCAGCGGAGGCCAAGCGAGTACGGGCTTCAGCTCCGCGAAAAACAGAAGGCCAGAAGGTTCTACGGGGTTGGCGAGAAGCAGTTCAGGAACTATTTTGCCCGGGCGATCAAGACCCGCGGCATCACTGGCAAGACCCTTATGATCCTTCTCGAGCGCAGGCTCGATAATGTCGTCTACCGCGCCGGGTTCGCCTATTCCAGGAAGCAGGCCAGGCAGATCGTGACCCACGGACACGTCGAGGTCAACGGCCACAAGGTCGACATTCCGTCATTCCTGGTCAGCGCCGGAGACGAGGTCAAGATCCGTCCTAGCCACCTGAAGCTGGACTATTTCAAGGCGATCGCAGACGGGCTGCAGGGTCACCACGTTCCTGCCTGGATGTCCTTTGATGCTGACAATTGGAAGGTCACCATATTACGGTTGCCCGAGAGGGACGAGGTGGACGCTCCTGTCGATGAGAGACTCATCGTCGAGCTGTACTCCAAGTAAAGAACCCCTATTTATGGCTTATCGAAGGGGGCCAGTTAGATAGTGTTCAACTTCATAGAGCCTAAGGTTGAGTGCGAAGAGATCTCTGCCGACAGGAAGTTCGGTCGCTTCGTTGTGGAGCCGTTGGAGGGCGGGTACGGTATCACAGTTGGCAACTCCCTCCGGAGAGTCCTTCTGTCGTCGTTACCCGGAGCTGCGGTAACCAGGCTTAACATCGAAGGGGTTCTTCATGAGTTCTCGACCATCCCTGATGTCCGCGAAGACGTCACCGATATCCTCCTGAACGTCAAGTCGCTGGTGGTGAGGCTTCACAGCCCGGGTCCCAAGGTGGCCCGGATTGAGAAGGAAGGGCCGGGCGAGGTGACGGGGTTCGATATCGTGGTCGACCCCGATGTCGAGATCATCAATCCTGAGCTTCACATCGCCGACCTTGATACCGGCGGGCGTCTCGGAGTGGAGCTGACTATCGAGGAAGGCCGAGGGTACGTTACAGCTGAGGCCAACAAGATCCTGAGCCAGCCGATAGGAGTCATCGCCATCGACTCCAGGTTCACTCCGGTGACCAAGGTGAACTACGCCATCAGCGCCACGCGTGTTGGCAACAGGACCGACTACGACAAGTTGACTCTGGAGATCTGGACCGACGGCAGTATCAGGCCTGAAGAAGCCTTAGAACGGGCCGCCGATATCCTGATCGAGCACTTCACGCTGTTCAAGAACCTTTCGGCCAAGGTCAGAGAGGAAGCCAGCGAGGAAGAAGCCGACGAGAAGACCGAGGTTGAGAGAGTCCTTGAGATGCCAATCGAGGAACTCGAGCTTTCAATGAGGTCCTTCAATTGCCTGAAGAGGGCCGGCATCAACAGCGTGGCCGAGCTCATCCAGAAGTCCGAAGAGGAAATATCCAAGGTACGCAACATGGGCAAGAAATCCCTCGAGGAAGTCAAGAACAAGCTGGCCGAAATGGGATTGGCTTTCCGCCCCGAGGAAGAATAAGGGGTTTTCTTGCCCCACTGAGATAGGGGGAAATGAAGTTGGCTCACTCGCGTTTCGACCGACCGATGGGGCAGAGGCGTGCTCTCTTGCGTGGGCTGGTTACGTCTTTCCTTGAGACGGAGCGCATCAAGACCACCCTGACCAAGGCCAAGGAAGCCCAGTCGATATCCGAAAAGATGATCACTCTGGGCAAGTTGGACACGCTCGCCGCACGGCGTCAGGCAATGAGCTATATCACCAAAGAAGACGTGGTGAAGAAGCTTTTCGATACTATCGCGCCCAGGTACGCTCACAGGAGCGGCGGCTACACCCGCATCCTGGACATCTCTGACAGGCTTGGCGACGGCGCCCCGATGGCCATACTCGAACTCGTCGCGCCGGAGAAGTAGGGCCCGGTAATGGCCCAAGAGGCCGGGACCATAGAGACCAGATCTCTTTATTACCGGTACCAGCTGGGAGAAGAGGAAAGCGTAGCGGCGTTGGCCGGGGTGGATTTAAGGGTGTCGCAAGGAGAGTTCCTTGTGATCATCGGCCCTAACGGGTCCGGCAAATCTACCCTGGCCAAGCATTTTAACGTTCTGCTCCTGCCGGAATCCGGTGACGTTTTCGTATTTGGGATGAACACCAAGGATGAGAAGTACACCTGGGACGTCAGGCGTTCGGCGGGAATGGTGTTTCAAAACCCCGACAACCAGATCGTCGCCACAGTGGTAGAGGAAGACGTGGCCTTTGGGCCGGAGAACCTGGGCGTCCCTCCGGCCGAGATAAGGTCCAGGGTTGACGAGTCACTTGATTCAGTGGATATGCTGCGATTTCGCCGCCACGCTCCGCATCTGTTGTCAGGCGGCCAGAAGCAAAGAGTCGCCATAGCGGGCGTCCTGGCCATGAAGCCTAAGTGCATCATCCTTGACGAGCCCACTGCCATGTTGGACCCGCGGGGGCGTGAAGAGGTCATGCGGACCGTGCTGGATCTGAACCGCAAGCACGGGATCACGATAATCCACATCACCCACTACATGGACGAGGCGCTCTATGCGGACAGGGTGCTGGTCATGGACGCAGGCAAGGTCATGATGGAAGGGCCGCCCAAAGAGGTTTTTAGGAATAAGGACAAGCTCCAGACGTTGGGACTCGACGTGCCGCCCTTGGGGAAACTTTCGGCCATGTTGGCCGGTGCCGGATACGACGTCGCTCCCGACGCTCTCTCGGTCCAGGAACTGGTGGAAGAGATATGCCGATTGAAATCAAAGACCTAACTCACATATACAACAAGGGCTCGACTTCAGAGTTGACGGCCCTGTCCTCGGTTAGCTTTAGGATCGAGGACGGAGAGTTTGTGGGCCTCATTGGGCCCACCGGATCCGGCAAGTCCACGCTGATCCAGCATCTGAACGGGCTGCTCAAACCCACCTCGGGCAAGGTCCTGGTAGATGGCCGCGACATATGGGAGAAGGGGCACAGCCTTCGTTCTCTTCGCCAGAAGGTGGGGCTGGTATTCCAGTACGCTGAACAGCAGGTGTTTGAGGAGACGGTCTGGGAGGACATAGCCTTCGGCCCCCGCAACCTGGGCCTTGGCGATGAGCAGGTGAAATCCCGGGTCAAGGCGGCGGCCGCCATGGTCGGGCTGCCCGACGAACTCCTGCAGCGGTCACCGTTTGAACTCTCCGGCGGTCAGCTGCGCAGGGTCGCCGTGGCGGGAGTCGTATCCATGGAGCCCCAGGTGCTGATCTTGGACGAACCTGCGGCCGGGCTTGACCCGAAGGGCCGAGACGAGCTGCTTTCCCACGTGCAGCGCATGCACGCGGGAGGCATGACGGTGATCCTTGTTTCCCACAACATGGAGGACGTAGCCAGGCTGTGCGAGAGACTCCTGGTCCTCAATCAGGGCCGCCTTGTGGCTGACGGCGCTCCCAGAGACATCTTCTCAAAGGCCGACTTCATATCCGAAGTAGGGCTGCGCGCACCAGATGTGGTCGCTCTCATGGAGAGTCTGAGGGGGCGTGGCTGGGCGGTGCGCACCGACGTCGTGAACGTCGAGGAAGCGTTCAAGGAGATCACGCGGGAACTTAGCGCAAAGGGGGCGGAGCGGGCTTTATGATGTCGAGCGGCGTCCTCATGGGCCAGTACTACCCCGCCGAATCACCTGTCCACGCGATGGACCCGCGGGTGAAGATCGCCATCGCGGTAGTCTTTATGGTGGTCCTCTTCGTGGGCAACAATTTCTACGCGTTTATGGTTATGGGAGCGTTCGCGTTCCTGGCTGCGGCGATGTCCAGGGTCCCGGCTTCCCTCCTCCTCAGGGGTTTGAGGCCAATAGCGTTTATCATGGTGTTTACCCTGGTACTGCACCTTTTCCTCACTCCAGGCCCCGCGATCTTCAAGATCGGGCCAGTCACCGCTACCTGGTCCGGCTTGGTCCAAGGTTTGTTCATTGGCGTGAGGTTGGTCATCCTCATCATGTTCACGTCGCTCCTTACTCTCACCACGTCGCCTATCGAGCTGACTGATGGGTTGGAAGACATCCTGAAGCCTTTCGCCCGCGTGGGTGTCCCGGCACACGAACTGGCCATGATGATGACCATCGCGCTGCGCTTCATCCCGACGCTTCTAGAGGAAGCCGAGCGGATCATGAAGGCCCAGATGGCCAGGGGCGCGGATTTCGAGTCGGGCAACATGGTAAAGAGGGCCAAGAGTTTGGTGCCGCTTTTGGTCCCGCTGTTCGTAAGCGCATTTCGGCGGGCCGACGACCTTGCTATGGCCATGGAAGCCCGCTGCTACAGGGGCGGCGAGGGTCGAACCAGGATGCGCCAGTTCCACCTGCACCTTCGCGACTACCTTGCGTTCATGCTGGTAGCGCTTGTGTCAGCAGTTGTCATCTTCATGAGGACGCGTTTCGGGCCGGTTATCCCGCGAGGAATCTAGCCGTGGAGAGCTGCGCGCCGCAGACCGCGGTGAGGCGCCTTCGGGCCGTTGTTCAGTACGACGGCACCGGGTTTCGCGGGTTTCAGCGTCAAAAGGATGAGAGGACTGTGCAGGAGGTCCTGGAGTCCGCCCTGGGAGAGCTCCTTGGGCATAGCGTGACGGTCAAGGGTTCCGGCAGGACCGACGCCGGGGTCCACGCCCGGGGGCAGGTGATATCGTTCATCACGACCGGGACCGTACCCAGCGAAAGACTGCCGAGGGCTCTGTCGACGTTCCTTCCGGGCGACATACTGTTGGATAGGGCCGAGGATGTTCCTCTGGACTTCGATCCGCAGATGGACGCGACCGGCAAGACGTACTGCTACCGGATATGGCGCCTGCCCAAACAGGACGTCTTTTGGGCGCGGTACTCGCACTGGGACCACGGGAGGCTCGATTTCGGTCTCCTGGCTGAAGAGACCCGGTCGCTGGTCGGCAAGCACGACTTCCTCTCTTTTCGGGCGGTGGGGTCTTCGGCGAAGACCACGGTCCGCGAAGTCAGGGAGGCAAGGTGGGTAAGCAGGGAAGTCGACGGCCAGAGGGACGCTCTCTGGGAGTTCTGGGTCTCGGCCGACGGGTTCTTGTACAAGATGGTGCGGCTTGCAGTCGGGACGCTGCTGGACGTCGCCAGAGGGCATTTCCCGCCGCGCACAGTAGAGAAGGCGCTCAGGTTTCCCGGTCAGATCAAGATAGGTACTTGCGCACCAGGAAAAGGACTGTGTCTTGAGGAAGTCACCTTCTCTTGACCCGGCTTAGGTGCACCGTTAGAATAAATACTGCTTGCATTGGCGGTATCAAGGAGGTTTTCGCGTTGGCCGATTCGTACATGGCTAAACCCGGGCAGGTCGAGAGGAAATGGTGGATCATCGACGCCGAAGGGAAGCCCCTCGGAAGGCTATCCACTCTGTGCTCCAGCATTCTTCGCGGCAAGCTGAAGCCCACTTACACGCCCTCCGTCGACACGGGGGACAGCGTGATCATATTGAATGCTGAGAAAGTGAAGCTTACGGGCAACAAGGCCCAGCAGAAGGTGTTCTTCACCCACTCGGGATACCCGGGCGGGGCGAAGTACACACCCTACGAGATCATGCTGAAGAAGAATCCGCGCGCCATCATCGAGGCGGCGGTCAAAGGCATGCTTTCCCACAACCGCCTTTCAAGGCGGATCATCAAGCGCCTGTTCGTGTACAGGGGCGGGACCCATCCTCACGAGGCTCAGAAGCCGTCCGTGTGGCAAGGAGGAGAGTAATGTTGTCAGAAGCAGTCTTCGCGACCGGACGGCGTAAGAACGCTGTCGCCAGGGTAAGGATTCTACCCGGCACCGGCAAGATCGACGTGAACGGCAAGGACCTTGCCGGCTATTTCATGAACCCGAGTCTGGAGCAGGAGGTCACGGCTCCCTTCAAGTTGACCGAGACCGAAGGCAGGTTCGACCTCTTCGTTAACGTTGTGGGGGGCGGGCTTTCGGGACAGGCGGGAGCATGTAGGCATGGCTTGGCCAGGGCCCTCCTAATCGTGGACGAGAACCTGCGCGGCTCCCTGAAGAAGGCCGGGTTCCTCACCCGTGACCCGAGGATGGTTGAACGTAAGAAGTACGGGCTCAAGAAGGCCCGCAAGGCTCCTCAGTTCTCCAAGCGTTAGGAAGACTGCGGCGCTCTTAGGCATATGTGCTGTCTTCCCTGAGTACTGTTTCAGAGTGAGTCCGCGTCTGGAACACGGGGGATGCTCATGGCTAGAAGAAGGGGCAGGCGTAGTCGCCCGCCCCTCTTAATTGTTGGCTCCCACAGAGCGACGTTCATGATCGCCCTGTTCATGGCGAGCATGTTCACGGCGGGGATTGTGGGCGGCGTCGCCTTGCCCGCAGCCTCGACAGGTCCCCTTTCGGGGCAGGTCGTCTACATCGACCCGGGGCACGGCGGCATCGACCCCGGGGCGTGCGGCCGCGATGTTGTTGAAAAGGACGTCGTCCTCAACGTAGCGCTCTACCTTGGAGTCCGCCTGGAGAAGAGCGGCGCTCGCGTGGTGTATTCCCGGACGGGCGACTACGACCTGGATGCCGACGGTAAGGACGATGCCGAAGAGCGCATCAAGATCATCGAATCCAGCGGCGCTACCGTGGTAATCTCACTGCACTGCAACGCGTTTCCCGACCCTTCGGAATGGGGCGCGCAGACTTTCTATAACAGCTCTAAGAACCCCGAGAGCAGGCGGCTCGCCTTGCTTGTTCAAGATGAACTCGTAAAGGCTACCGAAAGCCCCCGCGAAGCCTCCGCTAGGCTGGACCACTTCATATTGAGTCATTCGGCGGTTCCCTCGGTCACTGTCGAGATGGGCTTCCTGTCGAACCCCAGAGAGGAAGGCTTGCTCGGCTCTCACGCCTACCAACAGAAGATAGCAGAGTGCATCCGCCGCGCGGTAGTCTCGTTTGTAAGCGGGAGCGTATAGCACCTAGCCCCCTCAACAATCGGAAGCAGAATGTCATCTCACAATGGCTTCGCCATTGCTTGCGACGCGGCAAAGACTCCGCTACCGCTCTGTCTTTGCCTCACCAGAAGGATTTTCCTGTTTATGCAGGAACGTATAAGGCGGGAGACATGTGTCTCCTATTGGGAAGACTCGTAACGAAAACGATCCTTCAAAACACTTAGAGCAGGGGGAAAATCATGTCCAAGGAGAAGAGAGTGCTTCTGTGGGGCCTCGGCGCAATGGGCGGCGGAATGGCGCAAATGCTGCTCTCCAAGGAAGACGTCAAGATAGTCTCCGCCCTGGCGCACACCCCATCCAAGGCGGGCAAGGATTTGGGAGAGGTTCTAGGCGGCAAACAGGTGGGAATCAAGGTTACCAACGATGTGGAAGAAGCATTTGCGGCCAAGCCGGACATTGCGCTCATCAACACCGCCTCGTTCGTGAAAGATGTTTTTCCACAGATCAAGCTGGCCCTCGATAACGGTTGTGACGTGATTACCATAGCCGAAGAGATGGCCTACCCGTGGGCCTCGGAACCCGAGCTGTCGGAGGAGTTGGACAAAGCGGCCAAGAAGGCCGGCAAGACAGTGCTCGGCACTGGCATCAACCCCGGTTTCATACTGGACACGCTTGTGATCGCCCTGTCCGGCATCTGCCGTGACGTCACGCATGTCCACGCCAAGAGAGTCAACAATCTGGCCCCATTTGGGCCGACCGTGATGAGGACCCAGGGCGTGGGGACTACCCCCGAAGAGTTTCGGAAGGGACTCGAAACGGGAGCCGTGGTTGGGCATGTTGGTTTTCAACAGTCCTCCCACATGATCGGCGAAGCCCTCGGCTGGAAGATCGAGCGCGTGGTCGAGGAGCGTGAGCCCATCATGACCACCGTTGAGCGAAAGACCCAGTACGCGCACGTGATGCCCGGCAACGTTGCAGGGTGCAGGCACACTGCCAGAGCCTACGCGGGTGGCCGGGAAGTCATTTTCTTGGAGCATCCGCAGCAGATCTGCCCCGAATCTGAAGGAGTCGACACCGGCGACTACATAACCATCGACGCAGACCCCCCGGTCAACCTCTCGATCAAGCCTGAGATACCGGGCGGCGTCGGCACAATAGCCGTGGCGGTCAACATGATCCCTCTCGTCCTCACGGCCAGGCCAGGCCTCCTAACGATGGCCGACCTCCCCGTCCCCAGGGCGGTCCTCTCCTCGTTTGTGAAGGCGACCGAGTTCTCTAGGGGAAGGTGTCTCTAGTGACCGTACGCTGCCAAAAGGGAGACTGGATAGAGATACATCAGGTGATATTGCAGCCATCCGAGCGCTCCGAAGACATCCCCGACGACACGCGTCAGGTGCCGCTGGAGGCATGGATCAAGGGTTGGGCCCAGAGCGCCGCCACCGAAGGCGAGGTCGTAGAGATTGAGACTCGGGCGCATCGCAAGGTCGAGGGGACGTTCACCCAGATGGACCCCGGCTACAGCCACACCTACGGGCCGGCGGTGCCCGAACTCGCCCCTATCTCCGGGGAACTCCGGGCGATGTTGAGGGGGGGGAAAAGCGCGTGACTAGGGATATGTCCTACAGCGCAGTGATGGCGCGCCGCAGCGAGATCATGAAGAAGGCTTTGGGGGTCGAGTACGGCGAGTTCTTGCGAGGTCCGGTCGCCTTCGACTACGAAGCCATGATGGAGAAGGCCGCCTATCCATTTGACGAGGTACGGAGGATACAGCGGGAGGTCGGGGTTGGGGACACGCCGCTCTTGGAGCTCAAGAACGTAACGGAGCTGATAAGGACGACCTCGAAGCCCGGTTACGGGGCTCGCATCCTGGTGAAGGACGAGGCTGCCAACCCCTCCGGCAGTTTCAAGGACAGGCGCTCCGCCATATCCACCTACCAGGCCAAGAAAGCCGGTTACCCCGGAGTGCTGGCGGCCACCAGCGGCAACTACGGAGCAGCCGTGGCGTCCCAGGCCGCCATGCGCAACCTGGGGTGCATCATCGTTCAGGAAGTTTTCGACTCCCGGCACGTCGGCCAGCCCGAGATCATCGAGAAGTCAAGGAAGTGCGAGGCCTACGGCGCAGAGGTCATCCAGCTGACGGTCGGCCCCGAGCTCTTCTACGTGGCATTAAAGCTCTTGGAAGAGACAGGCTACTTCAACGCGTCGCTCTACAGCTCGTTCGGCATCGCAGGCATAGAGACCCTGGGCTGGGAAGTCGCGAGGGATGTTCGGGAGCGTTACGGAAAGGATCCGGCCTACGTCGTGGTTACCCACGCGGGCGGGGGGAACGTGACCGGCACCGCCAGGGGCCTGCGCCGGGCCGGAGCCGCCCAAACCAAGGTCATAGGCGCCAGCGTAGACCTTTCGGGACTGCACATGGCGTCCGACCACGACTTCAACAGGAAGTCTTTCACCACGGGACATACAGGTTTCGGCGTGCCCTTCGCCACTTGGCCTGACAGGACCGACGTCCCCAAGAACGCGGCGAGACCGCTGCGCTACCTGGACAGGTACGTCACGGTCACCCAGGGTGAAGTGTTCTACGTCACCGAGGTTCTGGCGAGTGTGGAAGGCATGGAGCGAGGACCGGCGGGCAACACGTCGCTGGCGGCCGCCATACCCCTGGCCAGGGAACTCCCACAGGACGAAACAGTGGTGGTCCAGGAAACCGAGTACACCGGAGCCGGAAAGCACCCCCAGGCCCAGCTGGACTTCGCGCGCCGAAACGGCGTTGCGGTCAGACGCGGAGACCCGGCGCTTAACGTCCCCGGCAAGGCCATCGTCATCCCCGAGAACTTCGGCCAGCTGAGCGCAACTGAGATGGACCTTGGGAGGCTTCGCAGGTCGTACATCCGCAACGCGGTGGAGCGGAACGCCTTAACCGAAGTCTCGCTCGAGGAAGTCCGGTTCCTATCCGAGGATTCCCGGCAGAGTACCGAATCCGTAACCAAGATACTTGAAGAACTTGGCGTAAAGGTGAGGTGAGCGGGAATGCAGAGAACATCGGATTTTGAGGAGAGGCGGGAGCGGGTGAAGTTGCTCTCGGATGAGGAACTCAAGGCCCGGTTCTGGGAACTCTCAAACCAAATCGTGAAACCGCTTTATGACCTGGCCTACACCCATACGTCCCCGTCAATCGAGAGGTCCGTGCTCCTTCGCATGGGGTTCTCCAGTCTTGAAGCCGCCGCCATAGCGGGCGCGGCCGAGAAGCGGCGCCTCTTAGGGAAGGGTGTGGGCAACTTGGTCCTTAGGTACGCTCAGATCTCCGGTAGGGGCAAGCAGTACCTGGAAGCAGGGCGGGCGCTGGCAAAAGGACAGGGCTGGGACGACCTCGCATCTGCGTTTGGAGGCGAGAAGGCATGAGTCGCCTGGATCCCAACAAGAAGATAGACGTAGGCGAGATACTGAAGGACCTGGGGAACTACCACCCGAGGCGGACAGGCTGGACCTGGCGAAAGAGCGTCCCTCATCAAAAGGTAGGTCCCTTTCAATACGAAGACACCTCGGCGCCATTGGACCATTCGGTCCCTCTTCCATCGGCCAAGTACTTCGGGGGGATAGACCCCCAGCCCGACTACGTCATCACCACCGAGATCGCCTCGGGACGCTTCGAGGACGACATAAGGCGCATGAGGATGGCTGCCTGGCACGGGGCCGACCACATGATGGTCATAAGGACCACGGGCCAGAGCCACATCGACGGCCTTTTGGAGGGGACGCCCGAGGGAGTGGGGGGCATCCCCATCACCCGCAAGCAGCTCCGCGCCACCAGGAAGGCGCTGGACCTTATCGAAGACGAGGTCGGTCGCCCCATCAACTTCCATTCTTACGTCTCAGGGGTCGCGGGACCTGAGATCGCCGTCTTGTTCGCCGAAGAAGGCGTCAACGGCGCCCATCAGGACCCCCAGTACAACGTGCTTTACCGCAACGTCAACATGGAGAGGTCATTTGTGGACGCCGCCGTGGCCAAGAAGGTCATGGCCCATGCCGGGATACTGCAGATAGACGGAGCCCACAACGCCAACGCCACCGCCCGCGAGGCCTGGAAGGTCATGCCTGAGCTCTTGGTCCAGCACGCCTTGAACTCGGCGTACTCCAGGATGATAGGCATGAGTCCTGACAAGATCGCGCTTTCCAGCGTGCCGCCTACGGCCCCTCCGGCGCCGGCCATGTTCTACGATCTGCCATACGCCGTGGCGGTCAGGTGGCTGTTCTCCGACTACAAGATTAGAGCCCAACAAAACACCAGGTACATAGAGTCCGACGCCCGTGAAGCAACCGTGACCCATACCATGAACCTGGTTTTGTCCTCCCTAACGTCTGCCGATGTCCAGAGCACCATCACGCCAGACGAGGGCCGCAACGTGCCTTGGCACTACAACAACCTGGCCGCGGTGGACACCGCCAAGCAGACCCTTTTGGGCATGGACGGCCTGAAGGAGATGGTCGCGGTCAAAAAGGACGGCCCGCTGCCGCAAGCCGTTCGTGACCTGGCCGAGCGCGCGGTGCTGTACCTGGAGGAAGTCAAAGAGATGGGGTACTTCCGCTCAGTGGCCGAGGGCATGTTCGTGGACTCGGGACTTTACCCCGAGAGGAACGGCGACGGCATCAAGAGGGACCCCGACGGCGGGGTGGCGGCGGGCAGCATCGTCCAAAGAGACAAGGACTACATGGCACCTGTCTGCCACCACTTTGGGTACAACAACCTGCCCAAGGGCATATCCCGGCCCTGCCAGATGATTGACGGATGCACCTTGTGCGATAGCGGCAAGATCGTGTACATCGATGAGTTGGACCCCGAAGACAACGTGGAGCGCCGGTACGCGGCCGTGGAAAAAGAGCTGGCATCCGGTGCGATCAAGCCCGAGGTCCAGTGGGCCAACGACGGCTACCTCACGCTCACCATGTTCATAGCTGAAAGCGAGCGGGTCGCCGAGTACGCGGCTATCGAGATGGTCAAGAAGCTGGGGCTGGAGGAGCCAGAGGTCATCCACAAAGGGATCGCCCACCCGGCCGAAGGCACGCTAATTGAGGTGAAGGCGCGCCTGCCGTTCGCCATCCAAAGGGACTCCCTCAAGATCCCCGATAAGCCAACGGTGCTGTCCGCCGACCAGATCCGCGAGGATATCGGCAAGAACCCGCTGAAAGTGGTCTGCGCGACCGTTGGAGAGGACGAGCACTCGGTTGGGATGCGGGAGATCATCGACATCAAGCACGGCGGCATCGAAGGCTTTGGCGTCAAGGCCACGTACCTGGGGACCTCTGTGTCCATAGACAAGGTGGTCAACGCCGCTATCGAGGAGGACGCCGATGCGATCCTGATATCGACCATCATTAGCCACGCCGGCGTCCACCGCAAGAACATGGAGCGTCTCGACCGTTTATGCAGGGAGAAGGGTGTTCGTGACTCGTTCATCCTCATAGGGGGAGGCACTCAGGTCACCAACGACCTCGCGGTGGAATCCGGTTTGGACGCGGGCTTTGGCCGCGGGACCAAGGGCATTCAGGTGGCCTCGTTCCTGGTCAAGAAACGGTGGGAACTGTGGAGAGAAGGCAAGGGCAGGCTCCCGCTCCCATGAAGGTTGACGTCCTGGTTGCGGAAATAGGCAGCACTACCACCGTAGTAAACGCCTTTGGCCTGGGAGAGAGGCCGGCGTTCCTGGGTCAGGGGATGTCCCCGACCACGGTTGACCGGGGGGACGTGACCAGTGGTCTGTCCGCAGCTGTGGAGGACCTCACCGGCCAGCTCCGCCAAAGCCCTCTTTGGACCGGTCATGAACTTGAGTACGGCAGGATGATGGCGGCATCCAGCGCCGCAGGCGGGCTCTCCATGAGCGTGCACGGCCTGGTCTACGACATGACCGTTAGAGCAGCCAAGGAGGCAGCTCTGGGCGCCGGCGCCGTGGTCAGGATGGTTACCGCGGGAGACATGACCGCCCACGATCTGGAGCAGCTCTACAAGGTCCGGCCCAAGATAGTGATGCTGGCCGGCGGGGTGGACTACGGCGAGAAGGACACTGCCATAAGGAACGCCAGGTTGCTTGCGGCAAAGGGCCTTCGGGCGCCGGTAGTCTACGCCGGCAATGTCGCGGCCCGCTCTGAGATCGCTTGCATCTTCGCAGAGGCAGGGGTCAGACTCTATCTGGTGGATAACGTTTACCCCAAGGTCGACGAACTGGTCGTCGAGCCCGCTCGCCGCGTTATCCAGGACGTTTTCGAGGAACACATCACCGGCGCTCCCGGCATGGACAGAATAAGGGATATGGTCGACGGGCCCATCATGCCCACCCCGGGGGCGGTCATGAAATCGTGCCAGATGCTTTACCCGGTCCTGGGAGATCTGGTCGCGCTGGACGTAGGCGGCGCCACTACGGACGTTCACTCTGTCGCCAAGGGGAGTCCTGAGATCCAGTCCATACTGGAGAGCCCGGAGCCTCTGGCCAAACGGACGGTGGAAGGCGATCTCGGGATCCACGTCAATGCGCTTAACATTTACGAACAGGTAAAGGACAGAGCCGCGCAGGACCTGGGTTTCGACCCTCTGCCGGTACTGCGGGACCTTAGGGTCATTCCCAAGGACCCCAAAGAGGTGAAGATGGTTGTCTACTTCGCCCGGTACGCGACCGCCACCGCTTTCGGCAGGCACGCCGGCAGGATCAGGTATCTGTACGGGCCTTCTGGCAGGCAGATCATCGCCTGCGGCAAGGACCTGTCCAGCGTAAGGACGATAATCGGGACGGGTGGGCCGCTCACGAGGTTGCCTGGAGGCGCCGAGACGCTTGGGGAGCTGGTCGGGCAGGGCCCCGGCAGGGAGCTTTATCCCAAAGGCGCCAAAGTTCTCCTGGACGACAGCTATATCATGGCCTCGTGCGGCGTTCTTTCGAAAGAATATCCGGATGCGGCCAGGAAAATCCTCATGAGGAGCTTGGGAGTCACATGACGACGTATCCCGCACTCTACATAGATGTGAAGAAGATTCAGCACAACGCCCACGTTGTTGCCGGCTTGCTCGGAGGGCAGGGGATGCGCCTGGTTGGCGTGGCCAAAGGCGCCATGGGGCACCCTGCCGTCGCCAAGGCCATGGTTGACGGAGGCGCGTCGGCCATAGGCGACTCGCGGGTGGAGAACCTGCGCCGGTTGCGCAGCCTGGGCTACGAAGGGGAGACCGTCTTACTGCGCGCGCCTTCTCTCACAAGAGTCGCGGAGGCCGTGCAGGTGGCGGACGTGAGTTTGAACTCGGACCCCTTGACCGTGAAGGCGCTGGGTGACGCCGCCGCCCGGCTTGGGAAACGCCACCGCGTAATCCTCATGGTCGACTTGGGGGACCTCCGGGAAGGTGTGATGGTTGCAGACGCTCCAGATGTGGCCGAGGAGATGTCCCGCGTCGCAGGCATCGAACTATGTGGGATCGGCACCAACCTCGCCTGCTACGGGGGCGTGATACCCACCCGGGAAAAAATGGAGTCCCTGCTTGCCGTGAAGAAGGAGATCGAGACGGTCCTCAGGCGGCCGCTGGAGAGGGTCTCGGGCGGCAACTCCGCCAACATGAGGCTGCTGCTTGCAGGCGACACTCCCCACGGCATAACCGAGCTGCGGATAGGCGAGAGTATTCTCCTGGGCACTGAGGCCATCGAGAGGAGAGCCGTGCCGGGCTGCTATCCGGATGCTTTCACGATTGCCGCGGAAGTGATTGAAGTGGTCCAGAAGCCTTCGGCGCCTTTCGGCGAGGTCGGCCAAAATGCCTTCGGGGTGGTGCCCACGTTTGTGGATAGGGGCCGGCGCAGGCGGGCTATCCTGGCCATAGGGCGGCAGGACGTGGACCCGGATTCTCTTGTGCCAATCGAAGACGGGGTTACGGTGGTGGGCGCTTCGTCGGACCACCTGATCTGCGACGTAGAGGATGCTCGCTGGCCGGTTCGCGCTGGCGCCGTCCTCACGTTCATCCCCGGCTACAGTGCCCTATTGCGGGCGTCTACCTCTCCTTTTGTGGAAAAGGTGGTGCAGTAGGAGATGGGATTGCCAGTAGTCATCGCCGGACTCTCGCCTCACCCGCCCATCGTGGTCCCGGAGGTCGGCAGGGGGGAGGAGACCAAGGCCTCCTCTACCGGCGACGCGCTTCGCAGACTGGGAGAGGTTTTCTCAAAGGCATCCGCCGAAACCCTGGTGCTCATAACCCCGCACGGGCCCGTGTTCTCGGACGCGGTATCCATACGCTCACAGAAAAGGCTCCGCGGAGACCTAGCGAGCTTTGGCGCCGGCCAGGTCAAAGTTGATTTCCCCAACGACGCGGGACTGGTGGAAGCGATACAGAGGGAAGCGGCGAAGGACCCCGCCGTGCCGCTGGCGCTCCTGGACGACCGCAAGATCGACCGCTACGGCGCGGACAAGGACCTGGACCACGGCGTCGTGGTGCCGCTGCACTTCATAGCCAAGGGCGGTTTTTCCGGGAACCTGGTCGTGGTGAACATAGGGTTTTTGTCCCTCTTTGACCTATACCGGTTTGGAGCAGCCATTGAGAGGGCGGCGTTCCTCCTGGACAGAAAGATCGCGGTGCTGGCGTCGGGCGACCTTTCACACAGGTTAATGCCGGGAGCTCCGGCAGGGTACAACCCCCGGGGCAAGGACTTCGACGCCAAGGTCGTTGACCTCCTAAAGCGGTTCCAACCGGGCGAGGCGGTCCTATTCCCCGCCGATCTGGCAGAGGATGCTGGTGAATGCGGCCTAAGGCCCATTGTCATGATGCTTGGAACCTTGGACAATTATCAGGTCCGCAGCGAGGTGCTGTCTTACGAGGGCCCCTTTGGAGTGGGGTACGGCGTCGTGCTCCTGCGCCCGGGGCAGAGGGACCAGAGCGCGTCGCGCTTGGGGTCAATCAAAGACGGGCGGACGGGCAGGATGAGCTCAATCCGCAGCCACGAATCATTCGCGGTCTCCCTCGCCAGGGCAAC
Organism: Bacillota bacterium; assembly: GCA_040880305.1. Taxonomy (GTDB): domain Bacteria; phylum Bacillota; class Sulfobacillia; order Fermentithermobacillales; family Fermentithermobacillaceae; genus JBBDIP01. The sequence goes on from JBBDIP010000001.1 coordinate 29,528, forward strand.
GGTGGAACGCTACGTCAGGAGCGGCCAAATAGAGCCCGCGCCGCATGAAGTACCCGATGAGTTTCGCAAGAGAGCGGGGGTTTTTGTCTCCATACACAAAGAGGGGATGCTTCGCGGCTGCATCGGCACGACGGAAGCCACCAAGAGCCGCGCTGCCGATGAGATTGTCGCCAACGCCATCAGCGCGTCGACCCAGGATCCCAGGTTCGACACGGTCGAAAAGGACGAACTTAGCCTTCTGGACTACTCGGTGGACGTGCTTTCCGAGAGCGAGCTCGTGAAATCCGAAAGCGAGCTCGACCCTCGGACCTACGGAGTCATAGTGGAGAAGGGGGGAAGGAGGGGATTGCTCCTACCGGATTTGCCCGGAGTGGACACGACCGGAGAGCAGGTGCGGATAGCGAAAGAGAAGGCCGGGATCGGCCCGTCTGACAAAGGTGTTTCGCTGGCACGGTTCACGGTTACTCGGTATCACTGAAGAGGGGCTGGCTTTGGCTTTAACGGAAGCGCGTTATTGGGAAAGGCAGGGGGAGGACGCGGTGCGATGCCGCCTCTGTCCTCACGGCTGCCTCATCTTGCCGGGCAAGGCAGGGATCTGCCAGGTACGGGAGAATAGGGGCGGGACTCTCTACTCGAGGAACTACGGCCAATTGTCGTCCCTTGCCCTGGACCCCGTCGAGAAGAAACCGCTGTTCCATGTGGACCCCGGCAGCTACCTCTTCTCGGTCGGCTCGTACGGCTGCAATTTCGGCTGTCAGTTCTGCCAGAACTGGCAGATATCCCAGGAGAAGCCCGATCTTTTTGAGGCCACGCCCGACAGAGTGATCGAGCTTGCATTGGAGCATCGCAAGGCGCACCCCGGCGTGACCGGTATCGCCTACACCTACAACGAGCCTACCGTGTGGATGGAGTTCGTCTTGGACTGCGCCCGCAAATCAAAAGAGAGCGGCCTTCGAAACATCCTTATAACCAACGGCTATGTCTCCGAAGAAGTCCTCCGCGAAGCGCTGCCGCTGGTGGACGCCCTCAACATCGATGTGAAGGGGTGGACCGAAGGGTTCTACAAGAAGGTTATCCGCGGACGACTGGCCCCGGTGCTGCGCGCCGTTGAAGCGGCTCACGAGAAGTCCTGGGTCGAGGTCACGTACCTGGTCATCCCGGGCGACAACGACAGCGACGACGAAGTGCGGGGGCTCTCCAAGTGGCTCGCGGGGCTCTCTCCGGCCATACCGCTGCATCTGTCGAGGTACTTCCCAAATTACCGGTATGAAAGGCCGGCCACTCCGGTGAGCACGTTGGAACGCTTAAGGGATGTAGCGATGGAAGACCTGCACTACGTGTACATAGGTAACGCCTGGAAGGAAGGCTATGCCGACACCCTCTGCCCGGAGTGCAAGACGGCGCTCCTTGTAAGAGGGGGCCTTGAACTCGAGAAGTCGTACTTGCGCGACGGCGCCTGCCCGAAATGCGGGAGGCCGCTCGAGATGGTCGGCAAGGTCTGGACTGACTAGATCGATTGGCAGGAAAAAGGAGGAAGCCCTTCATGAAAAACCTTAGAGGCAGGCATCTTGTGTGGCTACATGACTGGTCGAAAGAGGATATAGAGACCGTTCTCGAAACCGCGTGGAATATGAAAGCGGACTACTACGCGGGGATACGTCCCACTCCTCTTTTTGGCAAGACTCTGGCCATGATCTTCTCGAAGCCCTCGACCAGGACCCGCGTATCGTTTGAGGTGGCCATGACTCAGCTGGGTGGACACGCTCTCTACCTGGGCGCAAACGACCTTCAACTCGGGCGGGGCGAGACCATCCCCGACACGGCCCAGGTCATATCCAGATACTGCGACGCGATTATGATCCGCACGTTTGCCCACCAGGACGTTGTGGATTTGGCCCGGCACTCCAGGGTCCCCGTGGTTAACGGGCTCACCGACCTGGTCCATCCGGTACAGATCCTTGCGGACCTGCTCACAATCAAGGAGAAGTTCGGGTACGTCAAGGGCTTGAAGACGGCGTTTGTCGGCGATGGCAACAATGTGGCTCACTCCCTCATGTTGGGCTGCGGCAAGTTGGGCATGGAAGTTAGAGTCGTATGCGCCAAAGGCTACGAGCCGAGACAGGACATACAGAAGATGGCTGAGGAAGACGCCCGGCCGTACGGCGGCAAGATCGTGGTCACCAACGACATAGACCAGGGGCTTAAGGATGCAGATATTGTCTATACCGATGTTTGGACCAGCATGGGACAGGAGACGGAGCGCCAGGAGAGGCTCAAGAACCTGGCTGCCTACCAAGTCAACGCCAAGCTCATGGAGAAGACCGGCAAGAACACCGTCTTCATGCACTGCCTGCCCGCCCACAGGGGCGAGGAGGTCACGGCCGAGGTAGCCGACTCCCCCAGGTCGGTCATATTCGACGAAGCCGAGAACAGGCTACACGCGCAAAAGGCGGTTCTTGCCCTGGTTATGTAGGGCGGGAGAACCAACATATATGACCGGAGGGCAAAGATGATGCCGAAAACAAGGATCGTCATCATGGGGGCCGCGGGGCGCGACTTCCATAACTTCAACACCGTGTACAGGGACAACCCCGGCTACGAGGTGGTTTGCTTCACGGCAACCCAGATCCCGGACATCGAGGGGCGGACCTACCCGCCAAAGCTGGCGGGCAAGCTCTACCCCAACGGGATTCCCATCTATGCCGAAGGCGAACTCCCCGACATAATCAAGAAGCACAAGATAGACGAGGTCATCTTCGCCTACAGCGACCAGAGTCACGTAAACCTCATGCATAAGGCTTCTTCGGTGCTGGCCAGCGGAGCTGCTTTTAAGTTCTTGGGCTACAAAGCCACAGCCATCCCCTCCAAGAAGCCCGTCATCTCGGTGTGTGCCGTCAGGACAGGCGTCGGGAAGAGCCAGACGACGCGCAAGGTCGCCGAGATCCTGAAGGCGGCGGGCAAGAAAGTGGCCGCTATCCGCCACCCCATGCCCTACGGCAATCTGGAGGAGCAGATCTGGCAGAGGTACGCGACATACGCCGACCTCGATTCCTACAAGTGCACGATCGAAGAGCGCGAGGAGTATGAGCCGCACCTGGACCGCGGGACCATCGTGTACGCCGGGGTGGACTACGGCGAGATCCTCCGCCGGGCGGAGCAGGAAGTCGACGTGGTGCTGTGGGACGGCGGCAACAACGACCTGCCCTTCTACAAGTCCGATTGCCGCATCGTCCTGGTCGACCCCCACAGGCCGGGGCACGAGATCATGTACCACCCTGGAGAAACAAATCTGCGGATGGCCGACATCGTCGTGATCAACAAGATCGATACCGCCGGGGCCGGCAACGTCGACATAGTCAGGAACAATGTGCGAGAGGCCAACCCCAAGGCCATAGTGGTCGATGCCGCGTCGCCCGTCTTTCCCGAAAGGCCCCTTGAGATCGCGGGCAAGAGAGTCCTGGTCATCGAGGACGGTCCTACGCTGACCCACGGCGAGATGAGCTACGGCGCCGGCGTTATGGCCGCAAAGAAGTGGGGTGCAGCCGAGCTAGTCGACCCCAGACCGTACGCGGTCGGCTCTATCGCCGCCACTTTCCAAAAGTACCCTCACGTCGGCCCGGTGCTGCCTGCCATGGGTTACTCGCCCAAGCAGGTCAAGGAGCTGGAAGAGACCGTCGATGCGGTCCCGTGCGATCTGGTCCTCGTGGCGACCCCAATTGACCTGCGCAGAGTCATGAAGGTTGAGAAACCCTCGATGAGGGTGCGCTACGAGTTGCAGGAGATCGGCACGCCGACTCTCCTCGACGCCATCAAGATGGTAGGCGGCATAATCTAAAGCCAAGCACAATCCAAGGTTGGTCTGGCAAGAGGGCGGGTTCTCCAATGACCCCGCCCTCCTCCTTTTCCATCTGGCGAATAGGCGCTTTGGCGTGGCGCAACACTATCCGTTGGGCGTGTAAAGTATGCGTCCATACCAAAGGGAGGTCCGCGCGCCAGATGACGACAGCCCAGAGCATCTACCTGGTTGCCTTTTCCGTGTACCTCATCTTCTTCGTCCTCTTCGCAAGGTTCTTCATCTGGAAAAACTACAGCGACAAAAAGTATTGGAATAGACGACTCACGCTGCGCGCGAACGACCTTCGCGACACCGCCGCGGCCCTTGGCAGAGAGATCCCGTTCATGAGCGTCCTGGTACCCGCCAGGAACGAGTCACTGGTCATCGAAAACACCGTCAGGCACCTGGTGAAGTTAAACTACCCGCCGGAATCGCTCGAGATTGTAGTGATGACCGATGAGAAGGAAGCGCTCACGGCGTCCCAGGAAAGGGCAAGCATCGCGAGGGCGGCGGTTGCCGTCCTGCGGGGCGCAAGGCGTCAGGAGGCGCTGCCAAAGGAGCAGGAATCCTGCGTCAGGGCGGTCCTTTTGTCGATGCTGTCGGACTACGCCCTCAAGGAGTACCTCTCAAAAGGGTTCCAGAAGACGTACTCGGTGAGCGTGCCTGAACTCTCAAACCTGCCCGCCGCTGAGAGGCACCGGATGGTCCGCGACATCTGCATAGCCATCGTGAACTCCAATGGAGCGCCGCCAAGGAAAAGGCTGTTCTCGATCGTTTCCAGGACTTGCCGCTGGCTCTCTCCTTTGGACCAGGGACGGGTGTATCCGGCGTGCCTTGCTGTGGCCGTGCCCGTCATAGCCGCGTTCGCCGGTTTGTACGACGAAACCAGACGGCGGGTGCTGCAGAAGACGATCCGGCATACCGTACAGGCTAACCACGAACTGACCCGCGACATCATCTCCCGCATGACTGACTTCATTGCGGCGAGGGTGGCGCAGGCGGTCAGAAAGGCGGCCGCCGGGGGCGAACTCCCCGGCAAGGTTGAGCGGACGGTCGCGGAGATGTACCCCACTACCCAGGAAGTGTTGGACGACGTAAGGCGGGAATTGGGCGGCCGGCCGGACGTGGCGGTGATTAAGCACATCCAGGTCCCGGCCGACTTTGACGGCAAGATGGGCGGAGTGAGGACCGGGCAGGCGGTCCCTTCCACGAAGGGAAGAGCGCTGAACTGGGGCACTTCCTTCCTTGACCCCCGCACCGAAGTCTGCGGCTTCTACGACGCCGAGAGCCGCCCCAGCTCCGATGTGCTCCTGTACGTTGGGTACCGTCGAATGCTGGACCCGCTCGGGTCGCGCGTCCTTCAGGGCCCCGTCTTTCAGGTCAGGAACTTTTACCAGATGACCCCGTTCTGCAGGATTGCCTCGTTGTACCAGGCCATAGCGCACGACTGGTACCTGCCCTGGCTTTTTAGAACGCTGCCCTTTGTGGGCGGGACCAACGTGTTTGTCAGCAGGGAACTCTTACAGAAAGTCGGCGGTTGGGATTCCAGCGTGTTGACTGAGGACCTGGAGTTTGGCACGAGAGCCTACCTCTCGTGCGACGCCTGGCCGGAGTATCTGCCCTACATGTCTTCTGAACAGACCCCGCCGACCTTCCGGGCGTTCTTCCGCCAGCGCCTTCGCTGGGGGACGGGCCACCTGCAGGTCGTGGATAAGGTCGCCCACGCGCAGGACGTTGAACCCAAGAAAAGAGAGCGGCTTTGGTGGAGGCTCATGATCAAGGGCCAGGTTGAGTGGGTGGTGTACCAGGTAGCTACGTTTGTCCCGCCTATAGCCATGGGGCTTCACTACAAAGGGTTGTTGGATCCCAACATCATTCCTCCCTCCGGGCAGTGGATCCTTACGACATTTTCGGCCATCTACCTGGGGTTCACTCTTTACGCGTTTAGGAGGTACAGCGGCTATTTGGACCAGGCCGGGAAACCCGATTCCTTCGCAGGCAATTGCCTGGTCTACCTCGGGTTGCTGCTGCTGCCCCTGGCGGCCTTCATGTTTCCCGTGCCCTATACCAGCGCGCTGGTGCTGAAGAGCATAGGCAGAGAGCCGAAGATGTGGGTCAAGACACCGAGGACAGAAGAGACCAAGGCAGTCAGTTGACCGGCGCCCGAGGCCGGGATCCAAGGAGATGTTCGCATGGCTAGACCCAGGAAAGTCGCGATCATGGGGGCCGCGGGCCGGGACTTTCACAACTTCAACGTCTTCTTCCGCGATAACCCGGATTATCAGGTGGTTTTCTTCACCGCAACTCAGATACCCGACATATCGGACCGGCTGTATCCGCCTGAACTGGCCGGGCCTTCCTACGATCAGGGCATCCCCATTTACCCGGAAGACAAGTTGCCGGAGCTCATCCGCCAACACGAGATAGACCAGGTAGTCTTCGCCTACAGCGACGTCTCCCACGAGTATGTGATGCACAAGGGGTCGCTTGTCATGGCCAGCGGTGCCGACTTCGTGCTCCTGGGCCCCCGTTCCACCCTCCTGGCATCGGAAAAGCCGGTTGTGGCAGTCACGGCGGTCCGCACCGGGGTCGGTAAGAGTCAGACCACCCGCAGGGTCCTCGACATCATAAAGCAGAGGGGCAAGAAGGTCAGCGCCGTCCGCCACCCGATGCCCTACGGCAACCTCGTGGAGCAGACGGCCGAACGGTTCGCCACCTACGAGGACCTCAACAGGTACAAGTGCACTATCGAGGAGCGCGAGGAGTACGAGCCCATAATCGACCGCGGGATGGTCGTCTGGGCGGGCGTTGACTACGAGAAGATCCTCCGGTTGGTGGAAAAAGAGGCCGACATCATCCTATGGGACGGCGGCAATAACGACCTGCCCTTCTACAAGCCGGACATCCACATCGTGCTGGTCGACCCTCACAGGCCCGGACACGAGGAAAGGTATCACCCGGGGGAGACCAACCTGCGGATGGCCGATATCGTGGTGATCAACAAGATCGACACTGCTCCGCCCGAGGGAGTGGACCAGGTCAGGGAGGCAATTGGGCGACTTAACCCCGACGCGGCGGTCGTCGAGGCGGCGTCTCCGATCTTCGTCGACAACCCGGAAGTTATTCGCGACAAGAACGTGTTGGTGGTAGAAGACGGTCCCACCCTGACGCACGGGGGAATGACCTTTGGCGCCGGCGTGGTGGCGGCCAAGCGTTACCGAGCGAAAAGCCTAGTAGACCCAAGGGAGTTTGCGGTCGGGAGTATAGCTGCCACGTATCGGAAGTACCCCGGGATCGGCACTCTCCTGCCTGCCATGGGTTACGGAGACCAGCAGGTGAGGGACCTGGAAGAGACCATACGCAGGACTCCCTGCGATGCGGTCATAGTAGCGACGCCCATTGACCTGTCCAAGATAGCCAAGATCGACAAGCCTTGGACCAGGGTGAGGTACGAACTCCAGGAGATAGGCCGCCCAACTCTCGCCGACGTGCTGGACGAAAGGGCCAAAGCTCTAGGGATCTGGTGAGGTCGCAGAAGGATTCTCGCCCTTGCCGCACCGAAAGAGTAGGGGTTATGCCCGCCATGCGGCGGACGCATCGACGCCTTAGAGGGGAGGGGCGAGCCGGCAGGGCTCGTTAACTTGGACTGGAGGATAGTTGCTTCAACTTTCGTCGCTGTCTTTCTTGCGGAGCTGGGTGACAAGACCCAGCTATCAACTATGATGCTTGCCTCCTCCAAGAAGGCTCCTGTGAGCGTGTTCATAGGCTCAGCGTTTGCGCTGACGCTCTCTTCGCTCATCGGCGTCCTCGTGGGAGATACGCTTTACAGGCTTGTGCCCGCCCACATCATCAAACTGGTCGCCGGCGGAGGATTCCTGGTGATAGGAGCCCTAATCTTGTTCGGTCGCCTGTAGGCGTATATAATGAACCGAGTAAAGTGCGCCCGTAGCTCAATTGGATAGAGCGTTGGCCTCCGGAGCCAAAGGTTGCGCGTTCGATTCGCGCCGGGCGCACCACTTCATTGGAGGACTGTCGCTTTGAAAGCTGACATCGTTCGCCCCCCGTCCAGACTCGCGGTTTTCGTCGACGGCTGGAATTTCAAGTACGCCACCTACGATTCATTCGGCATCCACGTTGACTTCGTAAGGCTCCTGGATATCCTGTCCAAGGACAGCATCCTCATTAGGGCCTACTACTACACCGGAGAATGGACAACCGACAGCATTGACCAGTACGTCAGGCTGTCAAGCAATCCCGACCCGGTGGCCCTTAGGGAGGAGCTCGATAGCGGCCGCAGGCGGTCTCAATCGTTCCACAGATTTTTGAACAGGAACGGGTACATGGTGGTCCGCAAGCCGCTGAAGGTATTCGCGGGCGGGACCATCAAGGCCGATCTTGACTTGGAGCTCGCTATCGACATGCTTTCCCTGGTTGACCGCTGCGACAAGTTCGTGCTTTGCTCCGGAGACGGGGATTTCGTTCCGCTAATCCGCGCGGTCGCCCAGAGAGGCGTCAGGATCCAGGTGTTGTCCACGCAGCATCCCGACGCCTACGCCAGGTGCAACTTCAAGGCTGCAGACGAACTGGTAGACGCGGCCGACGAGTTCATCGAGCTGTCCGACCTGCTCCCGCAGATAGCCAGAGCGCAGGCGCCGCAGAAGTAACTCTTTATCGGCTCGGCCTTACGGCCACGCTCCAGGTGACGGATAGCTGGTCGCGGACGATCTCGGGAACGTGGACCGGGAAAACCGGTTCTTCCGCTCCGGCGATAAACTCAAATATCCTCTTACCCATGTCGGGGTGGACGTGGGACATCTCGACGCGGCAGCCGGTCTGCCTATCGGTCCCCAGATTGGTCCTCTCGTTAACCGATGCCTGGATGCAGCATTGCTGTCCGTTCTCAGTATCTTGCATTGCCAGGCTGTAGCGGAGGACAAACTCCCTGCCCTCCCTTGAGAGCGATCTAACGCTCTCGCGGAGCACACTGTCTTCTGCCATATTCGGAACCTCCCGTACGCTTCTATTGCCATCTCTATCTCTCGGGAACGCGCGCCACCGGCTGTATCGCGAGGTGCCAGATGACTTCGGGAGCCTTCTTGTGGATACCCTTGTGGACAATGGTGAATCGTTCGACCTAACGCGACAGGTTTACGCTACCTGTCCCAAGTAACGAGTCTACCTACTTTTGACAGTCCCCAGGCAAGCGTGGGCGCACCCAGACGCTTCCAGTCGTATGAGGTCGGAATGGGGCGAAGAGATCTTTGCTGCGGGCAGAATCATGCGCGATCATGAGGTTTGACGCGGTGGCCCAGCGTGGACATACTACGCTAGAGGGAGGTAGTTCGATGAAACGAAACCTGCTTACGATCGCCGTCCTTGGTCTTTTGGCATCAGTGGTGCTCACGGCGTCAGGGTGCAAGCCCAAGATCTACACAGACGGCACGTACAAAGGGATTTCCCAGGCAGATAGCCAGTACGGCTACGCCATAGCGGAAGTGACTGTGCAGAAGGACAAAATCACGGCGGCGAAGCTCACTGAGGTGACCGAACTCGGCGCGGACAAGGACTACGCGGCCTACCCTTACGCGAAAGCCAAAGAGGCCAACACTGAGATGGCCAAGAGGTTTGTGGGCAAGCAGGATGCCAACGTCGACGCCTACGCGGGCGCCACCAGTTCCTCCATCAAGTACAAGGAGGCCGTCTCACACGCGCTGGAAAAGGCGAGGAAGACTCCCGCGGTCAAGTCCACCTATTTTGACGGCACCTACTTCGGCCGTTCCCCGAGCACAGACAGCGGCTACGGCATCGCGTTCGTGACCATACAGGCCGACAAGATCACAGCCGTGAAATTGGACGACGTGACCGAGCAGAACGTGCTGAAGGATTGGCCCACATACCAGTACCCCAAGGCTCTCGAGGCCAAGGACGCGATGGAGAAGAGATTCGTTGAGAAGAATAGCGGGGCCGTCGATACCTATGCCGGCGCCACCAGTAGCTCCTCCAAGTGGGTGGTATCTGTCCAGGAGGCTCTCAAGAGCGCCAAAGTAAGGTAAGTCCTTGGAGGATCAAGCAAGGCACTTGCAGAAGTCTTCGCCTGAATTGGTTGTTATGCGACGAAGGAGGCTTATGACGTGCCGGAGCTTTGGTATCTGAACGGATCCTACATAAGCAAGGAAGAGGCCAAGGTATCGGTTCTAGACAGGGGTTTCCTGTTCGGCGACGGGCTTTATGAGGTTGTCAGAGTCTACGACAACGAGCCCTTCTGCCTAAGCGAGCACCTTGACCGGTTCTACTTTGGCGTCAAGGGTATCGGTCTGCCTTTCCCCTACAGCAAGGATGAGTTCGACAAGATCATCCGTAAGGTCATAAAGGACTCCAATCTCGGAGGCGCATCGGTCTATTGGGAAGTGACCCGCGGGACCTATGACCCGAGGACCCACTACGTCACTGCCAAGATGACCACCCCCAACATCTTCATCCAGTCCAAGCCGGCGGCGGCCCAGCCCGAAGAGCGCAGACAGAACGGCATTATGGTCTCGCTTCAGCCGGACATCAGGTGGCTTAAGTGCTGCTACAAGACGGTCAACCTTCTCCCCAACTGCCTCGCGTCGACCAAGGCCCACGACAAGGGCGGTTTCGAGGCTGTGCTCTACAGGGACCAGAACCACGTCACAGAGGGCGCCTCGTCAAGCTTCTTCATCGTGAAGAACGGCGAGCTATGGACCCATCCCGAGGGCGATCTCATCCTTTCCAGCATCACAAGGGGAGAGATCAAGAAACTGTGCGCCAAGAACGGGATACCTTTCGTTGAGAAGATCTTCAGCGTCAAGGATGCTCTCACCGCCGACGAGGCGTTCACCTCGGGCACCGTGGTGGAGATAAACCCGGCTGTCAGGATCGACGAGAACGTGGTCGGCGACGGGAAGGTCGGCCCTGTGACCAAGAAGATAATGGACCTGTACCTCAAGGCGTCGGGGCAGCGCTGAGGGTTTCCTATGCTATAATCCAATCATCAAACGCCTCGAAAGGACGGGTGCTTCAGGATGCCCAAAGTTGCTGTGGATAAGGATCTTTGCATCGGATGCGGTCTCTGCGCTGATACGTGCCCTGCGGTATTCCATCTTGAGGATGACGGCAAGGCCGAAGTGAAGAGTCAGGACGCAGTCAAGGATAACCTCCCGTGCGCCAAGGACGCGGCTGCTACCTGCCCGACCGAAGCCATTAAGGTTGAAGAGTAGTCCTGAGAGTTGGAGGAAATGCCAGGTCTCCGGTTCCGGGAGCCTGGCATTCTCATTAAGAGGGGGTAAGATCTGTGAGCGAGGCAGAGAGGATACATAAGGAATCGATCGTGATTGACGCGCATTGCGACACCCTCCTGGCCGTTACGGGCAGGGGTCTCGGTTTTCCCGGGATGCCGGCGTCGCAGCGGAACTTCTTCGAAAGGAACGACGGCGGCCACATCGATCTCCCCAGGCTTAAGGAAGGCGGGGTCACCTGCCAGGTCATGGCGCTGTACATAGAACCCCAGTACAAACCGACGCGGTCCGCGCGCCGGACGCTGGAGATGATGGACGCCTTCTACGCCCTCATCGACGAATCCGAGGAATTCCGTCTGGCCACCACGGCCGCAGACATCGAGAAGGTCAAGCGTGACAAGGAGAACTGCGCGGTGCTCAGCATCGAAGGCGGTGAAGCCGTTGAGGGTAGCCTTGGGCTGCTCCGGGACTTTCACCGGCTCGGGGTGCGGGCCATGGGACTCACCTGGAACCAGCGGAACGACATAGCTGATGGGCAGGGGGAGAAGTCCGCGGGGTCCGGGCTCACCGACTTCGGGATCTCGGTCGTGAAAGAAATGGAACGCTTGGGCATGCTGGTTGACGTCTCACACCTGTCAGACACTAGCTTCTGGGCGGTCGACAAGGTCTCGGACCGGCCGTATATCGCGTCCCACTCCAACTGCCGCGCCCTGGCGTCGGCATCTCGCAACCTCACCGACCAGCAGATTGAAGCCCTGGCGAAGAAGGGCGGGGTCATCGGAGCGGTGTTCGCGGGCGGATTTGTGGACGACGACCCGGCTAAAGTCTCCTTGTCCAGGCTCTGCGACCACATCGACCACATCAAGAAGGTGGCCGGTATCGACCATGTAGGTCTTGGGTCGGACTTCGACGGCTTCGGCATCCCGAAAGGGAGCGGAGTGGTCATGAAGGACGCGAGCGAGATGCCCAAGCTCACAGAGGAGCTCGTGTCCAGGGGCTACTCGGAGGAAGAGGTCAGGAAAGTCCTGGGCGGAAACTGGCTCAGGTTGTACACGGAAGCTTTCAGATAAGCCGAAAGCGTATCGCGCCGGACCGACTGCCAGTTTTCTAGGCAGATCCTTCGGTGAGGTGCCAGGTTCTTAGGCAGATCCGCGAGTTGGCTGACAGGTTTTCCGCGGGATCCTAAGCTTCTGCGGACTTTTCCGTCACCTTCGGCGCGGATCTGCCTACCTTTTAGGCATCCCTTCGGGTGAGCTGCCGAGTTCTTAGGCAGTTGGCCCCCGGGGCCAAGAGAACCTAGAAAGCAAGCGGTCGGCCTAGCTCGTTGCAGTCAGCCAGGAGCGCCATGTGACGGTAGGCCGCGGCGACGACCTCGGCGGCCACCGGTTCTGTGTCCTGCTCACCTTCCTGCAGGAAACTTCCCATTACAGCCAGGCAGAAATCCGCGCCGGGCAGGTAGATGATCCCCGCGTCGACTCGCACCCGGGAGAGACTTCCTGTCTTGTTAGCCCTTCTAACCGAGGCCGGCAGCGCCTGTGCGAAGGGGCCACTCTTCGGCAGTTCCAGGATAGTGAGCACGTCGGACGCCACGGCGGCGGGGATGCCCTGGCTCCGGTACAGCTTTTCAAGCAAAGACACAAGTTCCCGGGGAGTCGCGACGTTCTCGTCTCCCCGTTTGACCGCCTCCAAGTCCATCATTTTGCGCCGGAGCCTGGTCCGGGAGAGTCCCAGTCCGTTCAGCAGGTCGTTCACGAAGCTCATGCCCGCCAGGTCAATGCAGGCGTTGGTCGCGTGGTTGTCGGAGAGGGCTATCATGAGCGAGGCCAAGTCCCAGAGGCTGAGATCCACCGGGTGCCTGAGCAGGGATAAGACTCCCGAGCCCCCAACCTTACCTTCAACTGCTACGGTAAGGCGCTGCTCCCAAGACAGTTCCCCAAGTTGAACCCTGGTTGCCAGCCCGAGCAACACGGCTATCTTTATGGTGCTTGCGGTGGGGAACAGGATGTCGTCGTGGAAGCCAGCCTTCTTACCCGATGAGAGGTCCAGCAGGGAGTAGCCCATGACCCCGGAGGCCCGCTCACCCGGGATCCCACCGGCCCTGATGCAGAGCGCCTGGAGCTCCGCATCCATGTTCTGCCACACAATGTCGCGTGAGGTCTGCACTACACTCTCCCCCTTCATGAGCGATAATTCACTGGCCACGGGGCCCTTTCCTTTTTCCACAAAAAGGCCTTTGCCAAAACAGGCACACAATTGCGATGATGTGATGTAGATGACGATGTGAAGAGAGACGCGACCGGAGAGGCGTAGATATATTGTCGATTGGACCGAGGGCCCGAAGGAAGACCAGACGCCCGCTTGCTTGGCCGCTGTTCGTCGCGGCCCTGCTGTTGGTTGGCGCCGGGACCTTTGCGCCTTCTTTCATGTATGAAGAAAAGGCTCCCGCCTCGCGGCCGTACTTGGTGTACCGGGGCGAGAGGCAGTCGTACCCTGTTGTCGTGGAGGCCGGCGAAGCTTACGTCCCCTTCCAATTTGTGAAGAAGGTCATCGACCCCAACGCTTTTGCCGAAGAAGGGCTTGTCGTAGTGACGACCCAAGACAAGGTCGTGAAACTGAAGACCGATTCCCTTACTGCCTACGTAAACCAAAACCCCGTTGAACTGCGCTTGCCCGTCACGCTTGAGGCCGGAGAGCCGTATTTGCCTGCCAGCGCTCTGGAACTCCTGTACCCTGTATCGGCCTCCCTGCATGAGGAAGCGGGGACGTTCACCGTTCACCGCACAGATTCGGAATCAAGCGTGGCAGAGGTCCTGTCCGATGCTGTTGTGAGAACGGAACCCTCGATCGTCGCACGCAGGACCGCGGTTCTTCCGGCCGGCGCCTACGTCGAGATTTTCGAGACAAAGGGAGGCTGGGTCAGAGTGGAGACTACGTCCGGCGTCGCGGGATGGATGTCGTCCAAGCGCCTCTCGGACCCGACCAAGAAGCCCGCGGACATCCCGCCGCCCAAGGACTACACTCCGCCTCCGCTCAAAGGCAGCAAGGTCAGCCTCGTCTGGGAGCAGGTCGATTCGCGCACTCCCGATACGTCCACCATGGGTTCTCTCAGCGGCGCCAACGTGGTGTCGCCCACATGGTTCAGACTCGGCGAGAAACCCGGCGAAGTGGATAACTACGTCGATACCCGCTACGTCAACTGGGCTCATGCGAGAGGGTACAAGATCTGGGCGCTCTTTTCCAACTCCTTTGAACTCCAAAGGACCAGAACGGTGCTGAGGGACTCGGACCTGCGCGACAAGGTGATCTCGCAGATCCTGGTCTACGCTCGGATGTACTCACTGGACGGCATCAACCTCGACTTCGAGAACGTCTACCAGGACGACGCGCCTTACCTGACTCAGTTCGTGAGGGAACTCACGCCGCTCCTCCACGAGATGGGCCTGTCGGTTTCCATGGATATCACGGTAAAGTCCCTGAGTCCCACGTGGTCATTGTGCTACGAGCGCAAGCGGCTCGCCGAGGTGGTCGACTACCTCATGCTGATGGCCTACGACCAATACTCTGCAGGCTCGAAGGTTGCGGGTCCCAACTCCTCTATCCCGTGGACCAAGTCATCGATAGAGAGAACGTTGCAGGAAGTCCCTCCACACAAGCTGGTGCTGGCCGTCCCCTTCTACATGCGGTTATGGAAAGAGACCAAGACCGATGACGGAGTGAAAGTCACCCAGCGCGCCATCGGGATGGACCAGGCCGAGGAGTGGCTGTCGCAGCAAGGTGTGAATGCGGTCTACCAAAGCGAATCCGGACTCATGTACGCGGAGAAGACCGTCGGGCAGGACACCCACAAGCTCTGGATTGAGGACGCGGAGTCTATGAAGCTGCGCGTCGAGCTGGCCGACTCCTACGGGCTCGCGGGAGTTGCCGCGTGGAGGCGTGGGTTCGAAAACGACGCCGTCTGGACGGTAATCCAGAATTACGCCAAGTAGGCTACCCGACTACCCCGAAAACCGCCCGGTGCTGGAAAAACCAGCCACCAACCGGCCAGCCACAACCTCGATGCCACCGCCAGATCCGATCCCGATGATGCTCAGAGCATCAATCTCCGAGCCGAGGTGCTGCTGACAGCATCAGCCCTCCAGCCGACCTGATGCTCACAGCATCACCCTTGACCTTGCCACCGCCAGTTCCGATCCCGATGATGCTCAGAGCATCAACCTCTGAGCCGAGGTACTGCTGACAGCATCACCCCTCTGACCGACCTGATGCTCACAGCATCACCCTTGACCTTGCCACCGCCAGATCCGATCCCGATGATGCTGAGAGCATCATCCTTCGCATCGAGGTGCGGTCGAGAGCATCAGCCCTCCAGCCGACCTGATGCTCAGCGGGCTGCCCCCTCAGCAGAACTGACACCCCGAATATCTGCCCGAAGCAGGACTTGCCTGTTTCGAAGAGAACTTCTTGGAATAACGGCCTAGTCTTGACATTTTCGGTGACAGGCCGACGCTCTTTGCGGAGAGGACGTGACGCGAGTGTCTGTGCGCAGGAATCGAGTGCTTCGAAGGAATCTAGGCGTCGTGCTCATCTTGGCCCTCCTGTTGACGGCAAGTCCGCTCGCCACGGGAGAGGTCTTAGCTGCCCCCTTCGACGTGATGATTCCGGGACCCGGAACTGATCTCGGGGTGACCATCCCCCTGACCGTGACTCCCATCACGACATTTGGTCTCGGCACCATCACCGTTGTGCTGCATTTCGGCGACACGGGCCTCACTGGGAACTACACAACCGATGCTGTCTACGCAACACTGCGCACCAATCCAGTGGTCAGCGTACCTTACGTTCTACCGGCCGGATTTGGTGACAATGGAGTCAAGATTGGCACTGGAAGCACGTACAGCATTATAGATTCGAATATCACCTTTCGGATTTACCTCGATCAGATTTCATCGGGTGGTGGCGGTGGCGGTGGGACCATCCCCAGCGGTGGTTCGACCACATCCGGGACCGACACCGGCTGGCAGAGATATGATTCATCAACTGATACTTCCACTGTCTACGTGGACCCGGAACTGACCCAGGAGCTCTTCTCCCAGCCCCCGCCAACAGGAGTCGTGCTAGTGGAGACCCCTGTGGATCAGGAGGGCGAGGTCCCTCAGAACGTGACAGCCAACCTGCCCCTGGAGGTAGTAACCCAGGGCGGGAGCGTGACGGTCCCGAGCATCCTGAACATGGGCTCCATCAGTATGGAACTGCCCCCGTCAGTGATGCAGTCACTGGCGCAGAGCGTGCAGAACCTGGCAGGGGGCCTTGGGTCCCTTCGCGTGGAGGTCATTGCTTCGACCCCTGAGGGCACGACCGACACCTTGAACAGCCTCGAGGACGTCGATCTGACCGACATGAACGCTGCTTCTCAGGTGATCACCGTGTCTTTCGTCGTGGTTAACGCCCAGGGTCACGAGACCAAGATCACGGTTGAGAGGACCAGCATCAGCCTTTCGTTCAACCCTGACGTCGTGACGGATCCCTCCAAGGTTAACCTGTACATGATCGGCTCCCTCATCTATGTGGGAGGCAAGGTCGACCCGGTTACCACCAGGTCATCGCGGATATCTCGATGACCCAGGGCGGCAAGTTCGTCGCTATCGAGTTCGACAAGACGTTCTCCGATGTCACGGACCACTGGGCCAAGGGCGACATCGAACTCATGGCTTCCAAGTACGTGGTGAAGGGCATGACCGACACGGACTACTGGCCTAACAGCCCCGTTACCAGGGCCCAGTTTGTGACGTTGTTGGTGCGGAGTCTGGGTCTTTCTGAGGTCGCTCCGGCGACGCCAACGTTCCAGGATGTAGCCAAAGACACCTGGTACTACGGCTTTGTTGAAGCGGCGTTCAAGGCTGGACTTGCCGGTGGCGATAGGCCAAGGGCCTCTACGTCCTAACAAGCGGACCCATCCCACCTAACCCTGCGGAACTGCTTGACTGCCAGGCTATGACCGATCTGCTCGCCAAGGTCAGGGACCAATACGACCACGTGCTGGTCGATTCTCCGCCCGCAGGCGCTCTGGCGGACGCGACGATCCTGGCCTCCAAAGTTGACGGCATTATCATGGTGGTTTCGGCCGGGGAGACGCGGGTGGATCAGGCAAGAGAGATAAAGGAGTCACTCGAACGGGCCAAGGGCCGGGTCCTGGGAGTCGTCCTCAACAAGGTGAGGTACTCGACCAGGGACTATCATTACCGGTACTACTACGAGGACAGCGGCAGTGCCAAGTCCCCTTCAGAAGATACTGCCGAGTAGACGAAGAGACGTCGCCTACAGCGACGTCCATTGTCACGTCCTGCCCGGTCTGGATGACGGGCCCAAGGACGCTGAGTCCTCGCTCAAATTGGCGCGCATGGCCAGTGAATCGGGCGCCAGGAGGATCGTCGCGACCCCTCACTTCCTGCCCGGCGTCTTTGAACCTTCCCCTGCCGATATCCGTTTGCAGATCCGCCTGCTTAACGAGCGCCTCGCCCAGGAGAACATAGAGGTTGAGGTCATGGAGGGCTGTGAGGCTTACCTAAGCGAACGCCTTTGTCGCGACTACAAGGACGGCAAGATCCTTACCATCGGGGGTAGCCGCCATGTGCTGGTCGAACTGCCGTCCATGTCGTTGCCGCCGGGCGCCCTCGACGAGCTTTTTGCGCTAAGGGTTCTGGGTGCAGGAGTGATCCTGGCCCACCCCGAAAGGAACCTGGACCTTTGCCGCAACCCCGCGCTTACGCGTGAACTGGCGGAGAACGGCATCCTATTGCAGGTCAACGCCGGTAGCCTGATGGGGGTCTATGGGAGAGAGGCGGATGCGTTTGCATCCAGTCTTTTCAGGGAGGGACTGGTTCACTTCATAGGGTCCGACGCTCATTCGGGTCGCTCTGCCGACCTTCGCTCCAGCGGACCCGACATCCGGCCCGCCCTCCGAAAGGCTTTTCGCTCCCAAAGGGACTTGGAGCGTTTCATATCCGAGATGGAAGAACGATTCGATCGACTCACAACAGGGAGGGATTCAATTGACAGGTGACAAGTGCGCGGAGTTCGCAGAAGCGCAGAAGCACGTGGGAGAGATCTCCGGGAGACTCGTGGATGTGAGCCGCAAGGTCTGGGAGTTCGCCGAAGTCGGCCTGCAAGAGAACCGTTCGGCCGCGGTCCAGGTGGATTTCCTGGAGTCCGAGGGGTTCAGCGTCAAACAGGGAACCGGCGGCATGCCCAGCGCCTTTGTGGCCGAATGGGGTAGCGGCAAGCCTGTGATAGGCTTCCTCGGAGAGTATGACGCGCTGATGGGGCTGTCTCAAAAGGCGGTGGCTGTGAAGGATCCGGTGTGCGCGGGCGCTCCAGGTCATGGCTGCGGGCACAACCTTCTCGGAGCGGCCGCGCTGGGATCGGCGGTGGCGCTCAAGCGTTACCTCACCGCCCACAGTCTGCCCGGCACCGTGAGATATTACGGGTGCCCGGCCGAGGAAACGTTGATAGGCAAGGTCTTTATGGCCCGTGACGGCGCGTATGACGACCTGGACGTCGCCATAACCTGGCACCCGGGAGCGGTCAACACCGTCCAGCTGGGGAGTTCCAACGGCGTCAACTCGGTGAAGTTCACTTTCCACGGCAAGACAGCTCACGCGGCGGGGGATCCCCACAATGGAAGGTCTGCCCTGGACGCCGTCGAGCTCATGAATGTTGGCGCTAACTACCTGCGCGAGCACGTGATCTCAGATGCCCGTTTGCACTATGTCATTACCGATGGCGGCGGGCAGCCCAACGTGGTCCCCGCGACCGCCCAGGTTTGGTACTATGTGCGCGCACCGCACCGTCCGCAGGTCGAGGAGATCTACAGCCGTCTCATCGACGTAGCCAAGGGCGCAGCCCTCATGACCGGCACGACTTTCGACATTGAATTCCTGGCCGGTTGCTACGACGTGTTGCCAAATGACGTACTGGCAGGCGTCTGCCTTGACGTGTTCAAGGCGCTGGGCGCCCCTAAGTGGTCCGCAGAGGAAATGCAGTTTGCCGAGGACCTCGCAAAGAGTTTGGATAGGAAGCAGGTCCAAGAAGGGCTCAAGGCCCAGGGCGCTCCCAAGGAGCTCCTCACGCAGGTAGTCAATATTACGGTCCTTGACCCCATGGATAAGGGGAAGGTCATGGCCGGCTCCACCGACGTGGGCGACGTGAGCTGGATCGTCCCGACGGTCCAGATATCGGCAGCGTGCTGGCCGGTTGGGTCTCCAGGCCACTCGTGGCAGGTCGCGTCATCGTCAGGCCACCCGTTTGGCGAGAAGGGCATGCTCAAGGCAGCAGAGGTCATGGCGGGGGCAGCGGTCGCGATTGTGGCCGATCCCTCCATCATTGAGAAAGCAAAGGCGGAGTTCGCGGAGAAGCTCGCGGGTGAGAAGTACATATCCCCGCTTCCCGCCGGCTCGAAGGCTCCCATGGGCCAGTTTAAGTAGGTCTGAAAAGCCCGTAACGCACATTAACTACCCTCTCGTCCAGATCGATAGATAAAGGGCGAGGGGGTATGTATTTGTGGCTCCTGAAGAGGCATCTTCATACGACAACGCGTCGTCGGTCCGGAAGGAAAGGCAAATAGTCGCCTTTACCCTTGGAGCTGAGATCTACGGCGTCGACATCGCTTCAGTGAGGGAAATCATCCCAATCCAGAAGATCGTGAGCGTCCCTAGGTCGCCCGACTTTGTGGAAGGCATAATCAACCTGCGGGGAAGAGTCATTCCTGTCCTGGACCTGCGCAAACACTTCGGCTTTGAACGCAAGAGGGGCGACCCCAACCAGAGGATCGTGCTGGTCGAGGCCGGCTCTGAGAGCATCGGCGTCATCGTGGACGCGGTCTCGTCTGTCCTTCGCATCCCAGACGATGCGGTGGAGCCGCCTGCCTCGGTGCTCGTCGGTCCCGAGATCGAGTACATCTACGGGATCGCCAAAGTCGATGGCGACCTCATCGTACTCTTGGACCTGACTCGGATCATCTCCGATGCCGAGAAGAGGACGCTGAAAGAAGCCGACCTGCGGGCGGC
This sequence comes from Bacillota bacterium, assembly GCA_040880305.1. Lineage (GTDB taxonomy): Bacteria > Bacillota > Sulfobacillia > Fermentithermobacillales > Fermentithermobacillaceae > JBBDIP01. The sequence continues at coordinate 49,681 of JBBDIP010000001.1, forward strand.
AGTGGTCCAGTGAGCAGAATGCCAGACAAGAACGAAGCATCCGAATACGCGCAGGACCTTGAGCTCCTGCTGACCGAGATATCCGACCTCCTGTTGGCTACCGAGGTCAATCTCGTTGAGCTGGAGAAAGCGCCCGCTGACATCTCCCTGATCCAGGAAGTGTTCCGGGTGATGCACACGATCAAGGGCGGAGCGGCTACGATGGGTCTCCAGGAAGCCGTGGAGGTAACCCACCGCATGGAGACCATCCTGGATGGCGTCCGCTCCGGAACCCGCGCTCTGACCAAGCCGGTCATGGACACTCTGTTCTCGGTATTAGACTGGCTCAAAGAGTGGCGCTTGGCCATTTCCGGCGGTGATTCGCACCCATCCACAGCGGCCATTATCCATGTCATCGAGTCGCTCACTTCGGAATCTCAACTACCAGAGTATCTCTTGCGGAAGATCGATGCGGCTATCCAGCAGGGCAAGAACGTTTTCAAGGCCGTGGTGCGGTTCAAGGCCGACGCGCCGCTGCTCTCGGTCAGGTGCTTTCAGATTGTGACCAACATCGAGGAGACGGCCGAGATAGTCGGCTCTGTCCCATCGATGCAGGAGATAGAGAACGACCAGGTCAAGGACGTTCTCGAGGTCTATTTCTTGTCCGACGCCGGCGGCGAGGATGTTGGGGCAGTCGCCCGGTCCAACCAGGACGTCATGGACGTCGCGATGGGGAAGTACCAAACCAAGAGTCTGAAGTCGGCCGAGGCCGCACGCGGCAAGGATACCAAGGATACCGGCGAGGGGCCGGCGGTGAAGCGTTCGGAACTTGGGAAGACGGTCAGGGTCGACGTCCGCCTCCTGGACTTCCTCATGAACATGGTGGGCGAACTTGTCATCGACCGCACCCGCCTCTCCCAAATTGCCACCGAACTCATGAAAACCGGCGAGACGTCCGGCATAGGCAACGACGTGAGTTCGTTGGCCTCCCACCTGCAAAGGACGAGCACCGAACTGCAAGAGGGCATCATGCAAGCCAGGCTTCTGCCGGTCAAGAGCATTTTCTCTAAGTTCCCCCGCATGATGCGAGACCTATCGGCCAGGTGCGGGAAGCAGATCGACTTTGAGATGGTGGGCGAGGCTACAGAGATTGACAGGACGGTGCTCGAAGCTATCGACGATCCCTTGATCCACGTCCTCCGAAACGCTGTGGACCACGGCATCGAGATGCCCGACGAGCGGATCGCCAAGGGTAAGGGCCCCAAGGGGTGGGTCAAACTCTCGGCTTGGCACGAGGAGAACCAGGTGCTGGTGAGGGTGGAGGACGACGGCGCCGGCATTGACGCCGAGAAAGTCAAGAAGTCCGCCATTCGCAAGGGACTTATCACCGAGGAACAATCCCTGAAGATGACCGAGAAGGAAGCCGTCGAGATGATTTTCCTCCCCGGCTTCTCTACTGTGGAGAAGGCCACGGAGGTCTCGGGACGCGGCGTCGGCATGGATGTGGTCAGGTCGAACCTCGAACGGGTGAATGGGCAGATCGAGGTAAAGACCAAGGTGGGCTCAGGCACTCAGGTGACCCTGCGCTTGCCGCTCACGCTGGCCATCATGAGGGCACTGCTGGTGAGGTGCGGGGAGAGCGTGTTCGCCGTCCCCACTTCGTCGGTCGAGGAAGTGTTTTCGTTGAGCGATTTTGCCATCGGCAGCATCCAGGGGAAACCCGCCATGAACGTAAGGGGCAGGGTAGTCCCTCTGATATCGCTTGAGGGCGCGCTCAGGGACTCGATGTGGTCGTTGAATGGCCAGAAGTACGCGCTGCTTACCCGCACGAATGAGCAGCCGCTTGCCTTGGGCGTCGATGACCTCATCGGCGAGGAGGAGATCGTGGTCAAGGAGATGGGCCATCTCCTCTCCAGGCTGAAGGGCATAGCAGGGGCGACGATCCTGGCACAGGGCGATCCGGCGGTCATCTTGGATATCAACAGGGTCATATAGCCGACATCGACATGGAGGGTTTAGAGACGGACTACGAGACGTTTCGGCGGCACGTAAAGGTGGGCCTTGAGACAGCACGGGTTTCGCTGTCGTCCTTCACGGGCAAGGACCTTGAACTCGGGGCGGCCGACATGGACTTCATGGACTTAAGGGAGATCCCGTTCCTGGCGGGAGACCCCGAGACTCCGGTCCTGGCCTCGTACTCCTCCTTCGAGGGAGCCGCTGATGGGCAGCTCTTGATGCTGTTTAGGCCTGATTCGGCTGAAAGATTGGCGACGTTCCTCGCGCCCGAGGTATTCGAGGGTCTCAGAGAAGATGAAGTCCCCTCACTTATGGACTCACTGATCCTGGAGGTCGCCAACGTGGTGGGCTCATCTTTGATCAACGCCGTCGCTGACGGGGCGGGCATCGGCATCTCACCTACCCCTCCGGTGTTGGTGAGAGATATGGCGGGAGCGGTCCTGGGTTCGGCGCTTTCCTATTCCGGTCTCCTGGATGCAGTCTACGTCATTCACATTAAGTACTCGCTCTCTTTCGGCAGGGCAATGTTCGAGATAATCTTCCTGCCCAAAGTGAGTTCCAAGCAAAATTTCTTCGCTGGAGACGGGATAGGCGAATGCCAAATGTTGTAGCCGTCAGTCTTTCTGACATCAAAGTCGCGGTCGGTGAGGGGGACGTCCTAGTGGCGTACTCTCTGGGTTCCTGCGTCGGAGTGGCGCTGTGGGATCCCGTGACCAAGTTTGGTGGCATGGCCCACGTGGTCCTGCCCTCAAGCAACGGGTATTCGGTCGACGTGGCGGTACCGGGCAAGTACGCCGACACCGCAGTCCCGTGCCTGGTTGAAAGACTGCGGGCGGCAGGCTGCCAGATGCCGCGGTTCAAGGTCTGGATCGCGGGCGGAGCCCACGTTCTCAAGAGCATCAAGTGGCCAACTGGCGAAATCGGAGCGGCGAACGTGAAGGCGGTGCTCGAGGCGATCGGGAGACTGGGACTACCGGCTCCCGCGATGGACGTCGGTGAGGATTACGGTCGAACAATGAGGCTTTATGTATCGCTTGGGAAGGTCACTGTCGCATCGGTTGGCCGCGCAGAAAGGGACATGTAAGAGGAGTGGGTCAGGTGCCTAAAATCCTTGTTGTGGACGACGCAATGTTCATGAGAACCAAGGCCTCGCGACTTCTGACTTCTGAAGGTTACCAGGTAGTCGAGGCTGCCAATGGAGCAGAGGCGATCGAAAGGTTCAAGGCAGAAAAGCCCGACCTGGTTCTCATGGACATTACCATGCCTGTGCTAGATGGGATCGGAGCCCTGAAAGCCATAAGGTCATTGGACGAGAACGCCAAGGTCATCATCGTTACGGCCCTTGGGCAGCGGAGCATGGTCCTTGAGGCTATCAGGGCGGGGGCTAAAGATTTCGTGGTCAAGCCGTTCCAGCCCGACAAGCTCATGGAGGCTGTGAAGAAGCAGTGTCAATAGACTTGCCCGATAAGCCTGCAGGGGATGTCCGCGTACTTATCGCGGATGATTCTCTTTTCATGAGGCACCTCTTGCGGCGGGCGCTGGAAAAGAGTCCGAGGATCGCGGTCGTTGGCGAGGCCAGGGACGGCGCCGAGGCCGTCCGGATGAACGCCGAGATATCTCCCCACGTAATCGTGATGGACGTTGAGATGCCCAAAATGGACGGCCTGTCAGCGTTGGCGCGGGTCATGGCCGAAAAGCCCGTACCCGTGGTCATGTTCTCGTCTCTGACCAGCCGGGGCGCTCACACAACCCTGGAAGCCCTGTCCTTAGGCGCGGTCGACTTCCTCGCCAAGCCTGAAAGCAGGATGAACATTTCGCCCATAGCCGACGAACTGGTCAAGAAGGTACTGGCCGCGGCCTCGGCCAGGCTGAGGAGGAGAAGGGGCGCGGGTCCGACGCCCGCCAAGGACCGCAGAGAGGCATCCGATCGCGGCCTCTCGCGCTCCCTGGTCGTCATAGGTTCGTCGACCGGAGGTCCTCAGGCGCTGGACGACGTCATCCCGAGGCTCCCGGCGGACTTTCCGGGCAGCGTGCTTGTATGCCAGCACATGCCCGCCGGTTTCACGGCGTCTATGGCCAAAAGGCTGGATAGGGTGACCGCTATCCCTGTCACTGAAGCTGTCGAGGGGGATGCCTTCAAGAGAGGGGCGGTCCTGGTCGCTCCCGGGGGCCAGCACGCCAGGGTGGCAGATGACCGGGACCCCCACATCCACCTGGATGCGGGCGAGCCCGTGCACGGCGTGAGGCCGGCGGTCGACGTGACTTTGATGGACGCCGGGCCGCTTTTCGGCTCAAAACTCATGGTCGTCATCATGACTGGGATGGGGTTTGACGGAGCCAAGGGAGCCAAGGCTGCCAAGTCCCTCGGCGCCACGGTGGTCTGTCAGGACGAAAGCACTTCGGTAGTCTGGGGCATGCCGCGGGCATGCATAGAGATAGGGGCGTGCGACAAGGTGCTGCCGCTTCCCAAAATCGCCGAGGCCATCGTACGTTTCGCCCGGTTGGCGGAGGAGGGAAACTGATGGCGTCACTGCAACTTCCTCAGCCCAGGGTAGATAGGGACGACATCGCCATCTACGGCCTCGACTACGTCCATTTCTGCCAGAAGGTGAGAAAGCTCACCGCCATCGACCTGGAGAGCTATAAGGGTCAGCAGATGCACAGGCGGCTCGAGAGCTACCGCTCGAGGAACGAGATGCCCGACTTCATGTCTCTCGGGAACTCTATCCAAAGAGACCCCGAGAAACTGCGGGCCCTGGTTGACTTCCTCACGATAAACGTCTCGGAGTTCTTCCGTAACGGCGACCAGTGGAAGGTTCTTCGAGAAGTTATTCTGCCCTCCTTGCTCACCGCGGGCCGCACGGCGATCAAAGTCTGGAGCGCGGGATCTTCTTGCGGACAGGAAGCCTACTCCCTGGCGGCGACCCTATGCGAGATGGGAGCGGGCGGGAGTTCGATCATCTGCACCGACATAGACGAACCCAGTCTTCGCAGGGCGGAAGCGGGGATATACACCAAGGAAGAAACCGCGGCAGTCCCAAAGTACATCCTGGCGAAGTACTTCGTCCGGGATGGGACAGGGTTCCGGGCAGGGGATGCGCTCAAGCGGATGGTCTCGTTTCAACGAAAGAACCTTCTCTCGGAAGACTACCCGCGCGCCCTTGACCTTGTGTTATGTAGAAACGTCCTGATCTACTTCACCGAGAAGGGAAAGAACCAGGTCATCATGGGCCTGGCAGAATCACTTAGGGCCGGAGGAGTACTTTTTACAGGCGCCACTGAGGCCATATTCAACCCCAGTACGTTCGGTCTTGTTCAGATACAGCCGTTCTTCTACCGGCGGCAAGCAGCTTCTATCGGGAGGAAATAGATATGTTCAAAGCAGGCTTGATAAACCCGTTCCTGGATGCGGCGTACAAGTTCCTTCAGACCGAGCTCAGCATGGAAGTGACCAGGGGGCAGCTGCGGCTCGAGTCGTCCAAGTCCACCTCTGGCGAGGTCAACGTGGCGCTGGGCGTCGCGGGGGACGCCGAAGGCACCGTCATATACAGCATGTCGGAGAAGACCGCCAAGGCCATCGCGGCGGCGTTCGAAAGCGGCATGGTTTCGATCAAC
>JBBDIP010000002.1:0-9305 GCA_040880305.1 Bacillota bacterium
ACTGGTGCGCGGCTATCGCTCCGGCTACGTCCATCGGCCACAAGGGAGAGGTCGCGGGGACGAAGGTGTTGGCCGGATACGCTCCCGCCGCTTGACCTCAATAGGCAGATGATGGATGGGTATAGGGAAGAGATGAAGAAGCGCTACCTGAACAAAGAGGTCAGGTTCGTGTAGGGCCGAAGAGCTACTCCAGCAGAGTTGCGGCGACCTCTTCATCAATCGGACCATCCACGAACAGCTCAAGGTAGGGGGCGTAGGCGAACACTCGGTTTCTTTCGCCGGCCGTTATCGCCCTAAGGATGCCGATGTCGGTCAGCCGGGCTATCAGCCTATTGGCGGAAGCATAGCTGATGCCTAGATGAGCTTGGACTGCGGCTACGGTAATGACAGGTTGCCTGTAGAGTCCGTTGAGAACACGCAGGGCGTTGTGCGTGCGCGGTATCTCAGCTTCAACCAGTGTCCGGTGCTCTTCGCGCATTCTGACCAGTCTCTGAGCAACATCGGTTGCTTCCTCGGCAATGTCTGCCACTCCGCGCAAGAAGAAGATAACCCACCCTTCCCAGTCGCCCTTCTCTCTCACGGCCATGAGGCGATCGTAATACTCCTGCCGGTTCTTCTTCAGGTAATAGGACAGGTACAGCATGGGATGACGCAAGATGCCTTGCTGGCACAGGTAGAAGGCAACGAGCAGGCGGCCAAGCCGGCCGTTTCCGTCCAGGAAGGGGTGGATGGTCTCGAACTGGCAATGGATGAGGGCGCACTTCACGAGAGCCGGCAGGGCGCCACCCTCGTGGATGAACCTCTCAAGGTCGCCTAGCGCGTCGAGCATGTCCGGAACCGGAGGCGGCACAAACACCGCATCGGTCAGGGTACATCCTGCGGGACCGATCCAATTTTGTGACCTGCGAAACTCGCCTGGGTCACGCTCGGCCCCGCGGCCGGTTGCGAGGAGTCTGGCATGTATCTCCCGAAGCAGTCGAAGCGATAGCGGGAGATCCTTGAGTCGCTCTAGCCCATAGTTCATCGCGTCCACATAGCGGACGACTTCGCTCACATCGGGCGGCAACCGTCGCGATGTTCCCTGAGCCTCAAACTCCAGGAGGTTTAGCAGTGAAGTCTGCGTTCCCTCTATCTGAGATGAGAGGACCGCTTCCTTTCTCACGTACATCGCGAGGAAGAAATCGGGGTCCGGTACCGCCACGGCTATCCCGTCGAGTCGGCCGAGGGCCCGGTCCGCCCGGGAAAGCAACGTCAGCAGGTCGTTATCTATGGTCAACGGAGGATCCGGCGGAAGCGGCTTCGGTATGAAAGCCCGGTATCCGCCTGTCTGCATAACGCAGCGGCCTGCACGTGTGGAACGAGGCACGGCTGTGTTCACAAGACTCTTCCCCTTGAGGCATCGCTTGGGTCATGCTGCGGGCCGCTATGTTCATTGACGATAATAAGCGGTCTCGTTTGACGCCTTATTATCAGTTTGGGGCCTCAAATGATAATAAGCAACCCCAATCAGACCGTGATGAGCGCGAGGGTTTCCTACCTCAGGCAGGTCTGACCCCTTCCGCCGTCAATCGCGTACGACCCCCCGGTAATCCAGCCGGCCTTCGGTGAGGCCAGGAAGAAGATGAGGTCGGCGACTTCCTCAGGCCTTCCCACTCTTCCCAGCGGGTGAGTTGTCTTGCTGCGCTCCAGGAACTTCGCGTAGGCCTCTTCGTCCATCCCGCTCGCGCGGTGAAGATGGGTGAGGGTGACTCCCGGGTTGACGGCGTTGATCCTCACCCCGTTGGATGCGACCTCCAGCGCTACACAGTGGGTGAGCTGGTCCAAAGCGGCTTTGCTCACGCAGTAGGCGAGCACGTTGGGAAACGCCCTTACGCCGTTTACACTGGAGACATTGACCACGTTGCCTTTGCGTTCAACGAGATAGGGCATGGCTTTCTGAGTCAGGAGAAATGGGGCCCGAACGTTGACGTTCATGAGATAGTCCCAGTCTTCCAGAGAAGTGCTCTCGATGCTGCCGCTCTTTAGGATCCCGGCGGCGTTCACCAGGATGTCGATACCTCCAAAGGCAGAGACCGTCTCTTCGATCACACGGGCAATGTCGGCAGTCGACGTGACGTCAGCAGCGATGGGCTTGACTTCTCCGCCGAGGGAAGCCGCTTCCGCAACCACCTCGGCAAGTTTGCCTGCCGTGCGAGCGACCACCGCCACTCTGCAGCCTTCCGCGGCAAACTTGAGAGCGGTCGCACGGCCAATGCCGCTGGATGCCCCGGTGATGATTGCTACCTTTCCCTTCATGTCGTCCATCTGAAAGCCTCCCCTACGCGAATGCTGCGGTAATGGGGCTTCCTTTCGCCTGCGGCCGGCCCGTTCCCTGCCTTTTCGAGGGACGAAAGACAGGTCTGCGAACTGCTCACTTCTTGGCCGCTTAGTATGATGCACTCGAGACGGCTCTCCCTGCACGGGCGCCTGCAACACAGCCCTGAGCGCGCCGTTGTTGCCGTTGTCCTCATTGTGGCCGAACAGCACTTCTCCGGTCGCCGAGGCGTCCTTGCCCACGATGATCGAACTGCACTCCTCGGCCTCCGCCGGTATCTCGTCCGAAGCCGCGAAGACGGGGGAGATTATCCCGTCCCACAACTGTGTTTCCACAAGCAGGAAAACCGTCAGCGACGTAGAAGCATTGCTCATCCCAAGATGCAGACGGGGTGTCCACGATGCGGACAGACGAAAACCGGTTCTCCATGCTCGATAAGGGCCTTCAGATAGTTGACCTCTTGGCTCGCGAGAGAAGGCCAATGAAAGTCTCGGATATCGCGACAGCCCTCGCCTTTCCTAGAACAACGGTCTATCGGTTGGTTGAGCCTCTCGAATCCAGAGGCCTGTTGAGGCGGGTTAATGGAGGGCAGGAGTACTTCCTTTCGCTCTATTTCCTCCAGATTGGCGAGATAGTCCGGGAGTCGCTAGAGTTTCGAAGACTGGCGTTGCCTTTCATGGAACAGCTCAGGGACGAGGTGGAACTCGCTGTCCATCTGGTGGTTCGGGACGGGCCGGACGCCGTGTATCTGGAGAAGGTCGAGAGCAGGCGCCCGGTGAGGCTGTTCACCCAGGTAGGACGGCGCGCTCCCCTTCACGTGACTGCCTGTCCGCGGGTCCTCCTGGCCGGTTGCACTGACGAGGAAATCCGGAAGTACCTGGCGTCAGCGACGATGGTCAAGATCACCCAGAACACCGTAGCTGACCCGGATACAGTGTGGGCCAAGATCCACGAGATCAGGGAGAAAGGCTACGCCATCGCCTTCGGCGAGCTCGAACCCGAAACCGCCGCCATCGCAGTTCCTGTAAGGAATCATCGGGAGGAGGTGGTAGCCTCACTGAGTCTCGCGGGGCCTGAGTGGCACTTCGAAACCGCTAATATTGAGCACCTGGTATCTCGTCTAAAACAATACGCCCGTCGGATTTCCGGTGAGCTCGGTTACATCGAAAACTGATTCTGGGGAGGGTAAGCAATTGTCCCTACTGAGAAGAGCTTCGGTGGTGGCGCTTGTTGGGGTCCTTTGCCTAGGGATGGTCGGGTTGTCCGGGTGCAGCGGCGCTTCCAAGAGCAAGGTGCTGAAAATCGGGGTGGTCGGCCCCGAGACCGGTGGGTCGGCGCAGCTCGGGCAGGCGCAGCACAGGGCAGTTCAACTGGCGTGCGACGAGATTAACGCGGCGAACGCGGCCGGAGGGTGGAAACTCGAGGCTTACTTCGAGGATGACGAGGGCAACCCCACCAAGTCCGCCAGCGCCACGAACAAACTGATTCAGGAGACCAAGGTCAACGCGGTAATCGCGGCCATCAACAGCTCATGTACTCTGGCGGACATGGTACATACCGAACGGGCCGGCATCCCGCAGATCACCGCGGGCTCAACCGGTGCAAGTATCACTGAACTGGGCAACAAGTGGATCTTCCGCACTGCGGTCAATGACGAACTGCAGGCCAATGCCCTCGTAGAGTACGCCGTCAAAACTCTGGGCCTAAAGAAGGCTTCCACGCTGACTGCCGCAGACGACTATGGGCAGAGCGGGGCGAAGCTGCTAAAGGCAGCGGCCGAGAAGGCCGGTCTGGAGCTGGTTGTCACTGCCACCTACAACGGCGGAGACAAGGACTTCAAGCCCCAGCTTCTTTCCATGAAGGAGAAGGAAACCGAGGCGATTTTCCTCTGGGGCATCTACACTGAGGCGGCGCTCATCGCGAAACAGGCTCGAACCCTGGATATCAACTGCCAACTTTTCGGAGCCTCAGGCATGGCTGCCGCCAAACTTATGGAATTGGGTGAAGGCGCGGTGGAGGGCATGCTCCTCACGCAGTCATTCCTGCCCGATTCGCCTGACGCAAAGGTCAAGGACTTCGTTGCCAAGTACAAGCAGAAGTACAACGAAAACCCCATTCCCCACGGGGCCCAGGCTTACGACTCCGTCTACATTCTCGCAGATTCGGTGAAGAGGGCGAATTCAAATGCGCCCCAGGCCCTCAAGGACGCCATCATGAAGACGAGTGGCCTTCAACTCGTTACCGGAAGCCCTAAGTTCATAGAGAAGGGTGACGACGTCGGCAAAAGGGTCCTCATCACCAAGATAGATAAGGGCACGTTCGTCCTTGTGGAAAGCATCATGTCCGGCAACTAGTAGCCGACCAAAGATCATATGGGGCTGCAGGGTTCGTAGCGGATCGGCTGCAGCCCCACCCGGGATGTGACATGGCTTGCAGTACCTACTTAACGGACTCCCGATAGGAGCGACCTACGCCCTTATCGCGCTCAGCTACAGCCTCATATATGCCAGCGCGGGCGTGCTCAACTGGTGCCAAGGGGACATGGCGATGCTTGGGGCCTACGTGGCCTACACCCTGAACCGGATAGTAGGCCTCAGTTTCCTGCCGTCGATGGTGGCTGCGATGGCTTGCACAGCGCTTGCCGGTGCCCTGGTCGAGTGGGGAGTCCTGCGTCCCCTGAGAAGGCGAGGGGCTCCATCCATCAATGTAGTCATCGCAACGCTGGGAGCCGCCATCATTGCGAGGAATTGCGCCCTTATCATCTGGGGCCCCGACGCGCAGCTGTTCCCGTCACCCGTGGGCTCACAAACAGTGTCCGTAGCAGGCCTCCGCTTGGTGCCCCAGGACCTACTGGTCGTGGCGGTCGGGATCCTCCTGATGGTGCTTCTTCAGTACTTCCTGCGTTTCACCAGGGAAGGGAAGGCTCTTAGGGCCGTGGCCCAGGACCGGATGGCCGCGTCTCTCATGGGGATTGATGTGGGACGGTCCGATTCGGTGGCCTTTGCCACCAGCGCCGCCTTGGGAGCCGCAGCCGGGATCTTGATAGCTCCCCTGTTCTTCGTCACGTTCAACATGGGAGCGGTAATAGGTATCAAGGGTTTTGTGGCAGCTGTGGTGGGCGGGCTGGGGAATATCCCTGGGGCAATAGCGGGCGGGTTCTTTCTGGGGCTGACTGAGGCTGTGGCCGGCGGGAAAATCAGCTCGGGGTACCGGGACGCGATTTCCTTTGCCGTGCTTATCTTGGTCCTCTGGCTGAAGCCGTCCGGCCTGTTCAGCAAAACGAGCCGGCCGAAAGTCTGAGTCCGGACCGATTGGTGGTGTGATGAGTGGTTGATCGTGTGCGGGGTTTTCGGTGGCGGAAGGCGGCCGGTCTTGCTCTGGCTATCCTCTTGCCGTTCGCGGTGTCGAACCGCTATTACCTGCACGTCCTGAACCTCGTGGGCGTATACTCGCTCATCGTCATAGGGCTGAACCTGCTCTCCGGCTACACCGGCCAGGTGTCAATGGGGCAGGCCGGCTACTTTGCAGTAGGGACCTATGTATCGGCGCTCCTCACGATGAGACTCCACGTGCCCTTTTGGGTGGGGGTCGTCGCAGCCGGGCTCGTCTCCGCGCTCTGCGGAGTGGTTATCGGGATCCCCGCCATGAGGCTGTCGGGACCGTACCTCGTGATGGCCACTGTCGGGTTCGGGGAGATCATCAGGTTGATCCTGGTCAACTGGGTGCCTGTCACCAGGGGCGCCGCCGGACTCACCGGGATCCCGCTCCCGTCCTTCCTGGGCATTCGGGTCTCTTCGGAGAGAGGGTTCTACTACCTGATCTACGCTGTCCTCTATCTTGGGACGATTGCGGCGCTGCGCCTATCCAACTCAAAGGTAGGTAGGACGTTTGTCGCTATCAGGGAGGATGACCTGGCTGCAGAAGCGATGGGCGTTCCGACCGACAGATACAAGGTGGCCGCCTTCGCGATCGGTGCCGCGTACGCCGGTATTGCGGGGGCCCTCTACGGCCCTTTCGCGGGAGTGGCCAGCCCGGACAACTTCACATTTGAAGACTCGGTAGGCTTCCTGTGCATGTCCGTAGTCGGCGGGAACCGGACTGTCTACGGAGCCTTGGTCGGGGCTCTCGCCCTCACCGTGTTCTCAGAGGCTCTCCGGTTCCTGCAGACGTTCCGGCTCATAGTGTACGGGGCGATCCTGCTCTCGACAGTTGTGTTTATGCCTCAAGGGCTCTCGGGGCTGGCCCCCACGATTGCCAAGGCCTTCGGCCGCTGGCGGGAGAGGAGGGCGAGACGTGTCCAGAACTGAAGGCTTCATCCTTGAACTCCGGGACATCTCCATCAGGTTCGGCGGCCTGCAGGCCCTGGATTCCGTCACCGTGGGCGTGCGCCCTGGCGCTGTCCACGGGATCATCGGCCCTAACGGCGCTGGGAAGACGACCCTCTTCAACGTCATCACGGGGCTCACCAGGCCCGATTCGGGTCAGGTGGTCTTTGAAGGCAAAGCGCTGGGGCGCCTCAAGCCCCACATGCTGGTCCCCATCGGCATAGCGCGCACGTTCCAGAACATCCGCCTGTTTCGGGATCTGACGGTCGAGGATAACGTCATGGTGGCCCGCCACGTCCACAGCCCAACCCCTGTACTCTCCATCCTCATGGGGACAAAGTTTGCGCGGGACTGCGACGACGAGAGCAGGAGGGTGGCTCACGCTGCTCTGGAGCGGGTCGGACTCGGATCCAAGACCGCGGAGACCGCGAGGAACCTACCCTACGGGCAGCAGAAGATGGTGGAGTTTGCCCGCGCCCTTGCCGCGCAGCCAAAGGTTATCCTGCTGGATGAGCCGGCTGCAGGGATGAACCCTTCGGAGAAAGCCGAGCTCTTCGCGGTGATCTCGGGCCTGCGGACGGATGGGTATACCGTAATCCTAATTGAGCACGACATGAGGCTGGTCATGAACATCTGCGACACCATAACCGTACTCAACCACGGTAGGAAGATCGCGGAAGGGGATCCTGCCTCGGTGCGGAGCCAGCCTGAAGTGATCGAGGCCTATTTGGGCAAGGGAGGCGCTTTCCGTGCTTGAGGTCGTCGACGTTTGCGCAGCGTATGGGGAAACAGAGGTCCTGCACGGGGTCAGCCTCACAGCCGATCCGGGGCAGATCACCGCCATAATCGGAGCTAACGGCGCCGGCAAGAGCACGATGCTCAAATGCGCGACGGGGCTGCTCAAGCCTACCCGCGGCAGGATACTGTGGGAAGGCAGGGATCTCACGCGGATCTCCACCGCAGGAGCTGTCAGCCTAGGTGTGACGATGGTTCCAGAGGGCAGGCACGTTTTCCCGCAGATGACTGTGGCCGAAAACCTGGAGATGGGGGCGTACCTGCGCCACGATAAGGACGGCATTAGAGAAGACCGCGCGTGGGTAATGGAACTTTTCCCGAGCCTGCAGAGCAGGCTTCTTCAACAGGCCGGGACTCTGTCGGGCGGGGAGCAACAGATGCTGGTCGTGGGGAGGGCTCTCATGTCCGCCCCGAGGCTGCTTCTCATGGACGAACCCTCGATGGGACTCGCCCCGGTGCTTGTGGAGGAGGTATTCAGGGCTATCGGGAGGATAAGGCAGATGGGCAAGACCGTCCTCCTGGTCGAGCAAAATGCCGTGCTCGCTCTAGCTATCGCTGACAAGGGTTACGTGCTTGAGCTCGGGAACGTAGTGCTGTCTGGAACGGGCCAGGAACTCCTGCACAACCCGGAAGTGGAAAAAGCCTATCTCGGAGTGTAAAGCTAAAGGGAGGACCTCTATGGCGGCTAAACTACTGCAGAACATGACTTGGGAGGAGTTTGGGAGAGAGGTAGAGCAAGGGCAGGTCGTCATCTTGCCGGTGGGAAGCACCGAGCAGCACGGCGGTCACCTGCCTGTTGGGACGGACACTATGGTGGCGATCGCTCTGGCCGAGGCGGCTTCTGAGAAGACCGGCGCAGTGGTCGCCCCGCCGCTCTGGTTCGGGTGGAGCCCCCATCACATGGTGTTGCCTGGGACCATCACTGTGCGTCCGGAAATCCTGACCGAACTGGTTTACGACGTGATGGAATCCCTCGCCAAGCACGGCTGCAAGAGGCTCGTCCTCATCAACGGCCACCGGCTGGTCAACATCCCCTGGATGCAGATCGCCTGCGAGAGAGCGCGGCGCCTGCTTGGAGTCCAGGTGGTCCTGTTTGACCCCGCGTATATGTCCAAGGAAGTGGTCGACCGCCTGGGCTTCGGTCCGCTCGGCCACGCCGAAGAGATCGAGTCCTCCCACATGTGGCACTGCCACCCCGAGCTGTACCATGCTGACAGGGCCAAGGACTACGTCCCTTCGTCCACCCCCTTGTACAGCGTGGATCCCAGGTACCAGGGCGACACCCTGTGCTACGTACCATCCACAGCCGCCGGCATGATGAAGTCGGTGGCGGCCGCCAAGGGCACCACCGGCAGTCCGACCAAGGCATCCAGGGAAAAGGGCAAGGAGTACCATGAGCACTTGGTCGCGAGGTTGGTGGAAGTGGTGGAGCAACTCAGGCGAGACTGATCGCCACTTCGATCGGTCATCTTAGCGGAGAGGGAGGGCTGGCTCAGTGCCGGCCCTTCCGCATCTTCCAACCTAACTTGCTGTTCATGTCTGCCGGGTAGGGGCCGCCGCGATATAGTGCCACCTGGCTGCGGGCTTTGACAACAGCTACGGCGTCCGCAACTACGGCAACATGTCGGTCGAGTTCGGCTCCGCCATTCGGTCATCCTGAACGGCGGCACGCAGCCAAACGTGGTCCCCGACTACGCTCGCATCTGGTATATGCTGCGGGAGGCCGACGGCAAGGGAGGTGGGCCTTTCCACCAAGATCCCCGGCATGATCCTGGCTGTCCAAGGGACCCACTCCAACGACAACGGCGACATCACGTGGATAGTCCCGCACGCCAAGATCCACTTCCCGAGCAACGTGCCCGGGGTCCCGT
>JBBDIP010000003.1:0-9685 GCA_040880305.1 Bacillota bacterium
CGCCTGCTATCAAGCCCTGCGCCGCGGCTTCCTCGTACCCCGTCGTGCCGTTGATCTGGCCGGCCGTGAACAGACCGGGCACCAAAACAGACTCCAAGCTGGGCTTCAACTGAGAAGGCAGAAGGTAATCGTATTCTATGGCGTACCCCGGCTTGGTGATCCTTGCGTTGTGAAGACCGGGCAGGCTGCGGACCACCTCAACCTGCACCTCCAGCGGCAGGCTGGTCGAGAGGCCCAGCAGGTAGACTTCCTCGCCCAAGGCCGATTCCATCTCCAAGAAGACCTGGTGCCGGGCCCTTTGCGGAAACCGGATGACCTTGTCCTCGATGGACGGGCAGTACCTCGGCCCGACCCCCTCGATGGCGCCGTTGAACAGGGGCGCCCGGTCGCGGTTACGCCGTATTATCTCGTGGGTGCGATCCGAGGTGTAGGTGGAGTAGCAGGCGTCAATGTCCCAGGTCCGCGGGCTCGACATGAACGAGAACGCCAATGGCTCATGGGCTCCGGCTTCTTTTTTGAGCTCGTCCCACGCGACGCTGCCACGGGCTATCCTGGGAGACGTCCCCGTTTTGAACCTGCCGAGGCGCAGCCCGAGTCGCGTTAGCTCCTTCGACAGCCCTCTCGAACTGACCTCGCCCAACGGCCCCGAGTCCTGAACAACCTCGCCCACGATGATCCGGCTCTCAAGGTAGACCCCGGTACATAGGACCACAGCAGCGCTCCGGACCTGTCCGCCGCCCTCCGTCCCTACGCCGGCGACGCGTCCCGAGTCCAAGAGCAGCCGTGTCGCCATCCCGGTCTCGATGCCCACGCCGGCCCCGTCCAAAACCCGCTTCATATGCGCGGAGTAAACGGCCTTGTCTACCTGGGCTCGCAGCGACTGGACGGCCGGACCTTTGGAGGAGTTGAGCAGCCTCATCTCGACGGTAGCCTCATCCGCGGCAAGAGCCATTTCTCCACCCAACGCGTCGATCTCTGAGACTATCTGAGCCTTTCCCGGCCCGCCGATGGCGGGGTTGCAAGGCATGCCTCCGGTGTTGTCAGGGTTCAGCGTGAGGACGACGACGGCCAGCCCCATCCTGGCAGCTGCCAGTGCCGCCTCAACGGCCGCGTGGCCGCTCCCGACCACCGCCACGTCGCAGTAAACCGGTCGGCGGACGTCTGACATACCTCGCCCCTCCCTTCGGCTACTTTCCTACGCAGAACCGGGAAAACACCTGGTCAAGAGTCTCTTCGCTGACGTTCTTGCCCGTCAGCTCGGCGAACGCCCTTGCGGCGTCCTCCAGGGAGAGCACCACCACGTCTTCGGTCCACCCTTCAGCCAGATGGGCAAGCGCTATCGAGATGGCTTCTTCAGCCCGCCGCAGGCAGTCGACCTGCCGGGCAGAGCCCGGGATCGCGCCTTCGGGGTACCCACCATGTGAGAACCACGCCGCGATCCGCTCTTTGACCTGCTCAAGGCCCTCCTCGGTCAGGGCGGACACTCTGATCCAGTTGCCACGCGTGATCTCGTTGATCTCCTCTTCCGAGACCAAATGGGCGCACGCGTCAACCTTGTTGACGGCCACCAGGAGCCTTCGCTCGCCCCAGCGTGAGAGCCACGATCTGTCTTCCGCGGTAAGGCCGGCGGTGTCATCCACAACGTACAGTATGACCTCGGACGCTGATGCTGCCGACCGCGCCCTCTCTACGCCAATTGCCTCTACGACATCGCACGTTTCGCGTAATCCGGCCGTGTCCAGGAGCGCCACGGGCAGTCCGCCCCACTCGGTCCTTTCCCGCAACACGTCGCGAGTGGTGCCGGGAACTTCGGTCACTATCGCCCTTTCTTGCCCCAACAGGGCGTTGAACAGCGAAGACTTCCCCGCGTTCGGCCCGCCCACCAGGCAGACCTCAATGCCGGTCGTGAGGGCAAGCCCCAGCGGAGCCTGAGAGAGGAGGTCCCTAATCTCCGAGCCGACTGCCTCGACTTCCCCAGCCGCCTCAGCGGACTGATCATCCACGTCCTCCGGAAAGTCCACCCCGGCCTGCAGGGCAGCCAACGCGCCCAGGACTCTGTTGTCCCAGTCCCTGATCCTCGACCCAAGCTCTCCGGTTAGCCTGCGCCCGGCTTCGAGAAGAG
The DNA here is from genome assembly GCA_040880305.1 of Bacillota bacterium. Taxonomy (GTDB): domain Bacteria; phylum Bacillota; class Sulfobacillia; order Fermentithermobacillales; family Fermentithermobacillaceae; genus JBBDIP01. The sequence goes on from JBBDIP010000003.1 coordinate 2,123, forward strand.
ATGTCGAAGAGGGAGCGTCAATGAGGTCAAGCACCGATTCAGCTTGATCCAATGTGATGCGGCCAGAGAGGAAGGCGCGCCTGGTGAACTCGCCGGGACCCGCGTGCCGGGCGCCGCCGCTCAAAGCCATGTCGAGGACCTTCTCAGTAACCAGCCGCCCGCCGTGGCACTGGACTTCGACCACGTCTTCGCCTGTGTATGACCGTGGGGCGCGCATCACGACGGCGATAACCTCATCGACGGTACGCCCGCTGTCCGATTCCACGGCCTCCCCCAACGCTACTGACCAGCCGCGTAGGGCCGAGAGCGTCCCGCCCCTGCGAAGGCGAATAAACGTGTCCCCCACTGCCAGGGCGTCCGTCCCCGATATCCGCACAATGGATACGCCCCCGGTACCGGGGGGCGTGGCGATGGCGGCTATGGTGTCTTCCCGCTCCACGGAATGGGAATCAAAAGCCCCGGCTGCAGCCGGGGCCTCCATCGTCTTTTCGGCGGGTCGTCCCGTCACGCTTCCTCTTCTTCTTTGGCGTCGCGCAACGACACAACCACGCACCTAAAGGGTTCCTCGCCCTCGCTGTGGGTGGCTATCCCACTTTCCTCCTGCAACGCCACGTGGATCACCCGGCGATCCCTGGCATCCAGGGGCTGGGTAGTCACGCTCTGCCCCGTTCGCTGAACGCGCCGGGCGAGCATCTGCGCCATCTCTTCAAGCTCGCGCTCGCGGCGCTTCCGGTACCCGGAGACATCCACCAATACCCTCTTAATCTCGCCTCCGCCGGCGCCGCTTGCCAGGTTGGTGAGGAACTCGAGGGCACGGAGGGTTTCGCCGTGGCGTCCGATCAAGAGCCCCAGGTCGTTACCCACGATGTCCAAGGAAAGAACGTCTCCCCTGGGACGCACCTCGATCGCCACTTCCAGACCCATACGCTCCAAGAGGCCCGATACGAACTCTTTGGCCATCTCCGCCCGATCGCGTTTGGAGGTCACGCGCACCTTGGCGTCCTTGGCGCCCAAGATCCCGAAAAAGCCCCGGGAGGGCTCCAAGAGGACCTCAATAGTCACATCGTCTCTGCTTGCCCCTAGTTCCGAGAGCGCCGCTTCGATAGCTTCCTCGACGCTACGCCCCGACTTTTCAACGCTTCTCACTGGGATTAGCTCCTTCCGAGGTCGATTCCGGGCGCGGTACCAGGAACCTCTCCAAGAGCCCGGCCAGGTTGGCCGTGATGATGTAGACGGATACCGCCGCCGAGTACCTCCAAGAGAAGAAGAACATTAGGCCCATCATGGCCAGCATAGTGGCGTTCTGAGCCCCGCCCTGCTGCCCGCCTGCCATACTGGGAGAGAACTTCATGCTGAGGTATGTAGTGCCCACCGCGGCAAGCGCCATGACAAGCCCACCGGGCTTGCCCAAAGACATCCCAAAGAACGTCGCCGCGGCGATATCGGGCAGGTCGAGAGCCCGGATCATGCCGATCAGCACGGGGAACTGGATCACCATGGGAAGGCAGCTGGACCACGGGCTGACTTTGTTCCGGCGGTAGAGGTCCATGATCTCCATGTTCAGCCGCTCCGGATCGTCCTTGTACTTTTTTTGGATCTTGGCCATCTCGGGCTGGATCTGCTGCATCTTGACTGCGGAACGCCCCTGGATCACGGTGAGCGGCAGAACCACGACTCGGACCAGGATGGTGAGCGCGATGATCGCGATCCCCCACTGCCCTGTGGCCCCGTGTATGAACCTCATTAAGTCCTGCAGCAAAGTCACGATGTAAGACATTAGTGGACCTCCTTGAGCTCGCCAAGATGCATATTAGCGGGGGGAACGGGATCATAGCCCCCGTAGGAGAAGGGATTGCAGCGCAGAAGCCGCCAGGAGGCCAGAAGGAGTCCTTTCAGGGGACCGTGGACGGAAATCGCCTGCCTCGCGTACTCAGAACACGTAGGATAATACTTGCACGTCCGACCCTTCAAAGGTGACACGTACGTCTGGTACACCCTTATGAGGAAGACCAAGAATTTGGTGAGCACTATCTCATTGCCATCCTCTTGAACAACCCTCTCATGGCGTCCACAAGGTCCTGGAACGTCGCCGTAGCGGCACCCCGCCTTACGATGAATACAAACTGGCCGGAGGAAGCCTCCGGCGGAAACCGCCTGAACGCCTCTTTGACTCGCCGCCTGAGCTTGTTCCTCACGGTGGCCTTCCCAAGGCGGGCAGGCACGCTGACACCCATCTTGATGACGGTCGGGTCCGGTAGATAGTACAACACGAGATGCCTGTTAGATACCGAGCGGCCTTCGCCGTACACCTTACGATACGAGGGAGCAGGTATCCTTCCTGACGTCACCCAAATGCCTCATTTCGGGATAGAAACGTGAAACCGCTCTACACGGATAAAACCTTCCTGCCCCTTGCCCGCCTGCGGTTGATGATTTTCCTCCCGCCGGGCGTAGCCATCCTGACGAGGAACCCGTGGGTAGTCGCCCGTTTGCGCTTCTTCGGTTGATAGGTACGTTTCATCGGGTCTTTCTCCTCCCAAAAAACCTCCTGGAACTTGGGCCCAGGAGTCCAGGGAATTATAACTTAGGCCTCGTACGGGTGTCAATAAAGCCACTCCTTTCAGGCATTTCACCCCGGAACGTACACCCGTTTCGATTGTCACCAGAGAGCGTCGCAAGGTATAGTCTTTGGGCGGACTACCTATGGGCAAAACCTGGAAACGCCCCTGGACCCGGACTTTATCCACACCTGTTGATAACTATGTGCATAACCTGTGGGTTCTCTATACCGACATCGGGAACACGGGTTTAAGCAATGAAAGAGGGTCGCCCCGCAGCGTACCGCGAGGTATTCCTCCTTCTCGGAATATTCGTCTGTGAATAGCAGAGGAACAGCTCGAAGAGTAGCGAAACACATACGTCACAAGGAAACGGGAACGGTGGGTTACACGATGGCCAAGACCCTCGACGAAGCCTGGAGCGAAACACTGAACCGCACCTCCGGGCGTCTTTCATCATCTCCCAGCTTCAACTGGCTTAGAGACACGCGTCCTTCTCAGATAAGGGCGAACACGCTTACCGTGACAGTCCCCAGCGAGTTCGCGAAGAACTGGATTGAGTCCCACTACCGCGAGGACCTGGGAAGAGCCTGGACGGAGGTTTGGGGCGAGTCCTGCGACTTGAAGTTCACCGTGGTCTCCCAGGAGAAGCTGGTGGCCAGCGCGCTCTTCCCCGGCGACGGACAGGTCATCCAGGGGAGAAGACGCAAGAACTCTCAGGACATGACCCAGTACCTGAAAGGGCTGAATCCCCGCTACGTGTTCGAAAACTTCATCGTGGGGACCTCAAACCGCTTCGCCCACGCCGCGTCCCTGGCGGTGTCCGAGAGTCCCTCGAAAATATACAATCCACTGTTCATATATGGAGGCGTGGGGCTGGGCAAGACCCACCTGATGCAAGGCATCGCCCACTACGTGCTTGCTCACCACCCCAATCACAAGGTGGTCTACGTCTCCTCGGAGACCTTCACCAACGAGCTCATCCTGGCCATCCAAGAGGGCCACACGCTCGAATTCAGAAACCGTTACCGTGGCGTCGACGTCCTTTTGATCGACGACATCCAGTTCGTCGCCGGCAAGGACGCCACACAGGAGGAGTTCTTTCACACCTTCGACGCTTTGCACCAGGACTCCAAGCAGATCGTCATTTCGTCGGACAGGCCTCCTAAGGAGATCTCTACCCTCGAAGAGAGACTGCGCACCAGGTTCGAGTGGGGCCTCATTTGCGACATCCAGGCGCCCGACCTTGAGACTCGCATGGCCATCTTGCGAAAGAAGGCCGAGATTGAGGGCAAGGACGTGCCCATAGAGATTTGTCAGTACATAGCCGAAAGGATCACCTCCAACATCAGAGAGCTGGAGGGCGCCCTGATCCGGGTCATGGCTTTTTGCGGCCTCCAAAAGAAGCCCGTGACGCTCGACGTCACCAGGGAAGTCCTACGTGACCTCCTGCCCGATAGAAAGCCCGCTCCCATAACCATCGACGCCATAAAGAAAATCGTGGCACAGTTCTACAATTTGGAGACCTCGGACATGAGCGCCAAGAGACGCACCAGGAACGTGGCGTTCCCCAGACAGGTCGCAATGTACTTGTCGCGCACACTGACCGATGCGTCACTGCCCAGGATCGGGGAGCAATTCGGGGGCAGGGACCACACCACCGTCATGCACGCCTGCGACAAGCTGGAGGATCAGCGAAGGGAGAACCCCTCGGTCGAAGATACCCTTCAGAAGCTTGTGAAGAAGATCAAAGAGGGCTAGTGCCTGTGAGGAAACCTGTGGACTGGCCCGGCTCATCTTGTTGATAAGTTGTGGACGCCGGGGGATGCGGACGACGCCCTGGGAGTTGTGCACATTAGCTCACAGGACGTCCACAGCTTCCTCCACATGGAAGGAAGTTGGCTTTACCTGGACGAATAAGGAAGTATCAACAAGCTAACAACCACTACTGCTACTGCGGTTTTAGATTATACACAGGGAAGTAAGAAAGAAAATAAGGAAGGGGAGCCTGCATGAACGTCACGATATCTAGAGACAAACTTGCGTGGCTGGTACAGACGGCGTCCCGTCCCATTCCAGCGCGCACTACTCTTCCCTCCATTAAGGGATGCTTGATCGAAGCTACTTCCGACCGGTTGGTCTTTTCCGGAACCAATCTGGACTGGGGAGTGCGCGTGTCGGCCGAAGCTAATGTGACCTCAACCGGGTCCTTGGTGGTCTCATCCAAGATCTTGGAGGACGTCGTGCGGACGATCTCTTCGGCGGAAGTCACGCTTTCCTTGGATCAGTCAGCTTGGGCTCTCACCGTGAAATCAGGATCGGGAGAAATGGTCCTTAACGCCATACCGGCCGACGATTTCCCGAGGTGGCCGGAAGCCCCCGAGGGAGAAAAGGTCGTCCTGAACGGCGATCTTTTCCGGGAAATGGTCAAGATAGGCGCCACGTGCGCCGTCAGTAACCCAGCCCGTCCTCTGTGGGGCGCGTGCCTCCTTGAGTTCAAAGATGGCAAACTTATTGTGGTCAGCACGGACCAATTCGCTTTGTCCAGAGCCAGAGCAGGTGTTTCAGCCTCCATATCCAGGGCTATCATATCGGCAAACATCCTTTCGGATATCGCCCGCCTTTCTGACAGCGAGGACGGGGGAGAGGTCGAGATCCGCATTTCCGATAACCACATCTACTTCTCAACTAAGGCGCTCTTGTGCTTCTCACGACTGATCGACGGCCAGTATTACGCATATGAGCAGGTAATCCCTAAGGGATTTTCCTCTTCCGCCACGATCTCTACTGAAGAACTCCTCCGGGCCTCGTCCCGGGCCGCCATCGTGGCCAGCGAAGAAGACCGGGCGATGCGGCTCATCTTCAACAAGGAAACCGGATCGGTCACCGTCAAAGCCGGTTCGCCCGACAAAGGGCGCATGGAAGAGGTGATCCCTGCCGCCGTCGAGGGCGAGAACATAGAGATCTGGGTCCAGCACCGTTACATGCTGCAGGCGCTGGGCAAGATCGTGAGCGGCGAGACTCTCCTTGGGATCTCCGGGCAAGTAAGCCCGATGAAGCTTGAACCGGTTCCCGGGAAGGATGCCAAAGAGGGCGCGGTGGAGGCTTCTTACGTGATAATGCCCATGTCTAGCCCGCGCGGCGCTTTCTAGCGCGGTGGTCCTATCGTTCCTCCTGCTCCGGGATTTCCGGAACTACGAGTACCTGGAGCTCCCGCTGGAGAAAGGCATATCATTGTTTTTTGGGCAAAACGCAGCCGGCAAGACAAACCTGTTGGAGGCGTGCTACTACATATCCGCCCTGACCTCACCGAGGGCCGAAAAGGACGCGGACCTCGCCCGCTGGGGCACCCAGGCCTTTGCGCTGGCCGCCCGGGTGGATAAAGAGGGTGGGACAGATCTAGTCAAGGTCGAGACCATATTGGTCCCATCGCCTAAGAGACGGCTCACCCTTAACGACGCACCCGCCAAGCGTCACGACCTTCACTCGATATTGCCGTGCGTCTATTTCTCGCCCGACGACCTTTACATGGTGAAGCGAGGCGCGGCCCTGCGGCGCAAGTACCTGGACTCCCTGCTTTGCCGCCTTGATGCGGCCTACGGGCGCGATCTCTCTCGGTACCACGACGCTGTCGAGAGGCGGAACGCGGCGCTCAGAAGGCTACGGTGGGACTCCTCGTGGCGCCGGACGCTAGAGACTCTGGACGATCTCCTGGTCGAAACCGGTTCGGCGGTCTTGGCCAAGAGGGCGTCGCTGATGGACCGGCTCTCGCGCCTGGTCGAAGAGACCTACGCCTTCATCGCAGGAGAAGAGTGCGTGGTCTCCTACGTGTCGTCTATCGGCCCGCTGCCTGGGTCGGATGCCGGCGAGATCGCGCGGGCGTTCCGCGAGGCACTGGCGACCGCATGGCCGCAGGAGAAGGATCGGTGCGTGACCGTGGTCGGCCCTCACAGGGATGACCTCGAGGTCGGGTTCAAAGAACGCACATTCAGGTACTTCGGCTCACAGGGGCAGCAGCGTAGCGTGGCCTTGGCCTTGCGGATGGCCGAGGCCAGGATGCTGGAGGATACCTTCGAGAAGAAGCCCATCCTCTTGCTTGACGACGTCTTTTCGGAGCTTGACGTTGCCAGGCGCGGCAAAGTGCTTTCGCTGTGCGATTTCGGCCACCAGATACTTGTCACATCGACTGACCCCGTGCCTGACCTGAGGCGGGAATTCCGGATGTTCTCGGTGAAGAATAACGAAGTCAAGTGTACCAAGGAGCATTAGAACCGATGAGGGGCGCCTTAGGCCTTTCCGACATCCTCAACAAGACCTTGGATGACCTGGGACTCTTTCCGAAAGCTCGGAAGTACCAGGTATTCTCGCTTTGGGGCAAGATCGTGGGCGACATCGCAAAGTACGCCAAGCCCCGCCGCCTGCAGGGAGACGTCCTATTTGTGGCGACGGCCTCTTCGGTCTGGTCTCAGGAGCTTTACTTCATGCGTGAGGCCATTGTGGCAAAGGTCAACCAGGCCTTGGGTGGCCAGCACATAAGAGAGGTGCGGTTTTCCGAGCACATGTGGGGCGCCGCCGCCGACGGGGACGCGGTAAGAAGGGAAGGCCCGGTGGCCCTGCCGCAGGATGCGGCGGAGGCCGCCCGGCTGAAGTCACTGGGCGGCGAGATCGCCGACCCCGCATTGCTGAGCGCCTTTCGGAAGATCGCCGGCACCATGGCGCGGCGTAGGCGGTACTTCCTGGCCAAAGGGTACAGACTCTGCGCTGTCTGCGGTTGTGTGTACCCTAGGGAGAAGACTGAATGCCCTGCGTGCAAGCTTATGCGGGAATTCGTCGCCTACAACCGGGCAATAGCTATCTTGGATAAGCGTCCAGAAGTGGAGAGCAGCGAGCTGTCCCGCCTGGCCGGCCTGCTGGACCCGTGGCTTTGCCAGCGGGCAAGGCGAGAGGTGGAATCCCGACTCCTGTCATTCATCCGGTACCGGCTGGCGGCTGCCGCCAGAGATGC
>JBBDIP010000003.1:9695-54788 GCA_040880305.1 Bacillota bacterium
AGTCCGGGCTACCGAAGCGCGGGCGGTCGCCTGAACGAGATGTTTCTCGGGCCGAAGTTGCGGCGGCGGTGAGGAAACTGGCGTCGCTGCGTTCGCTCCTGCCCTTCGAGTCAATGAGGCCGGAAGAGGTGGAGACGGCTGTAGGGCGCCGGTACGCTGCGCTCGCCAGGAAGGGGTGACTTCCCGTAGGCGGATGGATCCTAGTGGGCCCCGGGACGATCGTGAACGTTTCGGAGGTCGTGATGGTCCTCGACTGGGCTAGCGGGAAGGACTCCTCTGAGAATCGGGAGATGGTCAGCTACGCCAGAGCCCACGGGTTTCTGGTGGAAGCCAAAGACCCGCCGCAGTCGCTCGTCGTGACCGAACACAGTCTTTATCTGACCCCGGTATCCGCTGCCACGCTCAGGAAGCGGTTCGACTCGAACATAGTTTCGCCTCCGAGCGATGGTATGTTAAGATGACGTTTGGGGAGGTCTGGTCTTGAAGGAAGGCGAAGAGAAACTGGAGTATGGCGCGGAACAAATAAAGGTTCTTGAAGGATTGGAAGCCGTCAGGCGCCGTCCTGGCATGTACATCGGGACCACAGCCATCCAGGGTCTTCATCATTGCCTTTACGAGGTAGTCGACAACAGCGTCGACGAGGCGCTCAACGGCTACTGCAGCCGGATAATCGTGACATTGCACCAAGATGGGTCCGCCTCGGTCGTTGACAACGGGCGCGGCATACCCGTAGACATACAATCCCAACTGGGAATCCCCGCGGTCGAGGTGGCCTTAACCAGACTGCACGCGGGGTCCAAATTCGGCAACGGGGCCTACAGGGTCTCCGGAGGCCTCCACGGAGTAGGAGTCTCCGCGGTCAACGCGCTTTCAGAGTTTCTCGAGGTCACCGTCAAGATCAACGGCGGAGTCTACTTCATCAAGTTCGAGCGCGGCGTGACGACCGTCCCGCTTAAGAAGACAGGGAAGACCGGCGACACCGGTACCACGGTCCTCTTCAAACCCGACTCCACCATCTTCGAGACCATGGATTTCGACTACGATACCGTGTCGCAACGCTTCCGGGAGCTGGCTTACCTCAACCGGGGGCTTGAGATCGACCTCATCGACGAGCGCGCGGACAAGCACGTTGAGTACACATTTGAGGGCGGCATCGTGGAATACGTACGGGCCCTTAACAAGAACAAGGACATCCTGCACAAAGACCCAATCTACGGCGCCACAAGCAAAAACGATATCGACGTGGAGTTCGCTTTCCAGTACAACGACGGTTACTCCGAGAACGTCCTGTCGTTCTGCAACACAATCCGCACAGTCGAAGGCGGCACTCACGAGCAGGGCTTCCGCACCGCCTTGACCAGGGTCATGAACGACATGGGCAGGCAGACCGGGGCGCTCAAGAACGGGGACGGCAACCTGTCGGGCGAAGACATCCGCGAAGGCATCGTGGCCGTGCTTCACGTGAAGGTAAGAGATCCCCAGTTTGAGGGGCAGACAAAGACCAAGCTCGGCAACTCGGAAGTAGCCGGCGTGGTGGCCGCGGCGGTCGCCGAGATCCTGCTCGATTACTTCGATAAGAACATTTCTCTGGCCAAGACAATCGCCCTAAAGGCAATCGTGGCGGCGAGGGCAAGAGAAGCGGCCCGGCAGGCTAGAGATCTCACCAAGCGCAAGAGCGCGCTTGAAGTGACTGCGCTGCCCGGCAAGCTCACCGACTGCAGCACTCGCGACCCCAGGGAAGCCGAGATATTTTTAGTTGAGGGCGACTCCGCCGGCGGCTCCGCCAAGCAGGGCAGGGACAGGCATTTCCAGGCGATCCTGCCGCTGCGCGGCAAGATCCTGAACGTGGAGAAGGCCAGGTTGGACAAAGCGCTGGCCCACGAAGAAATCCGGTCTCTCATAACCGCCATCGGCACAGGGATCAGCGAAGACTTCGACCTCTCCAAAGCCAGATACCACAAGATAGTCATCATGACTGACGCCGACGTCGACGGCAGCCATATCAGGACTCTCTTGCTTACCTTCTTCTTCCGGTACATGCCGGACCTCATTGAGAACGGGTTCCTTTACATAGCCGAACCTCCGCTGTACATGGTGAAGAGGGGCAAGTCAGAGAAGTATCTGCGTTCCGACGAGGAGCTTGAGCAGTGGTTCAAGCAGCACGGCAGGGAGGGTACCACCCTCCAGCGATACAAGGGCTTGGGCGAGATGGACTACCAGCAGCTCTGGGAAACAACGATGGATCCGGAAACCCGGACCATGCGCCAGGTGAAGATCCAGGACGCCATGGTGGCCGACGAAGTGTTCACCGTACTCATGGGCGACAAGGTCGAGCCAAGACGATTGTTCATCGAGCAGAACGCCCACCTGGTCAAAAACCTTGACACGATAGCGTAGGAGGCCGCACATGCCAGACGACACCCCGAGAGTTGTCCCAACTCCAATAGAAGACGAGATGAGACGCTCATATATGGACTATTCCATGAGCGTCATCGTCTCCCGGGCGCTCCCTGACGTGAGGGATGGCCTAAAGCCTGTCCAGCGCAGGATCGTCTACGCCATGGACGACTTGGCGCTCCGGCACGACAAGCCCCATAAGAAGTCCGCCAGGATCGTCGGCGAGACCATGGGCAAGTACCATCCCCACGGAGAGTCCATATACGACGCCATAGTCAGGCTGGCTCAGCCGTTTACCATGCGGTACCCCCTGGTCGACGGGCACGGTAACTTCGGCTCCGTCGACGGCGACCCGGCCGCCGCCCAGCGTTACACCGAGGCCAGACTGACGTCGGCTTCAGAGGAACTGCTGGCCGACCTCGACAAAGAGACCGTAGACTGGCGTCCCAACTTTGATGACACCCTGAAGGAACCGATCGTGCTGCCGTCGCGCATACCCAACCTATTGGTCAACGGGTCGTCGGGCATCGCCGTCGGGATGGCCACAAACATCCCTCCCCACAACATGGGCGAGGTAGTGGACGCCGCCGTGGCGCTCATCGACAAACCGGAGATGACGCCCGAGGACCTAATGCAGCATATTAAGGGCCCCGACTTCCCGACCGGCGCCCTCATAATCGGGTCTGAAGCCATAAAGTCCTTGTACACCACCGGCCGCGGTATTCTGACGATGCGGGCCAAGAGCCGGATCGAGAAGGAAAAGAGCGGCAAGCAGGCCATTATCATTGACGAGCTCCCCTATCAGGTCAACAAGGCCAAGCTAATAGAGAACATCGCTGCCCTGGTCAGGGACAAAAAAGTCCAAGGCATCACCGACCTGCGGGACGAAAGCGACAAAAAGGAAGGCCTGCGGGTAATCATCGAGGTCAGGCGCGACGTCGAGCCCGAGGTCGTCCTGAACCAACTTTTCAAACATACCGCCCTGCAAACCAGTTTCGGCGGCATAATGCTGGCGCTAGTCGACAACCGGCCCCAGATCCTCGACCTTAGGTCCATGCTGTGGTACTACGTCATGCATCGCAAGAACGTTGTGGTGAGGAGGACCCAGTACGAGCTCCGCAAAGCGGAGGAGCGGGCCCACATCCTTGCCGGGTTGGTCATAGCGCTGGACAACTTGGACGCGGTGATAGCTCTGATCCGGGCTTCGGCGGACAAGAGCGAAGCTGAGAAGGGCCTCATAGAGAACTTCGGCCTCGACAAAATGCAGGCAGACGCCATCCTCGAGATGAGGCTGGAGCGATTGACCCGCCTTGAGGGAGACAAGATCGTTGCCGAGCGTCAGCAGCTCCTGAAGGAGATCGAGTACCTGCGCGCGGTCCTGGCATCTGAGCGTATGGTCATGGGGATAGTGAAGAAAGAGCTCCTTGACGTGAAGAAGGCCTACGCCGATGAGCGGCGCACCCGCATCGTGGCCCAGATCGAGGAGATCAGGGATGAAGAGCTCATAATCGAGGAGGAAGTCACGGTCCTCCTCACCCGAATGGGCTACATAAAGAGGATGCCCCTTACCGTGTACCGCAGCCAGCGGCGCGGCGGCATGGGTGCCACGGCCATCCAGACCAGGGAAGAAGACTGGCTCGAGAAAGTGGTCATCGCCACTACTCGCGAGTCTCTCCTCCTGTTTACGACCCAGGGCAAAGCATTCTGGTTAAAGGTATATGACATACCGGAAGCCAGTAAGCAGGGCAAGGGATTCCTGGTCTCCCGGCTGGTCTCGCTGGCCGAAGACGAGCGGGTCACCGACCTCATCCCGGTCGACGCCGAGTCCGAGGGCGACCTCCTCTTCATAACCAAGAAGGGCGTGTGCAAGAGGACGTCCCTATCCGAATTCGCTTCCTACCGCAAGTCCGGGCTCAGGGCCGTCAGGTTGCGTCCCAATGACTCACTTATCCAGGCGCGTTTTGTTGTTGACGATGACGAGGTCCTCCTGGCGACCGCCAAGGGCAAGGCTCTGCGGTTCAAGGTTGGGGACGTCCGTCCCATGGGCAGGGACACCGCAGGCGTCAAGGGCATGCGCCTCAGTAGGGACGACTACATCGTCGGTGCTGACAGCGCGTTTCCCGGAGGCATGGTGCTTCTGGTCAGCGTCTTCGGATACGGCAAACTCACCCCGGTTGAGGAGTTCCCACTCCACAGGCGGGGAGGAGGCGGCGTGATCGCTCTCAAGGTCAGCGAGAAGAGCGGGCCCCTCGCTGTGATGCGCGTCGTCTGGCCCGCCGATGAGGTGCTCTTCATAACCGCTGAGGGTGTCGCCATACGGACCAGTCTAGACCAAGTCAAACACGCGCACCGCGCTACGCTGGGCGTGAGGCTTATGAAGGTCGAAGCCGAAGACCGGCTGGTGGCGGCAAGCCTATCGGCCAGGGAAGAGTAACTAGGCACCGGACCACATTTTGGGACAACGGCAGGGGCCGGCGTGAACGTTGCGCCGGCTCCTGTTGCTGTTTTGCTTCAGGCGAGATTTGCGGATACCATGACGCTTGACGTCTAGATAATGTATACTCCTGGTGTATACAGCATTCGGAGGTGGCGCTCGTGGAGAGAACGCAAATCTACCTCGCGGCAGAACAAAAGGCCCGCTTGGAAGCCATCGCACGCGCCAAGTCGGTTCCGATGGCCGACGTGGTGCGAGATGCGGTAGCTCAGTATCTGCTCGCCAGTGAGCCGGACCAGCTGCTCACAGTGATCAAGGAGACCTTCGGGGCCGTGGTCGAGTGGAAGGAGAAAGACGGCGTGGCCCTCCAAAGAGAGCTCAGGTCAATGTGGGAGGACAGCAAACATGGCAAGCAGCAGGGTTGACCATGCTAGGGATTCCGACCGGCGACTCCTGGTCCTTGATACCTGTGTGCTCGTCGATAACCTGAGAGGGCATGAGCCGGCGCGAGTGTGGTTGGCGAGTATGGCCTCCCGTTACGACGTGAGTCTGTCGTACTCGGTGATCACCACAGCGGAGCTTCTTGCCGGGGCCAAGTCCGATCCCTCGGTCGAGGCTGTTCGCCGCCTCCTGTCCATGATAAGAGCCATCCCCGTCGATGAGAGAGTCGCGGAGCGTGCGGGGTTGTACCTGCGCAAGTGGCGCCAGAGTCACGGTATCGGGATGCCGGACGCTCTCATCGCTGCAACCGCAGCAGAGGCTAAAGCTACCTTAGTGACCCGGGACGGCGCCCATTTCCCGATGGGTGACGTGACCGTTCTGGTCCCATACTGAGACCGGGACCCGTTGGAGCGGGTTAACGATGGGAGGGAAGCCGCGTACGCGGCGTAGAGATGGAGAAGAGAGCCGACATCGCTGTCATCGGCGGGACTGGCTTCTATCATTTCCTGGACGATGTAATTGAGGTGAAAGTGGACACTCCGTTTGGCGCGCCCAGCGACCTCATCTCGCTTGGGAGCCTGGCGGGGAGGAAGGTCGCCTTCCTGCCCAGGCACGGCAGGCACCACCAGTTCCCACCCCACATGGTCAACTACAGGGCAAACATCTGGGCGCTGCACGAGCTGGGAGTCAACAGGGTGATCGGGCCATGCGCCGCCGGGAGCCTGCAGCCTGAGGCAAGGCCCGGAGACTTCGTCATCTGCGACCAGTTCGTGGACCGGACCACCGGCAGGAAAGACACCTTTTACGACGGCCCGGCCGTCGTACATATCAGTTCCGCCGACCCATATTGCCCGGCAATGAGAGTCGTCGCGATCCGGGCTGCCAAGGACCTAGGGGTTCGGTACCACCCTGAAGGGACCATGGTGATCATCCAGGGACCCCGGTTTTCGTCGAAGGCCGAGTCCAGGTGGTTCTCCTCTCTAGGGTGGAAGGTCATCAACATGACCGGCTACCCGGAGGCCATTTTGGCCAAGGAACTGGGGATGTGCTATCTCAACGTGTCACTCCTCACCGACTACGACGCCGGCCTGGCGGGCAACGTGGATGTCGCCGCGGTGACCCAGGACGAGGTTGTTCGCGTCTTCTCCGAGCACAACCAGATCCTGAAGGACCTCATCAAGAAGATCATCGGCGCACTCCCAAATGACAGAGGATGTTCGTGCGAGGAGAACCTTCGCAGAGCGAAGCCGTAACACGCAGCTATAGCCTAGACATCGCGCAAGGGCGGGAGGTTTGGCTCGGAGGTGAGAGGATTGGTTCAGGCTGTTAAGTGGGAGGACGGAACGCTGATCCTCCTCGATCAGAGGCGCCTTCCAGAGGCCGTGGAGTACGTTCGTTGCGCGGATTTCCGGGAAATAGCAGACGCTATCCGCGACATGGTCGTCCGAGGAGCGCCTGCTATAGGCATTGCGGGTGGGTACGGGATCGCCGCGGCCGCCCGCGAGGCGCTTGCCACCGAGGCTGGGGCCAGGGCTAGCGCGAGCGCCGCCGATGCCGGGGCTAGCGCAACCCCCGATCGGTCCATGCCGCGTCAAGTCGCTGAATCGCTGCTGTGCGAAGCTGCTTCCGTGCTGACCTCCGCGAGACCCACTGCCGTGAACCTGAAGTGGGCGGTTGACCGGGTGCTTAGCAAGGCCTTGCATACAACAGCCGAAGGCGCTAGCCCATCCAGCGCTACCCGCTCCGCGAGCGTAGCCGAAGCAGCACGCGCCGCTGAAGCCGAGGCCCGCGCCATCGAGATCGAAGACATCGCGATGAACCGCCGGATGGGCGAGCACGGCGCGGCGCTCTTCAGTGAAGGCTTTCGCGTGCTCACCCACTGCAACGCTGGCGCGTTGGCAACCGGAGGCTACGGCACCGCCCTCGGCGTGATCCGCAGCGCGTGGCGGCAGGGGAAGGTCATCATGGTGTACGCCGACGAGACTCGTCCCTACCTGCAGGGCGCCCGCCTTACAGCCTGGGAGCTCCTGCAGGACGGCATCCCCGTCACCGTGTTGGTGGACTGCGCCGCCGGCTATCTGATCTCAAAAGGTGGCGTGGACTGCATCATAGTCGGGGCGGACCGCATCGCACGGAATGGCGATGTGGCCAACAAGATCGGGACCTATACGTTGGCCTGCCTCGCGCATCTCCACGGGATACCGTTCTATGTCGCGGCGCCCACGTCCACGTTTGACCTATCTATCCCCGATATGTCAGGCATTCCGGTGGAGATGCGCGCCGAATCCGAAGTCCTGTCCTTTAGGGGGACCGGCGTGGCTCCGGAGGGCGCGAAGGCCTTCAACCCCGCATTCGACCTTACTCCCGCCCACCTCATATCGGCTATAATCACCGAGAGAGGCGTGATTCTGCCTCCCATCGGGGAAAACTTACCAAAACTTGTGCTGGGGGATGATTTCCGTGCTTGACCTCAGGTTGATCCGGCAAGATCCGGAAGCCGTGAGGACGGCGTTGCGCAACCGGCGAAGCGACCTTGACATAGCGCCTGTACTGGCTCTGGACGAGGAAGTCCGCAAAGCCAGAGCAGAAGTGGAGGCGCTCCGGGCCAAGAGGAACCAGATCGCCGGCAAGATAGCCAAGGCAAAGCGCGATGGCAAGGACACGGCTTCCGACGTGGCCGAAGGCGCCAAGGTGGCTGATAGCATCGCGCGGCTCGAGGCATCTCTCACCGAAAGTGACGAGCAACTGTTCAAACTACTAACTGTCATCCCCAACATCCCGCACTCATCGGTCCCTGTTGGCCCCGACAGCGATTCCAACGTCGAGGTCAAGTGCTGGGGCGAAGTGAGGAAGTTCGGGTTCGAGCCCAAACCCCACTGGGAGATAGGCGCCAAGCTGGACATCCTCGACATGGAGCGCGCCGCCAAGATATCCGGCTCGCGCTTCCCCATGCTGAAAGGGCAGGGTGCCAAACTGGAGAGAGCCATCATCCAGTTCTTCCTTGACGTACATACGAGGGAGCAGGGCTACACTGAGATACTCCCGCCCTTTTTGGTGAACGACAAGTCCATGTTTGGCACCGGGCAGCTACCCAAATTCAAAGACGACATGTTCAAGATCCAGGACCAGGAGATGTACCTCATCCCGACAGCCGAGGTCCCCGTGACCAATATCCACCGCGATGAAATTCTACCGGTGGAGGCGCTGCCGACCAAATACGTCGCCTACAGCCCCTGCTTCCGCCTGGAGGCGGGGTCAGCCGGCAAGGACACCCGAGGCGTGATCCGCGTCCACCAGTTCAATAAGGTGGAACTGGTGCAGTACAGCCTGCCCGAGACGTCCTACGACGCCCTGGAGCAACTGACAGACGATGCCGAAGAAGTCCTTGAAAGGCTTGGGCTTCCCTATAGGCGCGTGGTCCTTTCCAGCGGCGACATGGGGTTCTCATCAGCCAAGACGTACGACCTGGAGGTGTGGCTGCCCAGCTACGACTCCTACAAAGAGATTTCGTCCTGCTCCAACTTCGAGGATTTCCAGGCGAGGCGGGCGTCCATCCGGTTTAAGAGAGACCAGAAGTCCAAGCCCGAACTGGTCCACACGCTAAACGGGTCCGGCGTGGCGGTGGGAAGGACCTGGGCGACCATCATCGAGTACTATCAGAATGAAGATGGGACCGTTTCGATCCCGGACGCCCTCGTCCCCTACATGGACGGCGTCAAGGTAATCGGGAAGTAAACGCTGGCGCAGTGCAGCAATGAAAGCGGGGCGAATGCCTATGGAACCGGCCGGGGAAGAGCGCAAAGAGAGGTTCATCGACTCGGGCTGGCGCCTAACCATACCCAAGACGATGCGCGAGAGCCTTGGGTGGGACAAGGGCACGCCGGTCTGCGTCAGCTGGGACGGTATCAACATGGTGGTGAAGAGTCCGACCAACTGCCCGACCTGCCCCGATGTCACGCGGATGGGTTCTCTTGGCAAGATTGTGATCCCGCCCAGGATCAGGGAGGAAGCGTCATTGTACCACGGTCAGATCCTGTCTCTGGCGGTGGTTGGGGACCAGGTAAGCGTCACCCCGGGCGAGGCCCAGGTCCGGTGCCAGTCGTGCGGGTCCGAATGGGACGTCCGCCAGACCATCGCCAACGTATATTTGTGCCAGCGCTGCCGCGAGTCATTGAGCCGCGCGGCCATCCGGAGCTATCAGAGGTGAGCCAGGTGGCGGCAGCGATGCCTGCGTCAAGAGAGTTCATGTCCACCCTGACCGGGGGTTGGCGCTTCACCCTGCCTGCACGCCTGCGAGAGTCCGCGGGATGGGTCGAGGGGACGCGCCTTCTGGCGACAGTGGCCGGGCAGATACTCGTCCTGACGGGTCCTCCTGCGGAGAGTTCGGGCAGCGAGGAAGCGACACACGCGTCTGACGCCCGCCCCGATCCTTCCGGCTCAGACGCTCCGCGAGACCCCTCTGCCGAGTGCTACCTCGGGGCGGGTGGGAAGATCATCGTTCCTGCAACGCTTCGAAAGGCCTTAGGGTGGGAGCCGGGCAAGCGCCTGGTTGTGGCCGAAGACAATGGCGGCCTTCTGGTGAGTCCATGTTGTTCGCTCAAGCGGTGCCGTTCCTGTGGAAGCACGGCCAATGTCCGGGAGATCATCCCTAATGTCTACCTCTGTGCCGATTGCTGGGGGAAATACGCCGTGGGCGTGCGGCAGACTACGACCTGGGGGCGAATCGCCACCCGGATCTAGAACTCGGCAGCATGCCTGCTCAATGTGCATCTTTGTGCCACCGGTCAATCGCGCGTGCGCTTGCAATCGCCGGAACCCCGAGGTTATAATATGCATGCAGCGAGCGGGAGTAGTTTAGTGGTAGAACGTCGGCTTCCCAAGCCGAAGGCCGCGGGTTCGAGCCCCGTCTCCCGCTCCAGTTGCTTTTTTTATGCGGGCCAGCGTAGCTCAGCGGTAGAGCAGCGGTTTCGTAAACCGCAGGCCAAGGGTTCGAGCCCCTTCGCTGGCTCCATTGATTTCCCTGCTCGTACCGCTGAGAACACCCCTTTGTGGCATACTATGAAGGAACCGCTCGGTCTCTGGAGTATTACCACTCGTGGAAGCAACCTGGAGAGGCGCTGGGGGGACCGTTGATGGCTAACCTAGATGCAGTCCTGATGCATATCATGTCCTCAGCAGGGCGCAGTCTCGGTCGCACTCAGATCGTCAAGCTCACGTATCTAGTAGATGTCGAGTCAACTCTACTCACTGGCACTGCCATGACAAGCGCGTGTTTCCTACGATATTACTATGGTCCGTACGCGAGCGAGGTTGTTGGTGAATTGGAGGGACTTGTTCAGAAGGGAATGGCGTGCCGACAAGAGATCCCATTGCTGAACGGATTTATGTTCACCTACTCTTCTGTTCTCCTAGGCGAAGCGCCCATTACAGAGCCCGAGCGCGCCATCATAGAAAGCATCGTTGTGCGGTACAAAGATATGGATCTCAATAGCCTCAAGGGCGCGGCCTACAATACTGCGCCGATGCGGGCGATACTGAAGGAAGAACAGCAATTGGGCATTCGATTGGACGGGAGGCCGCTAGACATGTCAAAGACGTTGGCAGACCGAAGCAAGAGGCCTCTAAGTGCGATTCTCAAGGCCAAAGATAGACTTGACGTCAGCTCTCGTGGGACAGTTGAGCAGCTTGCCGGGTATGACTTGGAACTATTCAAAGAGACGGAGCCTTTCCGGAGGCGAGCTTCGCAGTGTCTTTCGGACAGCAGTTTCGAGCCCAGAAGTGGGCAACCAGGGACTACAAACAAGGGGAAATCTACCTAGCTGACGACAAGAAGATCAGCATGCCCGACATGCCAAGGGAGTATCATGTCGAACGCCCAGTCGTCATCTTGTATAATCATCCCTTGAACCGCGATCCTCTTTACCCTCTGGTTATTGCGGCTCCACTGACCACGAGGATAGACTACAAGCATTCTTCTGATCTGGAGCTGTTTGCTGACAAGGACGGCGTTCGGAGCGATAGTCTACTGAAGATGAACCTTGTTCAACCCTTCGTCAAGGTTGAGCTGTCGGAAAGGCCAATAGGCTGCCTGACTCAGGATGCAGTAGATCGAATGCTTGCACTCATGGTGGATCTCCTGGGGATCGACACGTCCCAGTGACGGTCGGCAACCTGCAGGCGGTAGGGACACTCCTAGTTCAGGCCAAGGGTTCGAGCCCCTTCTCTGGCTCCATTCATCTCCCCGGTAAACTCTCGTAACTCATCGCGCTGACGCGTAAGGTTCCTTGCAGCGGAACATTCCCAGGCTCTTGGTGATATGAATGATGCCTTTCGCATCAAGCTCGTCTTGCAGCAGATTTCGAAGCTCACCAGGCACCGTCTCGGATGGATAGAGCGATGAAACGTATTCCACCACAGCTTCCGCAGTAGGCACCTGTAGGGAATCCGGGTATTGCAGGAGATCCACCTGCCTGAAATGGCGTTTGAGGATTCCGGCGCCGTTTTCCAGTCCAAAAGCCCTGGAGGCGGACGAGATGTCCAGATCCACTTTCCATCCAGACCTCCTGATGAGATCTTGAAGCTCCGACATATTGCCCAAGCCAACGGTGGATGCGTAGAAGAACCCCGCCGGTCTCAGTACCCGGCAAATACCGGCTAAGGCGGAGTTGATGTCTCCCAGGTGGTACAGCAGGTGATTGGCGAGGACGACGTCGAAACTCCCGGCGTCATAAGGAATCCGGGCGGCGTCAACTACCTCAAACCTCAAGTTGAGGCCGCACCCCGTGAGGTTCCTGCGGGCCTCTTGGAGCAGCCCCGGCGAGACGTCCGTGAGCGTGACTTCCAATGAATGACTGACCCTCTCCACGTTCTCCAGCCACAGCCCCCCGTTGCCGCACCCGAGTTCGAGAACGGTTGCGGGTTCTGGGAGATCTACCTGGGAGAAGACCCATGACGACCAGTTCTGCTTGTTTGTGCTGTAGAGGTGGTGAAACCGTTGTCTTGCGCCGAGGTTCCCCGCATCGCGATATTGGCTCCGCACGTAGTCTCTATCATTAGCTGGCTTCACGTCATCGCCTCGTTGTGAGTGTACCAAAAGGGGACTGCCTCCGGGGGATGTGGTCGAAAAAGCAAGCAGAGGCGCTTCGCAGGATTAGTGCTTATGACAGCAGAATCACCCTCACAGGGCATGAATGCAGGGGGTAGTCATGGCACTGGCCAAAGTCCGAGCGGAGATTCAAGATACCCCAATTCGGCTACGCCCTCCCCTGAAGTGGGCAGGGGGCAAACGCTGGTTGCTGCCTCATCTGATTCCAATCTGGGCTCAGCATAATTGCACGAGATTGGTCGAGCCGTTTTGTGGTGGCTTAGCCGTTGCCTTGGGTCTTACCCCTCGGCGCGCACTGCTGAACGACGTCAACCCCCATCTGATGAACTTTCTGAAGTGGCTTCGCGCGGGGCTGCAGATAGATATTGAGATGTGCAACGATAGGGCGCTGTACTACGCACACAGAGCCAGGTTTAATGAACTGATACGCTCAGGGCTGGCGGATAGCCGGGAGTCAGCGGGCCTGTTCTACTACCTAAACCGAACTGGATACAACGGCCTTTGCCGGTTCAACAAGAGCGGGCAGTTCAACGTCCCATTTGGGCGGTACAAGACAATCAACTACACGATTGACTTTAGTGCGTACAAGAGCATGTTTTCGGAGTGGGATTTCGCGTGCGGGGACTTCGAGGACGTATCCGTTCTTGACGAAGACTTCATCTACGCGGATCCCCCCTATGACGTCGTGTTCACCCAGTATTCGCAGGGTGGCTTTGCTTGGGAGGACCAGGTCAGGCTTGCTCACTGGCTCGTTAAGCACCCCGGGCCAGTGGTGGCATCGAACCAAGCCACGCCTAGGATAGTTGCACTCTACGGCGAACTTGGCTTCAACCTTCAGTTCCTTGATGCGCCGCGGATGATCAACTGCACTGGGGACCGCACTTTGGCCCGAGAAGTCCTCGCAATCAAGGGAGTCCAGAGCTAGACGGGCCCGGGAAACCGGCGCTCCACCCACCGGTGCGTGGCTAGCGCTATTGGGACGCCCACAAAGGTACCGATGATGTCCTTCCAGTCGAACCAAGTCCAATGAAACCGGTCACCTGCATCAACTCATAGACGATGAAGCCTATAGTCGACCCCGCAATGAGGGGAACCGTTCTCTCGTCTTCACTGCCGAAGAAGCCGGTCCACCAGAAGGTGGACGTTGGAACCGCCCAGATGTTGGACCAGGCGTCCGCCAAGCCCAAATCCCGAAGGCCACGGTCCCATGCACAGGCACGGTAGATGCTACCCACCACGGAGGTCAAAAGGAAGAATGCAAGGAAAAGGTAGCGGCGTACCCGCGTACGTGTGTTTATAGCTTTGCAGTTGAACAACGAGGCGATGAACGCCCGCAGAAAGGCCCGTTTCATCCTTCCGCCGGGGTAAGGAGGTCTAACGCTTCCTCCATCGGCATCCCCGCCCGCGCCGCCTCCCTGAGCGCCCCGCTCGCGAACAGCTTCTGTCCGTGCGCGGTTGCGCGCGGCGATATTGCCCTCAGGGCGTCAATCAGGTCGTCATTGCGCCTCATGGTGCCCTGGCAGAAGAACTCGACGTTCAGGGCTATCATCGCCTCCTCGAGTTCCGGGTCGTCGGGGTCCGGGCATTTCACGGGCTTCATCGAGAGGTATGGCGTGGCTCCCAGCATGTTGGCGCTCCCGGCCCAGGGGTCGTGGGACGCGTACAGGATCCGCCGGATCCCCGCCATGTATGCCGCGCCCATGCAAAGCGGGCAGGGCTCCACTGTGGTGTAGAGGATGCACTCCCGCGGCTCGGCTTTGGCGTAGTCCAGCGCAAGCAGCGCGTTTAGTTCGGCGTGGGCCAGAGGGTTACCGAAGACCGTCCCCGGCTCTCCGGTCGACTCGAACCGGCGACTGTGGCCGCGCGTGAGGATGCGGCCTTCAGCGTCAACGATCACTGCCCCTATGGGGACTGAGCCGGCTTTGTATGCCTCCCAGGCTTCGTCCAATGCAGCTCTCCAGTGCGAAGACAATCGTTTCCAGATGTTGGCTACCCCCAAGAGGAAGATTCCCCCAACCGTAGAAGTAGTCCTGCGTATTCACATTCAGAAGGACTGGATACCGGCTGCGCATTTGGGCAAAGAACAGGAGGTATCCTGAATGAACGATGGTCAGGGCTGAAGAGCGGGGAGGCCGTGGTTGCCGTCATCGCGATCGGGACCGACAGCAGGACCAACCCCCACAACCCGTATGGCGTTTGGAACGCCCGGGGCATAGGGATGATGATCTCCGCGTCAGCCTTGGCGGTTCGTGGTCGACGACGAGGGAGTCACAATCTCGGTCGACAAGGAAGGGTCGCCGGCGGACCCCATCCGCCACCTTGAGGGCGGGATCGCCATCCTGAACTTCGAGGTGGCTGCCAAGGCATGTGGTATTTCCGGGCAATGGCAGTTCGTCGACCCGCCCGCACTGGCTAAGTTCTTCTACGAACCGTGATGGAACCGTTAGGCAACGGTTGAGTCATGAGATATTGAAGGAGGCGTTACCCGTGTTTGTGGATCCGGCTATCTATTACGTGACAGCGGCTTTGGCGGCGGCATTTCTCGTGGTGGCCGTTCTGGTCATGCTCTCGAGGAAGGACAACGCCGGCGCGGGAGTCGTGGCGACCATCGGCGTCGCGTTCCTGGTGGTATCGTATCTGGTCAGGGGCACAGCCGGGATCGGACTTGCGGCTCTCCTCTTCATAATCCTTGCGACCGGGTGCAGGGTGGTCCCCGTGTACTCCCGCGGCGTGATCCTGAGGCTGGGACAGCTGCGAGGGGTGATGGAACCGGGCTTCAGCTTTCTCATCCCCGTGGGGGTCGACACCGTGAGGGTCATCGATACCCGAACGGTGACCATCGACGTACCTAAGCAAGAGGTCATCACGAAGGACAACATCCCGGTCATGGTGGATGCGGTTGTCTACTTCAACGTGAGCGACCCGGTGTTGGCGGCGACCAAGGTCGTCAACTACGTATCAAGTACTGCTACACTGGGCATGACCACGCTTCGGTCCATTCTCGGCCAGCATGAGCTGGATGAGATCCTGAGCCAGCGCCAGGAACTGAACCAGCTCCTGAGGACATTGCTCGACGAAGCCACCGATCCGTGGGGGCTAAAGGTGACGATGGTTGAGGTCAAGTCCATCGAGATGCCTGATTCAATGAAGAGGGCCATGGCAAGGCAGGCTGAGGCTGAGAGGGAGCGGCGGGCGAAGATCATCTCCGCCGAGGGCGAGATGCAGGCGTCGGCCAAACTTGCCGAGGCCGCAGGCGTGATGGCCACTCAACCCTTCACGATGCAATTGCGGTATCTCCAAACACTGTCGGAGATCGCGACCGAGCAGAACTCCACCATCGTGTTCCCCATTCCGGTGGACCTGCTGAACGTCTTGAAGAACCTGGCGAATCCCAAGGCGTAGGCTAGGGATTCCAACCGGATTAGTAGCGAAGAAGCCCCCGAAAAACAGGGGGCTTCACACTCATCGTGGCTCAACAATATGAAATCGAATGCCATTTCGCTATACCGCGCGTGTCGCTCGCGGACTTGCCTTATTGTCTATGTCTCAGCACCAGCCCCGCCCGCTCGCCATTGTGTTTGCCTTGCTCCACCACGACCTGGCCGTTGACCAGTACGTAGTCGATGCCCGATGGGTACTGGTGCGGCGCGGTGAAGGTGGCGTTGTCCACCACGGTGTCCGCGTCGAACATGACGAGGTCGGCCCGCATCCCTTCCCTCAGAATGCCGCGGTCCTGCAGCCCGAGCCGCATCGCAGGAAGCGAGGTCATCTTCCTCACCGCTTCCTCCAGCTTCAGGAGCTTGTATTCACGGACGTACCTGCCAAGGATCCTCACGAAGGTTCCGTACGACCTGGGATGAGGCCGTCCCTTGGGGGTGGCGGCGTTGAAGGCCCGTCCGTCGGATCCGGCCATTATCCAGGGCTGGACCATGACCATCCTGACGTCGTCCTCGGACATCGCGAAGTTGATAATCTGGACCATGCCGCGGTTTGTCTCGAGCAGCCCAAGTGCCGCCTCCTCGGACGGAATTCCCTGCATTTTGCCGGCTTCTTCAATGGTCTTGCCGATGAACTGCTGGTCATCGGGGTTGCTCAAGGAGGCGATTTGGATCTTGTCCCAGTTGCCCCTGGCCTTGAAGGCGTCCAGGATCTTCTGGCGCTCCACCGGGTCCTTGAACCGCTCGACCCCGCGACCGCCGGCCCAGGAGGACGACGGGACCGAGGATCCGAGCCCTGTGGAAGACGCGATGTAGGGATACTGGTCGGCGGTGATGTCCAGGCCGTCTTCACGCGCCTTCTCGACCATGGCGATGGACTGCTTGACCATCCCCCAGTTGGGCTGGCCCATCACTTTGAAGTGGGAGATCTGGACAGGCATGTCGGCCTCTGTGCCTATTCGGATGGCCTCGCCTAGCGCCTCCAGGAGTCGCCCGCTCTCGTTTCTTATGTGGGTGAAGTAGACGCCGCCGTAGCCCGAGGCCACCTTGGCCAACTCGATTACTTCATCGGTCTTGGAGTAGGTCCCGGGCACGTAGATTAGTCCGGTGGAGAATCCGAAAGCGCCCTGCTCCATGGACTGGGCCACCAGTCCCTTCATTGACTCCAGTTCCTCGGGCGTGGGCTCGCGCCTCTCGGTCCCCATCACCTGGCGCCGGACCGCTCCGTGACCCACGAGTGCTACCACGTTCAGGCTCACGCCCTGGGATTCGAGCACGTCCAGGTACGAAGCCATGTCCGTCCACTGTGGCACATCGCCGCCTGCTTCGCGCGCCGTCTCGTCATCCTGCTTTTTGAGCCCCATGTTCCTCGGGGCGGCCGAGGAACCGCACTGGCCAATGACCTCAAGCGTCACACCCTGCATAACCTTGCTGTCGGCTGTTGGGTTTACTACAAGCGGCAGGTCCGAGTGGGAGTGGGCGTCGATGAAACCGGGGGAAACGTACTTGCCGGACGCATCGACGGTTTTTCCGGCCTCTTCCTCGACTTTTCCTATCTTGGCTATGAAACCGTCCTTGACGGCGACATCTGCCTTGAACCACGGAGCGCCGGTGCCGTCCAGCACCCTTGCGTGCTTGAAGACTATGTCGTGCATGGCGCTGACCTCCTTCTAAGGGCGTTAGTTATGGGTTCGTTAGCGGCGCTGCCGATCCTCCTAGATGTCGCATTACATAAGCCGTCAGCGTTATCGCAGGTAAGGCTATCGTTCCTTGACGCACGAATGGTCGAATGTTAACGTATTCACGATAAGCGTTCGGAAGGTGCAAGAGCATTTGCAGCACAATGTTTTGAGGAGGAAGGGCTCGTGTCAAATCTAGTCGAGATCCGCTGGCACGCCCGAGGCGGACAGGGCGCAAAGACAGCATCAACGCTGCTCGCTGAGTCCGCTTTGAGTGCTGGGAAGTACGTTCAGGGTTTTCCTGAGTACGGCCCCGAACGAATGGGTGCGCCGATCCTGGCGTTCAACCGCATCGGGGACAACCCGATCACGATCCACTCCAACGTCGAGAGCCCAGATGTGGTAATGGTCCTAGACCCGTCACTTATTGGAGCCGTCGACGTTGCCGAAGGGCTGAAAGACGACGGCGTTATCATAATCAACACAACCGATGACCCCGCCGAACTCAAGACCAGGATCAAGACAAAGGCCAGAGTCGCGACAGTGGACGCCAGCGGCATCTCAGTGGCTACTATTGGAAGAGATATCCCCAATACCCCAATGATCGGCGCTCTACTAAAGGCCAACGAGTTCCTGCCGTTCGAGTCATTCCTCGAGCAGATGAAGGAAGACCTCGGCCGGAAGTTCCACGGCAGGCAGGCTATAGTTGAGGGCAACTTGAACGCCATGCGCCGCGCTTACCAGGAGGTGAAGCTGGCGTGAGCAAAGGGAAAGGGTACAAGGACCTCCCCGAGGGCGGGATCATAACCCAGGAAGGCAATTCGGTCGCCTACAGGACCGGTGAGTGGAGGAGCATGAGGCCCATCTGGCATCAGGAGGGCTGCGTTCACTGCCTTATGTGCTGGGTGTTTTGCCCCGACGCCTCCATTAAGGTCGAGGGCGGCAAGATGACCGGCATCGATTATGACCACTGCAAGGGCTGCGGGATCTGTGCCCGTGAGTGCCCCAGGAAAGAGAAAGCCCTGCAAATGGTCAAGGAGTAGGAAAGGGCAATCTCTTTAGGAGGGCATAAAAGTGGCGACGAAAACCAAGTACGTGGGGATGACGGGCAACGAGGCCGTGGCCAACGCTTTGAAGCAGATAAACCCGGACGTCATCGCGGCCTATCCCATTACCCCCCAGACCGATATCGTTCAGTACTACTCCTCGTTTGTTGCTGATGGCCTGGTAGATACCGAGATGGTCACTGTCGAGAGCGAGCATTCCGCCATGTCGGCTACGGTCGGCGCTTCAGCGGCCGGGTGCCGGGCGATGACTGCGACGTCTTCTCAGGGCCTCGCGCTCATGTACGAGATACTGCACATAGCCTCTGGCGACCGGCTCCCTATAGTCATGCCGGTCGTGAACAGGGCGATTTCGGCTCCCTTGAACATTCACTGCGACCACTCCGACACGATGGGAGTCCTTACGTCGGGTTGGATCCAGATTTACGGCGAGAACGCTCAGGAAGCTTACGACAACATGATCCAGGCCGTAAGGATCGCCGAGGACCCCAGGGTGCTCCTGCCGGTCATGGTCTGTTACGATGGCTTCATCACCAGCCATGCTGTCGACAACCTGGAGCTTCTCCCCGATGACGTGGTCAAGAAATTCGTCGGCGAGTACAAGCCCGCCAAGCCCCTGCTCAACCTGGATGACCCGACGACCTACGGGCCCCTGGTGTTGCCAGACTACTTCACAGAGCTGAAGTTCCAGCAATCCCAGGCGACAGAGCGCGCAGCCGATGTCATCCTTGAGGTGGCCAGGGAGTTCGAGAAGATCTCGGGCCGCAAATACTCGTTCTTTGAGGAGTACAAGATGGAGGACGCTGAGCGCGTGATAGTGGTCCTGTCCTCGACGGCCGGCACCACCAAGGCCGTGGTTGACCAGCTGCGGGCCAATGGAGAGAAAGTCGGCCTCCTGAAACCCAGAGTCATCCGCCCGTTCCCGGCGGAGGAATTGGTCAAAGCGCTCTGTGGCGCCAAGGCGGTCGCGGTGATGGACAGAGCCGATTCGTTCTCGAACCAGGGCGGCCCGGTCTTCACCGAGGTGCGCGCAGCGTTCTACAGCGCACAGAGGCGCCCGCTCATGAGAGGTTACATCTTCGGCCTCGGTGGCCGCGACACCACCACGCGCGAGATCAAAAAGGTATTCGCCGACCTAAGCGAGGACCTGGAGAAGGGCCGCGTCGGTCAGGTCGTGAGCCACCTGGACGTCAGGGTATAGGAGGTATACAAGTGGCTAGCCTTAAGGAACTCTCCGCTGTACCGGAAGTGCTGGCGCCTGGTCACAGGCTATGCGCTGGGTGCGGCGCACCCATAGTAGTCAGGCAGATAGTCCGCGCCGCCCACGCCCCCGTGGTTATAGGCAACGCGACAGGCTGTCTGGAGGTCTCGACCTCGGTCTACCCGTACACTTCGTGGAACACCCCGTGGATCCACACCGCGTTTGAAAACGCGGCAGCCACGCTCTCTGGAGTCGAGACTGCCTACCGGTCGCTGAAGAAGCAGGGCAAAATCGACAAAGACCAGGAGATCAAGTTCGTGGCATTCGGCGGCGACGGCGGGACCTACGACATCGGGTTCCAGAGCCTATCCGGCGCCATGGAACGCAATCACAAGATGGTCTACGTGTGCTACGACAACGAAGCCTACATGAACACGGGCATCCAAAGGTCGTCGGCGACCCCCATGGGAGCCGACACCACTACCAGCCCGGTAGGCAAGGTCAGCACCACTGGCAAGCAGCAGAACAGGAAGGACCTGACCAGGATCATGGCGGCGCACAACATACCTTACGCTGCCCAGGTCTCTCCCGCCCACTGGAACGACCTGTACCAGAAGGCCGAGAAGGCGTTTGCCGCTGACGGCGCCGCCTTCATCAACGCCTTGGCCCCGTGCCCCAGAGGTTGGAGATACGATGCCAAGGATACAGTGGAGTTGTGCAGGCTCGCGGCCGACACCTGCTTCTGGCCTCTCTATGAGGTCGAGAACGGCAAGACCCGCGTGACCTACAAGCCTCGCGAGAAGAAGCCCGTCACCGAGTTCCTGAAGGTGCAAGGACGCTTCCGTCACCTGTTCAACCCCGGGAACGAGGGCTTGCTCGAAGATATCCAGAAGGAAATCGACCGCCGTTGGGAGCAGCTCTTGGCGGAGGAAGAGATTTCGAACCGGTAGGCAAAAGCAGAGCGATAGCGGCGCTTTTGCCGCGTCGCAAGCAAGAGCGCAGCTCTTGCGAGAGACATCCTGCTTCAGATTATTCAGCATAGAAGCAGCCCGGTTCGCGCGATTCGCGGCCGGGCTAATGTTTTTGCTAGACATGGTCACCGGAACATACCTGCATGGCGATATGGGTGACGCCGAGGCATGATATAATTGCCAGACGTTGGTTTTGGCCAGAAAGAGGTGTTCCGCTTGTCAGATATCCGCGTCAGGTTTGCACCGTCCCCCACCGGCTACCTACATATCGGAGGAGCCAGAACAGCGCTGTTCAATTTCCTGTTCGCAAGGCGTAACGGTGGGGCGTTCATACTTCGCATCGAGGACACCGACACCGAACGGACAATCAAGGATTCAGCCGAGAAGTTGATGGAGGCCTTCAAGTTCCTGGGCCTTCAGTGGGACGAGGGTCCGATCGTCGGCGGTCCGAAGGGTCCCTACTACCAGTCGCAGAGGCAGGTCCTATACAGCAAATACGCAGACCAGCTGATAGCAGGCGGCAAGGCGTACAAATGCTATTGCACTCCGGCGGAACTGGCGGCGGAGAGGGAGAAGGCCCAGGCGGAGCACAAGGCGCCCAGGTACAGCGGGCGTTGCCGTTGTCTCTCGCCGGAGCAGGTCCAGGCATTCGAGGCCGAGGGCAGAAAGCCCGTTGTGAGGCTGAGGACCGCAGAGACCGGGTCAACCACGGTCCACGACATCATCCATGGGGACGTCACCTTCCAGAACGACGAGATAGCCGACTTCGTCATCATGAAGTCCGATGGCTTCCCCACCTATAACTACGCCTGCGTGATCGACGATTGGCAGATGGGCCTGACCCACGTCCTCCGCGCAGACGAGCACTTGTCCAATACGCCCAAGCAGATATGGATATACGAGGCGCTGGGCATCCCGATGCCGCAGTTCGGGCACCTGCCCATGATCCTCGCGCCGGACCGCTCCAAACTCTCGAAGAGGCACGGGGCCCAGACGGTGGAGGAGTTTCAGGAGAAGGGCTTCCTGCCCCAGGCCATCCTGAACTACATCGCCCTCTTGGGGTGGACGCCCTCCGACGCCACTAAGGAGCTCATGACGCTGGACGAGATGGTCA
Source organism: Bacillota bacterium (assembly GCA_040880305.1). Lineage (GTDB taxonomy): Bacteria > Bacillota > Sulfobacillia > Fermentithermobacillales > Fermentithermobacillaceae > JBBDIP01. The sequence continues at coordinate 31,539 of JBBDIP010000003.1, forward strand.
AGGAATTCAGTTTGGACCGAGTTGCGTCAACCCCCGCCGTTTACGACACCAAGAAGATGACGTGGATGAATGGCCAGTACATGCGGAAACTCACGGCGGATGAGCTGCTGGCGTGGTACCTCAAGTTTGCCGTCCCGGCGGGACTGGGGACCGAGGATGAGCTCCGCGGCAGGGGCGAGTGGCTCAAGAAGGCAGTGGTCTCGCTGCAGGAAAGAAGCCGGACCATCGACGAATTGGTGGAGTCGTCCAGGTTCTACTTTGGACTGACGTCCGACGGATCCGCGTACGATGAGGCGGCTGTTCGGAAGCTGTTCACCAAGCCCGGCATTTCCGGCTTGCTGCGCAAGGGCGCGTCCGCCCTCGGCGCCGTGGCCGAGTGGAACCTTGAGAACGAGGAGAAAGCCTACCGTGACCTCATCGAGAGCGAGGGTCTGAAGGGCGGGGATCTCATTCACCCGACCCGGCTGGCCCTGACGGGCAAGACCGTTGGACCCGGCTTGTTCGAGATAGTGGATATCCTGGGCAAGGACGAGGCCGTGTCCCGGCTCAACACTGCCGCGTCCTACATCGAGCAAAAGGGTTTGGAAGCGCAGGGAGGTTCACAATGATGGACGTCATCGAGGCGATTCAGAAGAGGCGCAGCATCAGGCAGTATCTCGATAAGGAGATACCCGAGGAGACTCTGCGGACCATCCTGGAGTGTGGGCGCCTAGCGCCCAGCGCCGGCAACCGACAGCCGTGGGTGTTCGTGGTCGTGAAGACCAAGGCGGTGAAGGACCTGCTCATGGCAGCAGCCGGGAACCAGCCCGCTCTTGGCCAGGCCCCTGTGGTCGTCGTGGTTTGCGCCGATCCCGAGGTCGCTGGTGCCCGTTACGAGGACCGCGGCCGCACGCTGTACTGCTTCCAGGACACCGCCGCCGCAATCGAAAACATGATGCTGGCTGCGGTATCTTTTGGGCTCGGCACCTGTTGGGTCGGGGCATTCAAGGAGACCGAAGCCCGTAAGGCCCTGGATCTGTCCTATAACCTGCGGCCGGTCGCCATGTTCCCGCTCGGCTATCCCAATCAGGAGCGCGGCCCCAGGGACCTGCGCCCGTACGAAGAGGTAGTCTGGACGAGATGACGGTGGACCCGAGGTCTACGAGGGGATGCGGAGACTCAGGGACCAGGGCATCGTGACAGCGGTGGTTGAACCCCTGGCCGAGGCAGACAATCCCGCAGCCTACGCGCTATACGCGTCGGTGGGATTCCGGAGGACGCACGATTTTATCAAGTACCGGAAAAGCCTGCGTTAGGCGATCTGGGAAAAGCGCAGCATAGGTGCGGAAATAGGAAATATCGCGGGTGTGTTGCCTGCCTGAACAGGCAATGCTATAATCGGTAATGCTGTCGGCGTTGGGGGATCGGCTAGTGGTAAGCCAGCAGACTCTGGATCTGCCCACGGAGGTTCGAATCCTTCTCCCCCAGCCAAGCGTGGCCCTATCGTCTAGAGGCCTAGGACATCGCCCTCTCACGGCGAAGACAGGGGTTCAATTCCCCTTGGGGCTACCAAAGAGCATAAACGTGAGAGCAAGACCCGCTGAAGAGCGGGTTTTCTTGTTTGTTGGGGTTGATAATCGCATCCGCAGTCAGGTAACGGAGCGGCCCTAGATATCTATTCTTCCAGTGCTCTGGGTACGATTCTCAGTCCGTGCCTGAGTGACTTCGCTTTCCCCTTAGCGTCGAAGAAGAAGGTTATCGGAATCTCATCTTCTCCGTCCTCAACAGCAACCGAGTCAAAGCCGGTAATCCTGACAGGATGAGTCTTGCCATCGGTCTCAGCGATCAACGACTCACCTTGCAGGCGGAATTCGATGGCATCGCCTTCGCCCGAGATGAACTTGCCCGCAATAGCCTTGAGATGCCCGGCCGATACTTTTGCTGCGGGTGCTCGCGAAATCTGGTGTTCTGCACGAAGTCCAAGGATCATGTTGGCGGCCGCGAACCACACTTTGGCGGCCGGGAAGCCCGATTGGTTGCTGAGAACGACTATTCCGATGTCCTTCTCGGGTAGGAACCCGATGTAGGATGCGACACCCCGGCTGTTGCCGCCGTGCTGGACGATAGTCACGCGGGGCTGGTACTCCGGCCTGACCGACAGGCCGTAGGCATAGTAGCTTCCCCGGGCAATCCGGTAATACGGAGTAGTCATGCGACCGATTGTGGTCCGTGACGCCACTTGGTCCCTGAACCCGGTACGTACCTTGCCGTGGTTGAGATACATGGCGGTGTATTTCAGCAGGTCGCTCACGCTGGATTTCACCGCGCCAGACGAGAGATACACGTTCTTCTGTCTCCACGTCCCCTTGCGTATCTTGCCTTCCTCATCTCGGGAGTAGAGCCCCTGGATATCCTTATGATCCTTGAGGCCCTTCGGGCCTATGAACGTATCCGACATCCCGAGGGGTTCCCAGATGTTCTCTCTGAGATAGTCCTCGTAGCTCTTGCGGGTGATCCGTTCGATGACTTCGCCCAATAGGGAGAAGCAGTCATTGGAGTAACTGACGTACTCACCCGGTTCGCCCAGAAGGCTGAACTTATGAGACGCCATGAACTTCAGGAGGTCCTTGTTGTCTCTGATAACCACCTTATCAGACGCCGGGGGCTCCGTCTGGAGCAGGTTTCCGTCGTCATCAACGGGTATGCCTGAGGCTGCGGAGAGCCCCAGCGAAGGAAGGGGCGGGATGCCAGAGGTGTGCGAAAGGAAGTTGTGGACGGCGATTCTGCCGGCGCCCTCTTCAGGAAGCTCAAATTCGGGGAGATACCGTTGTACAGGGTCACCTATGGACAGTCGACCGCGTTGGGCCAATTGGTTCACGGCCAAGGCTGTGAATGATTTGGTCACGGAGGCAAGTCCGAAGACGGTGCGCTCGGTCACGGGGGTCTTCTTCTCAAGGTCCGCTTGACCAAACCCGTGGAAGTACGCCATCTGTCCGTTCAAGGCGATGCCGACGCCCACGCCGGGCACCTTTGTCTTCTCGACCAGGCCAGCCACGTACTCCTCAAATGATGACTTCTGGAACTGTCCAAGGTCCTTGGCTAATGCCACTTGGCGAGCCCCCTATCTGCTTGTTGGTCCCGAATCAAAACACCCGATTTCCGAGATTTCGGCAGGGAGGGAACGATGCCCTTCGCCCCTTGCATGACTGCCAGCGCAGGTCCTCTAGCGACGACGCAACATTCCCAGGTGCACCTCTAGTGACACATCTCCAGTGAATGCCCCACTGGGTTGCAGACGCGGGAGTGTCTCGCGCAATTCCTTCTCGAACGCTTCGCGGTCGTCGCCAAGTAGGCGGGGAGAGCAAAACGACGTCGAGTTCAGGTAGCCCTAACCGCGCGGCACCACGGTGTCCCGTCGGTCCACAGGCTACCGGAAGATGCGATGGCGATGCCGCCTCCGGGCTCTACCATCCGGGACAGCAGGTCCAGCGTAGCGGCGCGGTCCATCCAGTGGAACGAGCTGCCCATGGTTACGAGACGGAATTTCCCGAGACTGTCAATGAGGGTGGGGAGGTCCGACGAGCCGCCTTGAACCAGCGTGATGTTCCGGGCTTCGGCTTCATCTATCTCTTCCTGAGCCTCTGCCAGCATTTCGGGCTCTGGGTCCATGGCGACTACCTCTCCGAAGAAAAGCGAGAGTGGCAGCGCGATCTGTCCGGTCCCGCATCCCAGGTCGAGGAGGCGACCGGTGCCGTCAAGGTGAAAGGCCCGTTGCAGGAGGCCGAAGAACTCCAAGGTGTAAGCCGGCCTGAACCGGGCGTAGTAGTAGGCGGTGCCTTTGAAAGCGTCCTTGTAGGAACCCGCAGCCACGCACATCATCCACCTTTCAGAATCTAGGCAGCCGATTTTGGGGACTTCAACGGCGAGGGAACGATGCCCTTCGTTCCCCGGTATGACTGTCAAGCCCCAATTTTCCCGTTTGGTGGTACTATCATAAGAACACTTGCCTACTGAGAATGGGGTGAAAAGATGAGACGCGAGATCACTTCGAACACCGCGTTGGGATTGCCCGCCTCCGAAATCCGCAAGATCATGACTTTGGCGGGCCAGATGAAGGACGTGATCCACCTGGAGGTCGGCGATCCCGACTTCCCCACGGCTCCGCACATTGTAGAGGCTGCGAACAGGGCAGCTCTTGCAGGAGACACCCACTACACGGCCGTCAAAGGGATCATGCCCTTGCTTAGGGCTATCTCCGAAAAATTCGGCAGAGAGAACGGCATCAAGTGCGATCCGGCCACTGAGGTCATGACCAGCACGGGTGCCACGGGGATCATATTCCTGGCTTGCGCGGCTTCACTCAACCCTGGAGACGAGGCGATTGTCACCGATCCCAACTGGCCGTATTACGACGGCCACGTCGCGCTGGCTGGTGGCACGCTCGTGCGGGTACCCCTAAGGCAGGAACTCGGCTTCACCTTGGACGTGGACGAACTCCGGTCCCGCGTGACGCCGCGGACTAAGATGATCATCGTGAACAGCCCGAATAACCCTACGGGGAGCGTCCTTCCGAAGGAGACTCTTCTGGCGATCGGGGAGATCGCCGAGAAGCATGACCTGCTTATCCTTAGCGACGAAGTCTACGAGAAGATCATCTTCGACGGAGAGAAGCACTTCAGCCTCGGTTCAGTCCCAGAGCTGAGGGACCGCGTGCTGACGGTGAACTCGATGTCCAAAGGCTACGCGATGACCGGGTGGAGACTCGGCTATGCGTGTGGGCCTAGGCCGCTCATCGATGCTATGGCCAAGGTCCAGGAGTATACCGCTGCCTGTGTCTCGTCGGTTGTCCAGCGCGCGACGATTGCTGCATTGACGGGTCCCCAGGATGTGGTAGCGCAGATGGCAATTGCCTACAAGCGGCGCCGCGACCTCGTGTTCGCCGGCCTGAACGAGATTCCGGGCGTGAAGTGCGTGAAGCCGAGGGGGGCCTTCTACGCGTTCCCTGACATCTCCGCCTTCGGGATGACCTCGTTCGATTTCGCCATGGCGTTGGTTAAGGAAGCCAGGGTCGCTGTGGTCCACGGCTCGGGGCTCGGTCAGCACGGTGAGGGATACGTCCGCATTTCATACAGCACCTCGGACGAGAACCTTGTGGAAGCGCTTGCGCGGATGAAGAAGTTCGCCCTGTCAAGGGGCGCTGGGGAGATGCACTAATACCTGTGGTCGCCAAGCGGAGTCATGTCATCGCGGCAGCCTAGTGAGACGAGGCTGCCACGAATCTCTGATTCCTGCTCTTGGGCTTGTCAGGTATCGTCATGGTCAAGAGACCCTTTTCAACAAGTGGCAGCACGAACTTCTGCGTAGCATAGTAGGTAGTCTGGATCCCGAGAAACCCGGCGCAGAGGCAGTTGCACCGCCTGGGGAAGAGTTGTAGAACACAACACGAAATGTCCCGCGCTCGCTGGAGAACTCCGGGGCGGGCAGTCCCGCTTCTTTCATCTCGCGGCGGATGGTGGGAATACCTGAATACCGGTTTTCCACAAGGTCCATGACTTCGAGCATGCTGGCCAGCACGGGATTTCGGGTGTCGGCGCGCACCTGCCCAAGCTGGCCAATGGTGAGCCTCCCGTATAGTCCGCCTGGGTTCGAGATCTCCAGCCGGTTCTTGTAGAAGATGATCTGTATGGGCGTGCCTTCGGTATGAACGCCGTAGTCCCTGTGCACTAGGGCGTTAAGCACGGCTTGTAGGGACTCCGTTGCGCGTGAGGCTAAGCAACTCATATGCGTGCTCATCATCAATTGCAGCCAGGTTCGGCTTCTCCTGTCTTAGCGCACGCATATAGCTGCCTAACGATGCCTCGTCCAGGGCAGCAAGCGTCGCCCGCTCCACGACTCGTATGTCATCCTGGTGCTTCTTACGAAATACCTCGTAACTATAGACCTCATATTCCGACATGGGTTCATCGGAGCTTCCAACTCGTATGTAAGGGCCTCTCATCCGCCCGGCCCCAAGGTAATAGCACGGTTTCTCGGACAGATCGATTTCGGGTACTTCGGCAGACACTACAATTTGTCCATTGATCTCGACTGCCGTGAAGAGCGGCCGGACGGCAGGTTGCATTTGTTTGCACTGCTCATTGACCTGATGCTCCAAGTCCTGAGCGTCATAGACGCCGATTGCTTCGAAACCGCTTTGTTCATCCAGTCCGAAGACGATAACACCGCCACCTTCCTGGTTAGAGAAGGCGGACAGAGTGTCATATAGTCTCTTGGGGCAGCCCTGGTGCGCTGCTTTAGCCTCGACGTGCTGTCCAAAACTCGATCGCCTCTGGTCCCGGTTTTCATCATTAAGTCGCTTTCTAGGAATGGGCCCTGTGTGGAAGACTGGAATACGGGGGGATAACAGCCGCAACAGCCTGGAACTTACACTCTTAACCCGCAGAGAAGCTAACTTGCTGGAATCAAGTGGCAGTTTGCTCGTCTTTGCTTATTGTTATTTTTTGCGTTTCTTTACTGAGACTGGGTCAGTTGCAACTGTGGGTTGCACAGTAACTTTCTCGACTATTTTCTTCTTTTTTTTCAACTTATTCGGATTCTTATCTCCCATTTAATATCACCATCCTTTTGCTTTATTCATTTGATTATAGCATATATCAGGCTGACCTTCGCTCTTCTGGCTTTCCTCTCGGCGCTTTCTCCATCGAGGCCCTCTGTCTCTATCTGGCGGATGCTTGGGCGAGTTCATCTCGCGTCACTAACACCGGCAGGTTCATCACCCAGGACACCTGGTCAGGGTCCGCCCTTCCTACTTAGCAGGCGCGGATGACCGGCAATGGGGGTTTCCGAGGAAACCACGCACAGGGAGTCCGACACGACATAACATGGTCCCGGAAGGTGGTCCCTTTGAGCACAAACGCGCCCGTACCCATAGGTGGTCATACGCTACCTCCTCTACCGTACCCCTATGACGCTCTTGAGCCCTACATTGGCAGGCAGACTCTAGAGATCCATCATGACAAGCACCATCTAGCCTACGTGACCGGGCTCAACAAAGCCGAGGAAGCGCTTCGAAGAGCAAGAGAGACTGGCGACTTTGCTCTCACGCGGTTTTGGGAGAGAGAACTAGCTTTTAACGGGTCCGGACACATACTCCATAGCATCTACTGGACGAACATGGCTCCTCCTGGAACCGGGGGCGCTCCGAGCCCGGCTCTGGTCGCCCATCTTGAGTACTCTTTTGGGTCTCTGGATGCCTTTCAGAAGCAGTTCACTGCCGCCGCAGAGCAGGCCCAGGGGTCGGGGTGGGGAGTGCTGGTTTGGAACCCGGCCTGGCGCCGGCTTGAGATCCTGCAAGCGCTGAGGCATGAGGACCTCACCCAGTGGGGTTCGATCCCGGTCCTAGTGGTTGATGTGTGGGAACACGCATACTACCTGGACTACCAAAACCGCAGGCCTCAGTACCTGACATCCTGGTGGGACTTGGTCAACTGGTGCGATGTGGTCAGGAGGTTCAACCTCGCCGGCGCTGCCATCCCGCTTACTTAAGGGCACCAGGCACGGCAGGGTGCACACCGTCCTGGCCACGAATTCCTCCGGAGCCACAGTGCCGCCTGCCGCACTGGCGCGACTCTCGGTAAGCCGGACTCATGCTGCTTACCTTGCGGCAATCGTCTATTTAGCGCTGGCGCCCGCCTCTTATCTGTGCTACCCCGGGACTTACAGCCCGCTCCGAAACTGGCTGAGCGATCTGGGCAACTCGCTGACGAATACGAAACGCGCTGTCTTCTATAACGCCGGCTGCACCATGGCAAGTCTCCTCTTGATAGTGTTCTACCTGAGCATGAGCGTCTGGCGCACAGGGGATAAAGTGTTGGGAAGGCTCCTTGCGGTCGCCCAGATTTCGGGCGTTTTCTCTTCGCTAGCTCTTATCCTCTCCGCCGTCATCAACATCGGTCGGAACTATGTGGTGCTCCTAGCTGTCAATGCGAGACTGCTCGAGGAAGCCGAGTCCTCAACGCCAGCACAAGCGGGAGCGCCTAAGTGAAAGAAGGGCTGACCAACTAGTCGGCCCCTTCTTCCGCAAAATCCCCGTTGACTTTCTGACGCCTGCCGGGCTACCATATAGCACAATAGCGAAAATTCATTGAGTCGCCAGCATAACAATGCATAAGGGATTCTCCGAGGAAGTGTGCCTAAGGGTTCCGCGCTGAGATAGTACCTTCAGCGGGCTGGTCCGAGCGGCACAGGCTTTGAGTTACTCAAAGCACACCGTGGGTGGAAAATACCCCAGCGGCAAGTTCCTCATCACGCTAAGTGATGACGGAAGTGCGCTGGGGTTTTTTGTTTTGGGCTCTGGCTTCACGTCATCCGGAATCCTCGATGAAAGGGGGACCGATTGTTTTCGTGGCCCGGTTTCTACGGCGACGGTTCACTGCGGGAGACAGGAGGATGATGAATTTGAAGCCTGGAAAAGCGCTGGCTATCGGCATTCTACTATCGGTGTTCGTAATGTCGCTTGTGTTGGTGGGTTGCAGCGGCGAGGGAGAAAAGACCGTCAAGATCGGCTTCATCGGTCCACTCACCGGCGACGTGAAGACTTTCGGAGAGTCGACCAGGAACGGTTTTCAGATGGCTCTCGACAAGCATAACAACACGGCAGGCGGGTATAAGGTTGTCTCGGTGATTGCTGACGACCGCAATGATGCGACCGAAGCAGTCAACGTGGCAACCAAACTCATTTCTCAGGATAAGGTGCAGGCCATAATCGGGTCTGTGACTTCTTCGACGACCATCCCCATCTCAGAAGTGACCAACAGCAAGAAGATCGTGCAGCTTACCAGTACCGCCACGAATACCAAAGTGACGATCGACAAGGGTGTCCGCAAGGAGTTCGTTTTCCGAGCCTGCTTCATCGATCCCTTCCAGGGCAAAGTCGGAGCCAAATTCGCTCTCGATAACCTGAAGGCCACGACTGCCGCAGTCCTCTACGACCAGGGCAACGACTACACCAAGGGACTCGCGGAGGTGTTCAAGACCAACTTCGAGGCCGGCGGCGGAAAGGTCATCGCTTTCGAGGCCTACTCAAAGGAGGACACGGATTTCTCCGCGCAGCTCACTAGTATCGCCAGCAAGACGCCGGATGTCCTCTACCTGCCTGACTACTACCAGAAAGTCTCTCTTATCGGCAAACAGGCAAGGGACAAGGGCATCACTGCCCCGTTCCTCGGCGGCGACGGATGGGATTCCTCCGAGCTCGATTTCGCGACCATGGAGGGCGGCTACTTCACCAACCATTACTCCCCCGCAGATCCGCGCCCTGAAGTGCAGGCGTGGGTGAAGGAGTACAAGGCCAAGTTCGGTGCTGAGCCCGACGCTCTCGCAACCCTGTGTTACGATGCCACCAACCTGCTCTTGAACGCTATCGATACTGCGAAGAGCAACGACCCGGTCAAGATCAAGGACGCCCTCAAGGCCACCAAGGACTTCCAGGCCGTGAGCGGCAAGATCACTTTCGACGCCAACGGCGACCCCGTTAAGTCCGCGGCGATTCTTCAGATCAAGGACGGCAAGCAAGCATTCGTCACGAGCGTCAACCCATAGGCTACGAACGGAAGGGGAGGGACCCCGTCCCTCCCCTTCGCTGTTCTTGCGCTGAACAATTGGTAGCAGAATGTCATCTCGCAACAGCTTCGCTGTTGCTTGCGACGCGGCAGAAGCGCCGCTGACGCTCTGCTTCTGCCTAGGAGGTCGATAAGTTGAAGTACGTAATCGCACAGGTGGTGAACGGGCTTCAACTTGGACTTGTGTATTCGCTCATCGCTCTTGGATACACGATGGTCTACGGGATAATCCGGCTCATCAACTTCGCTCACGGGGACGTCTTCATGGTGGGAGCTTTTCTTGGTTTCCTGGGCTTCTCTTCCTGGGGCCTCTCGCTGCCTGTGGCCGGCATCCTAGCGATGATCCTTGCCGCTGCTCTGGGTGTGACCATCGAGCGGGTCGCGTACAGACCGCTTCGGAACGCCCCGAAGATTTCGGCCCTTATCAGCGCGCTAGGCGTTTCGTTGTTCCTGCAGTACTTCTCCAGCCTCAAGTTCGTGTTTGGACCCAACTACCGAGTAGTCTATGCGCCAATCAAGGTGGTCCAGTTGGGCACGACCGGGGTGACGAATGTCCAGGTTTTCATACTGTGCGTAGTGGTATTCCTTCTGATCGGACTCCAGTACCTGGTCTACCGGACCAAGTTTGGAATGGCGATGCGGACCGTATCGTACGACCACCAAGTTGCCCGCCTGATGGGCATCAACGTCGACTTCGTTATTTCTACGACGTTCGCGCTGGGCTCCGCCCTTGCGGCTGCGGGGGGCGTGCTCTACGTGCTCGCTTATCCGCAGATCAACCCGTTCATGGGCATGATGCCGGGGCTGAAGGCGTTCATCGCCGCGGTTTTGGGGGGCATCGGGATTATCCCGGGAGCGGTACTGGGCTCTCTCATTATGGGTCAGGTTGAGATCCTTACAGTCGCGTTCATATCCTCCCAGATGCGTGACGCGATTGCGTTCAGCGTGCTGATAGTCGTGCTGCTAGTGCGGCCGACGGGCATTTTGGGTAAGCGCGGGACGGAGAAGGTGTGATTATGAAGTGGCCTGAACTCACGAAAAAGGGTGGGCTGGGGCGGACCATTGGTTTTGTGCTGGCGGCTTACGCCATTGTCAAGGTAGCTTCCTTGACCGGCCTCATAAATGACTATTGGCAGATCATGATCGACCAATCCCTAACCATCGCCATCGGAGCGTTGGGTCTAAACGTCATCTACGGCTTTGCCGGCCAGTTTTCCCTGGGGCACGCGGCCTTCTACGGCCTCGGCGCATACACCGCAGGGGTAATCGGGAAGGAATGGGGACGCGGCAGCCCCGTGTGGTTCGTCGTCGCGCTTGTTGCAGGCATGATTGTGCCCGCTGTTGTGTCTTTGGCCATTGGCTTGCCCATCCTGAGGCTTCGCTCGGACTACCTCGGCATCGCGACGCTGGGGTTCGGTCAGATCGTGAGGGTCTTCCTCAACAACGCCGACAAGCTGTTCCCGCCCCTTGGCGGCGCGACAGGGATGACGGGGGTTCCGCAGATCGCCGGCTTCGACGTCATCTTCTTGCTCTTTATCTTGGTAGTGCTCCTTGTGAGAAACCTTGTGACCTCGACCTATGGCAGAGCGTGGATAGCCATTCGCGAAGACGAACTGGCGGCTGACGCCATGGGGATCGACCCGGTGTCGTCAAAGCAGCTCGGGTTCGTTCTGGGCTGTGCTCTGGCGGGTCTTGCGGGGGCGCTGTACGCTTACCGGTACCCGTACCTGCATCCATCGAGTTTCGACCTGATGAAGTCTCTGGATTTTCTGCTCATCGTCGTTCTCGGAGGTCTCGGCAGCATATCCGGGACGCTGGTCACTTCAATATCGTTTGTCTTCCTGCTCGAAATACTGAGGATGGTCTTGGGACAGACGTTCGTGGATTGGCGTGGAGTGATCTACGCCCTGATCCTGATAGTCACCATTCTCTTGAGACCGCAGGGCCTCTTCGCAGGGAAGGAATTCCGGTTCCTTAAGATGGCCCGGGTCACGAACAGGGGACTCGAGGGGAGGGACGAACATGCCGCTTCTGGAGATTAACAGTCTCTCGAAAAGGTTTGGCGGCCTCAAAGCCGTCTCAGAGGTCACCTTTGCCGTAGATGAGGGCGAGGTTGTCGGCCTTATCGGCCCAAACGGCGCAGGGAAGACTACGGTTTTCAACCTGATAACGGGGATTATGCCTGCCGACTCCGGCACGATCATGTTCTTGAGCAAGGACCTGGTCGGGTATGCCCCTCATGATGTCGCAAGAGAGGGCATAGCCAGGACCTTTCAGAACATCAGGCTCTTCAAGAACATGACCGTACTGGATAACGTGCGCGCCGCATTTCATTGCCGGCTAAAGTACGGCATGGTGCAGGCTGCAATACATGGAAAGGCGTACTCCGCCGCCGAGAGACAAGTGTCAGAGCAAGCCGAAGAGACCCTCTCGCGGATGGGGCTGCTGGACAAGGCTGATCAACTGGCCGCTAACCTGCCTTACGGGAGCCAGCGTCGTCTGGAGATCGCCCGCGCGCTAGCTCTCAGTCCCCGGTTGCTGCTGTTGGATGAGCCCGCCGCAGGCATGAACCCCAACGAGATCGTGTCCTTGTTGGAGTTGATCCGTTCCGTGCGGTCCGAGTTCAAAGTGACCATCCTTCTGATCGAGCACCAGATGGGCCTAGTCATGCGCCTCTGCGAACGCATCGTGGTCATGGACTTTGGCCAGGTAATCGCACAAGGGCTCCCTCATGAGATCCGGGCCAATCCCAGCGTGTTGGAAGCGTACCTGGGGAGGGGAGCTGCCGCGTCATGATGCTCGAAGGCAAGGACCTCCAGGTGCAATACGGTAACATTCAGGCGCTGCACGGGGTCTCCTTTGCGGTTCAAGAAGGGGAGATCGTGACGCTAATCGGGGCCAACGGCGCAGGCAAGTCGACGATCCTCAAGACGATCTCTGGATTGGTGAGAGCCAAAAGCGGAGAGGTAAAGCTTCGTGGAGACGACATAACCCGCATGCCGGCCCATGCAATCGTGAGCGCAGGCATATCCCATGTGCCTGAAGGGCGGGGGATCATAGGCAACCTGACGGTTTGGGAGAACCTCCTGATGGGCGCCTATACCCGCAAGAACAAGGGCGAAATCCAGGAGAGCGCCGAGAGAGCGTTCTTGAGTTTCCCCCGCCTCAGGGAACGTCGCGGACAGTTGGCAGGCACTCTGTCCGGGGGAGAACAGCAGATGCTGGCCATTGGAAGAGGGCTGATGTCCCGTCCCTCTCTGTTGCTGTTGGACGAACCGTCGATGGGGCTGGCTCCTATCCTTGTGGATGAGATTTTCGCCATCATCAAGCGGATCAACCAGGAGGGCACCACCATACTCCTGGTGGAGCAAAACGCATTCATGGCCCTTCAGATCGCGAACAGGGCGTATTGCCTCGAGACCGGTCGGGTCGTCCTGGAGGGTCCGGCGGACGAAATGAGGACCCACCCAAGGGTCCGGTCAGCGTATCTGGGAGAGATCTAACCACTCCTCAGGAGTCCACAGCGCGGCCTCCCGCACAAGCGCGAGGCCGCTTTTTCTTTCGAGGTTTGCGAAAGCCGAGCACCCCACGACGTAGGAGAGCCTGTCTCTAGACAGGCGATCGAAGATCCGCCCTGCGGCCTCTTCGCCCGGGTAGACCGCCAGGCCTTCGTTCTGCACGAGCGTGTGCACCAGATGCCGAAGGCCCCCGGGCTGCTCCAAGCCTTGAGGATTCATAGGGCCATGTGCGCGCTCATAGGCGACGTGCGTAGACTCGTGGACCAGCATGTAACCGATTTCGCGCAGGTCGTCCAGGTAAAGCCTGCTGCCCAGGTTAACTGCAGCTTTGCCGTGAAGTCCGATGCCCCAATCGTAGCCGACGACGCAGTGCATTCCCACGGGGAAAGCGACATCCTTTGCGAAGAGGCGCGCCAGAGAGCCGGCCACCAAGTCGATGATCCCGCTGCGATTCCGTTCTACATAGTCAATGGCGCCCTGGACCGCGCGATAACCCGGGTGTTCCAACAGCCTGCCGAGAAGACCCTCTTCGGGGTGTTCAAGCCATGAAAGGAACATGGAAGCCGCGTCGGTCGTTAGGGCGATCTTTGCTGTCATGTAGCGGCCTCCTTGCAGTCAATTTCCCCAGACTTTCATTCGTACCGAACTCAGGGGTTTCCTTCGTCCCGGGAGGATTCAGATCCATGTATAGCGAAATGGGCTAACGCATCAGTGCGCGACTGTGAGGCGAATGCCAATGTACAGCCGGTTCTCTCCAAACTTCGTGGAGGCCTGCCTGCGCAGCGAGTTGCGCAAAGGCGACAAGATCCCGTGCCCCAAATGCGGCCACGAGGATGTGACCTTCACCGACCCCCGGAAATGGCTCTCGATCGCCGCCATCACAGGCGTCATCGCCGCGGGCCTCCTGCTTGTGGGCCAGACCGCCCTCGGGCAAATCGTCGCTATTGTCGCGGTCGGTATCATCGGCGGCTCACTGGGCACCGAGCCATCCTACACCTGCAAGCATTGCGGCTACGGTTGGCGGCACAGGGATGCGCTCAAGTGGGCGGACGCCATTAAGCACGACGAGGAATCCAGGGCCAAAGGCGTCGGGCGCAATCCCTAGCGGACCTGCAGGAAAGAGTACATGATAGCGGGTATCTCCCGCAGAAAACCTGCCAGCTCAACCTGCGGGTACTGCGGCAGCCGGACACCGGAGAAGGTCGCTTCAAGCCCCAACCTTGCCGCCAGGACCGAGCACCTGGCCAGGTGATATGTGTTTGATACCACGATCGCGCTGTGGAGGCCGTTCTCATTCATTTTGGCCTGGGAGTATTGGAGATTGGTTAGCGTCGAGGTCGATTGGCCCTCGGCGATGATGTCGGTGCCGGGTACGCCCTTCTGAAGCAGGTACCTACTCATAGCCTCCGCCTCGGTTATGTCCTCTCCAGGCCCCCTGCCCCCGGAGACGATGATCCGTCCTGCGTAACCTTCGCGGTACAGCCTAATCCCTTCATCGAGGCGCGCCATCAAGAAAGGGCTGGGGGTAGATCCGTATAGGCCGCACCCGAGCACAATCACGCAATCGGCCGGCGAGGGCTCTGCCGTGGTCCCGAAGTAGACGATCCATCCTGCCGAGGCGGTGGATAGGATGACGGCTAGTGTGACGAAATGGGCAAAGGTTTTTGTGGCCTTCCGAAGTGGGCGCGTGTGTTTCCATCTCCCTTCTATATTGTACTTGGCACTGTGATCGGGTAACTGTGGTCTCGCAGTCTACATAATATGTGACCGGTAATACTGGTGGAAGAAGGGTGACTACACGGCAGGTAATGTTGATGCCCAGTGGGGTGTAGGTGACCTGGAGTGCGGTTGCTGGTGGATTTGGCCCCTATTCTTCATCTTCTTCTTGATATTCTTCATCGTGATTATCCTGATGCTGTCGTGCCGGAAGAGGCGGGCCCCCCCTTGCGATCCCCCTCCGGCAGATGCTAAGAGGACTGGCGGGCGGACTAGTCGGGGCTTTTGGAGCCTTCGGACACCCGAAACAGTCTAGCTCGATTGGAGTCGACCATCGTCAGATACCTCAAACCGGTATCCAACGCCCGGCTCGGTGACGACGTATCGAGGCTCCGTCGGGTTTGGCTCAATCTTTCTCCGCAGGTTACTTACGTTCACCTGCAGGAGGTGAGTCTCCCGCTCATAGGCGGGGCCCCATACCTTGGTCAGCAGGTGGCGATGGGTCAGTACCCTGCCGGCGTTCTGGCAGAACTCCCGGAGGAGGTCGTATTCGATGGGGGTGAGGGATACGCGCTCGCCAGACACGGTGACCACGCGGGACGCGAAATCCACGTCGAGGTCGCCGCTCCGGAACGAGGTTTCCTTAGGTGTTGATGGGGAGTGGCGCATCGCCACGCGCAGCCGGGCCAGGAGCTCGGCGGTGCCAAAAGGTTTGGTCAGGTAGTCGTCTCCACCGGCATCCAGAGCGGCGACTTTCTCCGATTCCTGGTCCCGGGCGGATACCACGATGATGGGCACGTGCGACCACTCGCGGACCTGCTCTATGACCTTCTTGCCGTCCATATCCGGCAAGCTGAGATCGAGGATGACCGCGTCAAACCGTTCTGAGGTGAGATGCATCAGGGCTTCTCCGCCGGTCTCCGCGAGCGTGACCTCCCACCCGTGGCCGACCAAGGTCACGTTCAAGAACTTGCGCACCGACCTCTCATCATCCACAACCAGCACGCGAGCGCCTTTTCCTCCCGTCACGGCAATCCCTCCACTTCTGGGCGGAGCGGCAGGGATATGGTGATGACTGTCCCGCCACCATCTCTGTTCTCTGCGCGGACTTTGCCGCCGTGGGCCTCGACGAAACCCTTGCTGATTGCCAGACCCAGGCCGGTGCCGGGGACCCGGCCAGGACGCTGCACTCTGTAGAATTTGTCGAACACCCTGCCAAGATCGATTTCCGGGATTCCCGCTCCCCGGTCCAGAACCGAGACCACGAGTTCAGACCCGAAGGTCCGCACTCCAACTTCCACTTCGGCTTCCGGCGGAGAGTACTTGATGGCGTTATCCAGTATGTTAGCGCATGCTTGGGAGATGAGGACGAAGTCCAGGTCGACCAGAGGAAGGTCTTGCGGGATTACCGTCCGGATGGCGCGGTTGCCGTACTTTCTCCTGACCTGCAGTATGGATGACCCTATCACATCTTCGATGTCTTCGGGCTTGCGATTCACTTTGAGGGAGCCCGACTCGATTCTGGACATATCAAGGAGTCCGTTGACCAGGGCGCTTAGCCGATCGGCCTCCTCGCGGGCCGCCTCGATGAGTTCGGACCGTGAAGTCCTCTGGAGGCTCTGCATGTTCGGCGTGGCCTCGGCTTCAGCAAGGCTTGAGAGCACACCCACGATTGTGGTAAGGGGGGTGCGGAGTTCGTGGGAAACCGAGTTCAGCAGGGCAGCCTGCAGGTCTTCCTTAGCCCGCAGCAGTCTAAGCTCGCCTGACTGCCGGGCAAGGTTAGCTCTCTCGATGCCGAGCGCGGTGACGCTGGCGAAAGCGTCGAGCAGCCCTTGCTCCTCGGGGGTAAGCTGCTCCGAGAGAGACGAGACTTTGGCCGCTAGGATGCCAGTGACCTCAGATTGAGTCTTGAGCGGGATGTAGTACCACCCGGAATCGGGGCTGTGGTTGGTCCCGGCACCTGCCCTACGACCGTTTGAAAAGGCCCACCGGGCGACTGAGACTTCTTTCTCTGGGAAAGCATCGCCGGCAGGGTAGATGAGGAGTTCCGGTTTCCTGTCCCCCGCAGGCAGGAGGACCACCGAATCACAACCGGTCGTCTCCTTGACGGACTGGACCAACACCTCCGCAATAGCATCGGTGCCTATGGCGGCGTTCATCTCGATGCTCATGTGGTACAGAGTTGCGGTCTCGCTCTCCTTGCGACGCGACAACTCGGCTTGCGTCCGGAGGCGTCCCGTAAGGCTGCTTATAGTTACGCCCACTCCGAGCAGGGCCACAAAGGTCAGAGCGTGCTGGCTGTCTCTTATCGCTAAACTTAGGTATGGCTGAACGCAGAAAACGTCAAAAGCCAGAACCCCTACGACGGACGTCACTATGGACGGGCCAAACCCCAGATAAATGGCTGATACTACGACCGCCGCAAGGTACACCATGACCAGGTTCACGGGCTCTATGACGGACCTGAGCGGTATGCTCAATGCAGTGGCCGCCAGAACCAGCCCTAGGCTCCGGGCGTAGAGACCAAAATGGCCCCCCATTGCGCGCGCAAGTTTCCTCATGCCCCTATTGTAACTCGCCCATGGCGAGGAGGGCTTGTCATGTCATGTATGATATTTGTTGTGCAGACCAATCGGCGCATCAGGTGATAGTAGAGTGAGTCCAGAAACTGAGAGACGGAATGAGAAACGCCGGCACCCGTTCGCGTTATGGGCCCTGGTCATCTTGTGCTGCCTACTTTGCTACCCAAGGGTTAAGGCGCTACTCTGGCCTGACCGCGTGCTGCTTTCTGACGGCAAGACTGTCACCAGGCAGGGGCACGACATAAACGTAGTGCTTCTGGGCGTGGATGAGCGCAACGGCGATAGGGGCCGGTCCGATACCATGATGCTCCTCCACTACAATGCCATGTACAACCGGCTCTATCTCATGTCCATCCCGCGCGACACAAGGGTCAGGTTGCCTAAGTACGGTTACCAGAAGGTTAACGCCGCCTACGCCTTAGGTGGCCCTACTCTCGCAAAGCAAGCGACAGGCGAGTTGACGGGCCTGTACGTTGACTACTACCTCAAGGTGAATTTCGACGGTTTCTCCAAGGTCGTCGATGCTTTGGGCGGAGTGTACGTCGATATCAAGACCCGCATGTCATACGACGACCCCTACCAGGACCTCCACATCCACTTCGACACGGGTCGCCAACGTCTCAACGGTGATCAGGCGCTTGAATACGTACGTTGGCGGGGGGACGCCAGGTCGGACCTTGGTAGGGTCGAGAGACAAAGGGAGTTCCTCGACTCCGCATTCCACCGCGCGCTCTCACCGGTTAGACTTCTCAAGTTCCCGTTTGTCCTCTACGCGCTAGCGAAATGCATCGAAACCGACATCCCTGCCTTGGTCCAGCCGGGGATAGCGTCCACCGTCGCCCTCGCGTACCTGGAAGGGCTCAAGACCAGCACCGTTCCTGGATCGACCGCAACTATCGGGGACGGCAGTTATTTCCTCGCCGACCAAAAGGAATTGCAGACCATTATCGCTTCGTGGGGGCGCGCCCCGTCCAAAGCATCGGCTGCCTCAAAGACTAAATAGCCGCGACCGTCCGTTTGGCTTCTTCTTGACGGATCCTTGACACTCACCCCAGCTCTCTTGAGGCCAATTTGAGGAAGACTGGCTATAGGATTAGCGAGGCAAAAGCAGAGCGATAGCGGCGCTTTTGCCGCGTCGCAGGCAAGGGCGTAGCCGTTGCCGAGAGACATTCTGCTTCCGATTGTTAGGGGGAAAGTGAAGCGATAGCGGCGCTTTTGCCGCGTCGCAAGCAACGGCTTGCCGTTGCGAGAGACATTCTACTTCCGATTGTTAGGGGGAAAGTGAAGCGATAGCGGCGCTTTTGCCGCGTCGCAGGCAAGGGCGCAGCCGTTGCCGAGAGACATTCTGCTTCCGATTGTTAGGGAGCATATCTGAAGAGGCGGATCGGCAATGAGTTCCACCGTGAAGAAGCGAATTCGAATTGGATATGGGATTATCGTCGCCATCCTGGTGGCCGTAGCCACGTGGAGCGGCGTCAACTTCTGGCGCCTCCGGCTGGCGCTCAAAGCCGTCCTGGCGGAGAACTACCGGAGCGTGGTCGCGGCGGAAAGTATGATCGCTGCCCTCGAGAGACAAGACAGCGGGGTCCTGCTCTATGTAGCCGGGGAGAGCGACCTGGGCGAATCCATAGCCGCCGCGAGCCAAGCCGATTTCTACGCTTGGTACGGGCGGGCGATAGACAATATCACGATACCCGGAGAGCAGGACATCCTGGTCACCGTCGATCAGGAGTACAAGAAGTACTCCGATGGGTACCTCGTTCTCAGGGAAGTCGTGGCTACGCAGGGACGTGACGCCGCCCGCCAGCAGTATCTGGACACCGAACTACCGGTCTTTAACAAGATCCGCCAGTTGTGCGCCGACCTTCAAGCCATCAACCAGGAGTACATGATGCAGGCTGACCGGGTTGCCGGCAGGGCGGCTCAGGGCGCGACTGTTTCGGTCACCGGCGTCTCCGTGGCAGCCATCCTGGTCGCTGTCGTTTTCGCCCGCAGCACGTTGTCAGGCATACTCGAATCGCAGGAAAGCCTGGTAAGGAGCGTGACTGACGGGATCGCCGTGCTGGACGCCGGCTTCCGGATCGAGATGCTGAATCCGGTGGCTGAGAGGATACTCGGAGTAAGCGGAAAGGACGCCGCCGGTAAGCATTTTCTCGAAGTCCTGGAAGACCAGGCGATTTTCGCCTCCATAAAGCGGTCGGCGGGGGAGAAGAAGGTGCCGAGGACACCCGAAACCACCGACTCACCCGTCATCCTAGAGTCCAGAGCCCGTTGGCAGAACCGTGAAGAAAAGAGGTTTCACGCGGTGACCGCCTCGCCTATCCGCACTCAGAATGGGGCGCCGACAGGGATTGTGGTCGTCTTCAGCGATGTCACCAGGTACAAAGAGATAGATGAGATCAAGTCGCAGTTCGTCGCCACTGTCGCCCACGAGTTCAGGACGCCCCTCACGTCCATCACGATGAGTGTCGGGCTGCTCCTGGAACAGGAGGACCTGCGGGGCAACTCCAAGGCCAGGCCGCTTCTGGACATCATCCAGGACGACTCTGGCCGGTTAACTCGCATGGTCAGCGAGCTCCTGGACTTGGCCAGGATCCAGGCAGGCAAAATCGAGGTCAGGAGGGTCCCCGTGTCGACCGCAGACCTCGTGCAGGAGACTCTCAAGCCGCTCCGGCAGCAGTTCTCGGATCTGGGCATCCAACTGGCCACTGATGTCGCCGGTGACTGCATTGTTAGGGCTGACCCCGACAAGATCGTATGGGTGATATCCAACCTCGTCAGTAATGCGCTACGATACACACCCAAGGGCGGGACTGTTACTGTGGGCGCCAGAGCAGCCGGTGAGCAGGTAACTGAGTTATACGTGAGGGATACTGGCCAAGGCATTGCGCCGGAAGATCAGGCGCGCATCTTCCACCGGTTCGTCCAGGTCAAGGGGAGCAAGGTCGTCCAGACCTTACCCGGTGGAGCCGGACTGGGGCTGGCCATCTCAAAGGAGATAATCGAGGCCCACGGGGGCCGGATCTGGGTTGAGAGCCAACCGGGCCAGGGCAGCACGTTTATCTTCACGTTGCAGAGGGGTGACAGGGTTGCCTTGTGAGGGAGAAAGAGGAGAGTTCGAGTGTCCGCCGCTGATCCTTCTGGTCGAGGACGACGAACACATTGCCTTGGCCATAAGGATGTGCCTGGAGATAGCCGGCTATAGGGTAGAAACCGCCGTGGACGGCGTTGAGGGGCTGGAGAAGGCTTTCTCTAAGCGGCCGCATCTCGTGCTTCTCGATATGCGCCTGCCGAAGATGAACGGCCATTTGGTCCTTCAGGCCCTTCGGGAGGACGTACGCACCGCCGCGATACCGGTGATTGTCACCAGCGCGGCGGCCGAGACCTCGGAAGTTGAACTTGCCCTGGAAGAGGGAGCCCAGGAGTACCTGGTCAAGCCGTTTGCTCCGGCCCATCTCACCGAGATGGTGGGACGCTATGTCAGTAGGAGTGCCGGTCCGCCGCCACTTGAAGGAGGAAGGAAAAGTGATGGAGACTAGAAAGATACTGCTGGTAGATGACGACAAATCGGTCCGGGTCACCCTCGGCCAGGCGCTGGAGGCCTCCGGATTTCAGGTGGTTGCCGCCGTCGATGGGGAGCATGCCCTGGAGAAGTTCCAAGGCGACATGTTCGACCTTGTGCTGCTGGACATGAAGATGCCGGGGATGGACGGGATGGAGGTTCTGCGCCACCTCAAGACCGAGAGGTCTGCCCAGCCTGTCATCATGATAACCGGCTTTGGATCGGTGGAGACGGCTGTGGAGGCTCTGAAACTCGGTGCAGTTGACTACATCCAGAAACCCTTCGGACCCGACGAACTGCGTGGCATTGTCAATAGGGTCCTATCCAGAGAGGGACTGCCGGACGCGGGGACGTCCACTTTCGAGGAGACCCTCGAGTGGGCCAAGAGGTGCATTGTTGAACGGGATCTGGACGAGGCCGGGAAACACCTCAGGGACGCCGTCCGGATCGATCCGACCAAACCTGAGTCATTCAACCTTCTCGGGGCCCTCAGCGAGATCGGCGGCAACGTTGGTGAAGCCCAGAAATTCTACAGGGCGGCTCTGGGTCTTGACCCATCCTATTGGCCGGCCATCGAGAATCTGGCCCGCTCCGTGCGCCTAAGAGGCCATACGACTCCCCCCGTCATCGACGAGAAGAAGGATCGCTGATGTACGGGGTGATCGTCGGCGCCGGAAGGCTCGGATTGGCGCTCGCGACGTCGCTATCAGATGAGGGCCACGACGTCGTGGTGGTCGACCGGGCCCCGGGGTCCTTAGGTAAGTTGGGCTCAGGGTTCAACGGCAGGACGGTGCTCGGCACCGGCATCGATAAAGATGTCCTGCTACGGGCGGGTATCGATCAGGCGGACTTCGCCTGCGCTGTGACGTCAGACGACCTCGTGAATCTCACGGTCGCCCAGCTGGCCAAGAGGGTCTTCGGCGTCGAAAGGGTTATCGCCAGGATCTTCGATCCCCAACGCGAAGGGCTCTACGAGGACCTGGGAATCCAGTCCGTATCCACAACCAACCTGGGGGTTCGTGAGATGAAGGACATCCTGTCCTTGGATGGCTTCAGCAGGGTGGTCACCTTCGAAGCCGGCTCCCTGGTAGCCGTCTCGTTTGTGGCGACTGAGGCGCTTGACGGCAAGATGGTGGGCGCCGTCGCTATCCCAAGAAAGCTCAGCGTCCTGACCCTCACCAGGAATGGCGCCAAGTTCATGGCTTCGCCCGACGACGCCATAGCTAAAGGGGATCTGGTCTGCGCTTTGGTCAGGATCGACGCCCTGGACGCGGTGAGGGATGTGGTGGAGATGCCCAGAGGCTCGAGGCGCGTGAATGGAGGCGTCTTCGGACTATGAAAGTGGTCGTCGTCGGCGGCGGGAAAGTGGGGTACTACCTGGCCAAGACCCTTATCGAGAACAGGCACCAAGTTTCGCTTATCGAGAATGTCCCCGAAAAGGCCAAGCGGCTCGCCGAGGAACTTGAGATCCTCGTGATCTGCGGCGACGGGACCAACCAGTATGACCTCGCCGACGCGGGTTGCGACTCGGCGGACATTGTGGCTGCCGTTACAGGCCGGGACGAGGTCAACCTCATCGTGTGTCAGGTGGCGCGCAAGTACTTCAGTCTGAAGAAGGTCATAGCGAGGGTAAATAACCCCCGTAACCAGGAACTTTTCGAGACACTCGGGGTAGACCTCACCGTATCCAGTACCGCCATCATCGCGGAAATGGTCGAGAGGGATATGGTGCTGGACAGCGTAAGGACGCTCTTCACATTCGACCGTGCCGATCTGGTTCTGGTCGAGGTGGACATCGGCGATTCGTCGGGAGCAAGGGGCAAGTCCGTCAAGGACCTCGCGCAGGATCTTCCGGTCAACTGCGTACTGGTAGCTGTCATCCGTGGTCAACAGGCGATCCTGCCGCGAGGGGACACCGTGCTCAACTCCGGAGATCTGGTCATGGCAATGACTTCACCTGAGAGCCAGGACGAGCTTCGGCGCGCGCTAATTGGAAAGGGTGAGCAGGCGTGAAGCCTAAGAACGGGCATAACCTTAGGAACGTCGTAGCAGGGATCGTGACCGAGGCTGGGTTCTCCGTCGGGCTGTTGTTGTCGTTGTGCCTGCTCGCCTACCTGGTCGCGACCCTGGCTCGCTGACGGGGGAGGCGGAGGGTTTCCCATGAACGGTAACCGGCTAAACCCGGATGTTCTCCATTACACAGGCGTCGTCGTGGTCTGGCTCGGCGGGCTCATGCTGATCCCAATGGCAACAGCCCTTGTCTTCGCCGAGTG
>JBBDIP010000004.1:0-9140 GCA_040880305.1 Bacillota bacterium
GCGGGTTCGGGTGATGGGCGATCGTTGATTCTCAACGGGCACATCGACACGGTCAACACGGCCGGGATGGACATAGAGCCCCTACTCCCGAAGTTCGAGGACGGCAAGGTTTACGGACGCGGCAGTTTCGACATGAAGGGCGGAGTCGCCGCTATGGTCGAGGCGGTTAACGCGCTGGTCGAATCCGGCGTGAGGCTGCGGGGCGACGTCATCATCACCGGGGTCGGCGATGAGGAGTACGCCAGCATGGGCACAGAAGAGGTAGTCCGCGACTACCATACCGACGCCGCCATCAACTGCGAGCCTACCGGGTTGGACCTGGTCCTGGCCCACAAGGGGTTTGCCTGGATGCGGACCACCGTGCTGGGGAAGGCGGCCCACGGGTCACTGCCGCACGAGGGCGTGGACGCCATTGTCAAAGCCGGGCGCTTCCTGGTCGAGGTCGAGAGGATGGCTTCGCAGGATCTCTCCCGCAAGACCCACCCTCTGGTGGGGTCAGCCTCCATCCACGCTTCACTGATCAGCGGGGGCGCCGAACTCTCTACATATCCGGCGAAGTGCGTGGTCGAGCTCGAGCGCAGGACAATCCCGGGTGAAGACAGGGATACTGTGGTTGGCGAGATGGATAATCTTATCAAGCGGCTGGCGGGCGCAGACCCCGAGTTCAAGGCCCAAAACGACGTCTTCTTCTACCGTTCTCCCTTCGAAGTCGCGTCATCTGAACCTATCGTGCAGGCTCTCCGCCGGTCCAGCGTAGAGGTCCTGGGAAGGGAGCCCCAGTACGCGGGCACTATGGCCTGGCTGGATTCGGCCATACTCAAGGATGCGGGCATCCCTACCGCGGTGTTTGGTCCTGACGGGGCAGGCGCCCACAGCGCCGTCGAGTGGGTCGACTTTCAGTCGGTGGTGGACGCCGCCAGGGTCCTTCATAGGACCATAGCATCTTTCTGTGCCTAAGGAGCGACGAGCGCATGGACAGGATCGGGATCGACGTGGTCCCCATGGGACGAATAAGGACGAGCCTCGCCCGGCGCCAGGAAGCGTTTATGACCAAACTGCTTACTCCCCGTGAGGCCGCATATTGCGCCGGCCCGAGGATGGTCGAGCGAGTCTCGGGCCGGATAGCCGCCAAAGAGGCTGTCATGAAGGTCATCGGTCAGGGCTGGCCAGCCGTCGGTTGGGGCGACATAGAAGTGCTGCCCGACAACTCGGGCAGGCCCTGCGCCCACCTCACGGGCAGGGCACAGGGCTTTGCCGACGCGCTCGGCCTCCAAGCCCTGGACGTTTCGATCACTCACGATGGAGACCTGGCTATCGCGGTCGCGCTCGGTACCGTGAGGAGGACTTAAGGATGTACCTGGTCACAGCTGCAGAGATGCGGGAAGTCGACAGGCAAGCAGTGGAAATGGGCATTCCTGCCCTGGTCCTCATGGAAAACGCCGGGAAGTCGGTGGCGAAGGAGGTCGCGGCGCTGCTGCGCGCCGGAGCTACCAACAGGACTGGCGGTCCACCGACCGTCGTGATCCTTGCTGGCCCGGGTCAGAACGGCGGCGACGGTTTCTGCGCCGCAAGGCACCTCTCGTCTATGGGCTACCGCGTCAGGGTTGGCTTTTTCGGCGATGAGTCCGATCTGCCCGCTGAGGCTAGGGCCAACTACGAGGCGCTCCGCGCGTACCCGGTGGAGGTGAATCGCTTCTGCGAGGTCGCCGGACCATCAGTATCCGGTTCCTCGGCGGCCATGGGGTTCATCGGCGACGTCGACGTGGTCGTGGACGCGCTGCTTGGGACTGGGCAGAGAGGAGACCCCCGTCCGCCGATCGACGCCGCAGTGCGGTGGATCAATGCGGCCCACAAGAAGGGGATCCCGGTGGTGGCCTGCGACGTACCCACCGGTCTGGACGCGGACTCCGGCCGCCCCTTCGACCCGGTCGTCTCCGCCACCGTCACCGTGACCATGGGTTTTCCCAAGATAGGCCTGTACTCCTATCCCGGCCGGATCCATGCGGGCCGGATTGTGGTTGAGACGCTGGCTCTCCCGCCGAGCCTGCTGGAGCGGCGTTTTGCTGCTAAGGCGGTTTTCGTGGAGGATGCGCGTGAACACATGCCCGCGCGCCAGGCGGACCACCACAAGGGCCTTTCGGGCCACGTCACGGTCCTGGCCGGCTCCATGGGCATGGCCGGCGCGGCCGTGCTCTCAGCCAAAGCGGCGCTGAGGGCGGGCGCGGGTACCGTCACTCTGCTCTGCCCGGGTGAGGTCTACGGGGTTTGCGCATCGATGGTCCCTGAGGCAATGGTGCTACCCTGCGGAAGCGGTCCCCACTTCACCAATAGCGAAGATGTGATGGGACTGGCGTCAGATCTCGCAAGGCGTTCGTCCTGCGTCGTGGTCGGTCCAGGGTTCGGGAGAGACGGCGGGCAAGCCGGGTTCCTGTCGGGCTTCCTGCCAATCGCTTCCTCGGTTCAAGTCCCTTGCCTCATCGACGCCGACGGGCTATACGCGCTTCCCAGCCTCGGCGGGTTGTCATATCTTGCAGGCCTCGGGGGCAAGTTTATCCTGACTCCGCACCCCGGTGAACTTGCGCACCTTGTGGGGACGAACACCCGCGAGATCGGATCCAATCGGCCGGCCTTCGCCGTGGGCGCCGCCCTCGACTCAAAAAGCATCGTGTGCCTGAAGGGAGCGGGGACGTGCGTGGCGAACTCATCGGGGGACGTGTGGGTCAACACGTCCGGAGACCCCGCGATGGCCACTGCCGGTTCTGGAGATGTGCTGTCCGGGGTAATTGCGGCTCTGGTTTCGCAGGGCCTTTCGCCTTTCAATGCCTCCTGGCTGGGAGTCTTCTGGCACGGGTTGGCTGGCGAGATTGCACGGCGCAAGGTCGGGTCATTTGGAGCGCTCGCAGGAGATCTCTGCGACTCGCTCCCCCCGGCGCGGCAGGCGATCGAGGGGAGTTGCCAAGGTTGAAGAAAGTTTCAGTAACGTTAAGCGAAGACGTCTTGGCCAACATGGATTCTATCCAGGCGCAGACCAACCGGCACAGGTCGGACCTCATCCGCGAGGCCTGCTGCCTATATATTGAGGATAGGCGTCGCGCCAGCCTTCGCGAGAAGATGAAGGCCGGCTATCAGGAGATGGCCGAGATCAACCGGCTCCTGGCTGAGGAGCTGGCGGGGGACTTCGACTGTGTCCCCAGGGCGGTTCTGGGCGACGATGAAAGCGGCGCCACATCCTGGAGGAAGGCCTGATTGGACCCTGTAAGAGGAGACATTTACTTCGCCGACCTCTCTCCCGCCATAGGCTCTGAGCAGGGCGGGTTCAGGCCGGTTTTGGTGGTCCAGAACGACATCGGCAACAAGTACAGCCCCACGGTGATCATCTCCGCAATCACCTCGCAGATCGAAAAAGCCAGGCTTCCAACCCATGTCGAGCTTCCCGCCCAACTCTCAGGGTTGGAGCGTGACTCAGTAGTGTTACTGGAGCAGGTCCGCACCATAGACAAAAAGCGCCTCAAAAGGCGAGTATCGCGGCTTGAGGAAGACATCATGGCCAAGATTGACGAAGCGCTTGGCATTTCGGTGGGACTCAAGCCCGTATAGGGGAGAGAGACACATGAACCTCAGAAACCTTGGTTTCGCCAGGGCTGACCTGGCAGTCTTGCCGACCCCGTTTGAAGAAACCCCCCGGTTTGCAGGGGCGCTTGGGGATCGCGCGCGCGTCTTCATGAAGAGGGATGACGCGACCGGCCTCGCGCTCGGGGGCAACAAGGCACGCAAATTGGAGGTACTGGTCGGCGATGCTCTGTTAAAGGGCTGCGACACGCTTGTGACCTGCGGCGGTCCTCAATCCAACCACGCCAGGATGACCGCGGCAGCTGCCCGCAAGATGGGGCTGCACCCGGTGCTGGTGTTGGACGGCGACGATCCGGGAACCCGGCAAGGCAACCTGCTCTTAGACCACCTGCTTGAGGCTGAACTGATCTTTTCGGGTACGCGGGACTCGGGCGAGATGCTGCCCGAGGTCGCCGATCGCCTTAAGCTGTCGGGCAGGCGGCCGTACATCATACCCTTGGGAGGGTCCAACGCCTTAGGAGCTGCGGGCTACATTTCATGTGTCGAGGAGATCGTTGACCAGTCGCTCGCGCGGGCCCTGGTCCCGCAGGCCCTTTATGCGGCTACTGGTTCCTGCGGCACGCTGGCCGGGCTCATCCTTGGGAAGATCCTGTTTGACGCACCCTTCCGCATTATCGGAGTAGCCGTGAGCCCCAACGCGCCGTTGAAAGAAGAGCGGACTGTGAAATTGGTCATGGAGACCGCCGCCCTTTTGATATCTCATGCGAAATTCCAGCCGGAGCTTCTGGGAAAACTGCTCGCGGTCACGCCACAGTCCGTGAAACCTCTGGTCAGAGTTGTCGAGGACCAAGTGGGCCAGGGGTACGGCGTGCCGACAGACCAATGCCTTGCGGCCATCTCCCTGCTCGCCCGCAACGAGGGCATCCTGACCGACCCCGTGTACACAGGGAAGGCTCTTGCCGGATTGGTGAATGACATCAGGCAAGGGACCTACCGGGCCGGGGATCCGGTCATTTTCCTTCACACCGGCGGCGTTCCCGCCGACTTCGCGTACCGAGAGGCACTAACCAAGGGGAGGAACTAGAATGAGGCCGCTTATCGGAATCACCGCAGGTACTGACGACGAAAGGAACATGGCAACCTGTACCCTCACCTACATCAACTCCGTCCTGGCGGCCGGAGGGAAGCCGGTGCTCATACCGGTCATGCCAAACGACGCCGCCGAGGAGATGCTGTCGGTGGTCGACGGGCTCCTCTTCCCCGGAGGGGTCGACGTCGACCCGCGACACTACAACGAAAGGCCCAACCTGCATATGGGCCGGATCAATCCGGCGCTCGACTTCGTGGAGCTTCACCTGGCCAGGAAAGCTCTGGCCCAGAACATGCCCATGCTCGGAATCTGCCGGGGATGCCAGCTTGTGACGGTCGCCGCCGGCGGGGGTTTGGTTCAGGATGTCCCGACTCAGATCGGCGGAGCCATGAAGCACCAGCAGATGGCTCCTCGCTGGCACGGGACTCACGAGGCTTTGTTCGACGAGGATTCGCTGGTCGCGCGCGTCTACGGCACGAGGCGCGTCTGGGTCAACTCGTTCCACCACCAGTCCATGAAGAGCCCGGGCGACTCCTTCACGATAACTGGCAGAGCCATCGACGGCGTGTCCGAGGCCGCCGAGACCAAGAAAGGGTTCAGGTTGCTCTTGCAGTGGCACCCCGAGGGAATGTGGGAGAAAGACCCTGTCCACCTTGAGCCGTTCAAAGCTCTTGTGAGAGCGGCTAAGGGGGAGGAAGTCTAGTTGGCTGGCGCCTGCAGCCCCAGGCCTAGAGCCAGGGAGTTTGGGATCGCGACGGGGCTCCTGGAACCGGGCGCTCTGAACGCGATCACTGATGTGAGCGGGGTTAAGGTGGGGCACGTTACTCTCAGCGAGGGCTCTATCCGCACGGGCGTCACAGCCATAATCCCGCACGAAGGAAATCTCTTTCGAGATAAGGTGCACGGCGCCTTTCACGTGATCAACGGCTACGGTAAGGCCACGGGGATGGCCCAGATACAGGAGCTCGGCACCATCGAGACGCCGGTCGTCCTCACCAACACGTTGTCGGTGGGAGCGGCTTGGGATGCTCTCTGCGGGTACATGATGGCGCGCACGCCTGAGATAGGGCTTACAGCGGGCACCGTAAACCCCGTGGTCGCTGAGTGCAACGACGGCTACCTTAACGACATCAGGGGCAGGCACGTGAAGGCGGAGCACGTTCTGGAGGCTCTTGAGAAAGCTTGCGGCGGGCCGGTTCAGGAAGGCAACGTGGGAGCCGGGACAGGCATGTCATGCCTGGGGTTCAAGGGCGGTATAGGCACGTCGTCCAGGAAGCTCAAAGGCGCCATTTCCGACCGTCACCTGGGGGTCCTGGTGCTATCCAACTTCGGCGGGGCGCAGGACTTGCTGGTTTCCGGGGTACCGGTCGGGGTCCGCCTGGCGGAGCTACGCAGGGATCCTCCCGCACCCCCGGGTTCGATCATCACGGTGGTCGCCACGGATGCTCCCCTGTCGGACAGGCAATTGGAGCGCGTCGCCAAGCGCTGCCAGGGTGGCCTGGCCAGAGTCGGTTCGACCTTCTCCAACGGTAGCGGCGACTTCGTCCTGGCCTTCTCGACCAAGGACAAGGTTGCGCACACGTCCTCGAGCCCGTTTGAGGATCTTGAAGAGCCGTTCATCCGCGACGATTCCTTGGAGATGGCTTCGCTTTTTCGGGCGTCAATCGAGGCGACCGAAGAAGCGGTCCTAAACGCCCTGTTCGCGGCCGAGACCATGACTGGGAGAGAGGGTCATCAAAGGCGCTCTCTTCCATTGGACGATTTGGCGGCGGTCCTTAGAGAACACCGGGCTCTGCTCTGACAGGGAGGATATGTCCCGGACCCGTCGAATGATGACCCATTACCGGCAAGACTATGCGCGGGAGGAACGACATGTCCGACAAAGAGAAATCCCCTCGGCCCCGGGGCCGGAGGCCATCTTACCTGACTGGTCCCGTAGGTTCCGCCAAGGCGGTGCCGGATTCGGCACAGCCCGAGGCTGCTTCGAAGAGAGTGGTACAGCAAGAGGAAGTAATCGAGGACAAGGAACTTGTCAGCTGGAAGGTTTGGCTTCTCCCGAGGAGGCCTGGGACATCGGCAGCGGTCATCGTAATCCTCTTGGGGTGCATAGGAGTGGCTTACTGGGCTTTCCCCAATGTGCTTTTCGTGGCAATTATCACCTTCATCCTGGTCAACAGGCTGGCGCCGTATCTCTTCCCGGTGAAGTTCATCCTCACCGAGCAAACCGCGGGCTACAAGACCGTCATGGCCAAGGACGTCCGTCCCTGGACCAAGGTCTTCACCTTCTACGAGTTTCCTGACGGGGTGCTTCTGTCCAACGACGTGAGGAGCGTTAGGGGCAGGCTCCGAGAAGGCTTGTTTCTTTACT
Source organism: Bacillota bacterium (assembly GCA_040880305.1). Taxonomy (GTDB): domain Bacteria; phylum Bacillota; class Sulfobacillia; order Fermentithermobacillales; family Fermentithermobacillaceae; genus JBBDIP01. The sequence goes on from JBBDIP010000004.1 coordinate 7,029, forward strand.
ACGAAGCCGGAGCAACCAATAAAGAGCAGGTCCTCGACGTGGTCAGGGCCAAGCTTAAGTCGCCTGCGGACGCGTTGGCTCCAAAAGCGAACGATGCCGGCTTCAAGGGCGGGGTTGGTTCTGCCTTGCGCCGTGTAAAGAAGCTACGCGGGAAGGAATAGTTTCTAGGATGGCGGATAAGCAACCAAACTCCATTTTAGCTACTGATGTTGGCTCGACTACAACCAAGGCTATCCTCATCGAGAAGCGTGGCGATGAATACCGCCTTTCAAATCGCGGGGAGATGCCGACCACTGTAGAGGCCCCTTGGGAGAACGTCATGATCGGGGTCCGTAAGTCGGTGAGGCGAGTCGAAGAGCTTTCGGGCCGTAGGATCTTGGACGGGACGGGCCACCTGGTGCGGCCTAGGGTCGGCGACGACGGGGTAGACCTGTACGTTTCCACGTCCTCGGCTGGCGGCGGGCTCCAGATGATGGTGGCGGGGCTGGTGAAGAGCATCAGCGCCACGTCGGCCCACCGGGCGGCTCTGGGAGCAGGGGCGGTTGTCCTTGATGTTGTTGCGGTTGACGACGACAGGAGCCACTCCGAGAGGATAACCAGGATAGCCGAGCTGCGTCCCGACATTATCCTTCTCTCCGGCGGTGTCGACGGCGGATCGGTGCAGTACATCGCGTCGATGAGCGAGACAATCGAGCAGGCCAACCCGCAGCCCAGGTTCGGCTCCACCTTCAAACTCCCTCTCATATACGCAGGAAACAAGGACGCGGCGGACATCGTGACCCAGATTTGCTCCAAGGACATGGACGTCCAGGTGGTCGACAACCTTCGCCCGCGGCACGACGTTGAGAATCTGGGCCCGGCCAGGGAAGCCATCCATGATGTTTTCATGAACCACGTCATGGCGCAGGCGCCCGGCTACAGTGAACTTATGCAGTGGGCAGATACAATCATCATGCCCACGCCCGGCGCTGTGGGCAGAATTCTGAGATTAATGGCCGACCGGTACAAGCAGAATATTGTTGGAGTGGACATCGGCGGAGCCACCACCGACGTCTTCTCAAGTTTCGAAGGCACGTTCACCAGGACTGTCTCGGCCAACTTAGGGATGAGCTACTCCATCTGCAACGTTTTGGAAGAGGCAGGGTTCCATCAGATCCTCCGCTGGATACCCTTCGCCGTGGATGAGGCGCAGATCTCCGATTGGATAGCAAACAAGATGGTGCGGCCGACGACCATCCCCCAGACTATCTACCACCTGATACTGGAGCAGGCGCTGGCGCGAGAGGCGCTCCGCTTGAGTTTCGTGCACCACAAGAGCCTCGCGCGGAAGGTGGAGAAGGAGAAAGTCAGCATCTTTGCCGGGTCCGACCTCCTCAAAAAGGCCTCGGCCGGAGAAGAAGTCATCAAAATGATGCAATTGGGGATGCTGGTGGGCTCGGGCGGAGTGCTCTCCCACGCCCCGAGGCGGGCACAGGCAGCCTTGATGCTGCTCGACTCGTTCCAGCCTGAAGGCGTAACCGAGCTCGATGTGGACTCCATCTTCATGATGCCGCACCTTGGAGTGCTTTCCAGCGTTTACCCCGAGATCGCGGCCGAGGTCTTCGACAAGGACTGCCTGGTCAGACTGGGCACCTGCATCGCCCCGGTTGGGCATGTCAAGCCGGGCGCGTCTCTTGCTACCGTGCTGATCACCCTCCCAGGCGGCGAGGTGAGGGAGGAGAGGGTCCAAAGCGGTGAGCTGAAGATGGTCCCTCTACCTGACGGTCAGGAGGCGGTCTGCTCTTTGCAGCCCGCGCTCACGGTGGACGTCGGAGGAGGCAAGGGGCGGAGCGTCGAGGTCATGGTCCGAGGCGGGATCGTCGGGATTTTGCTGGACGGCCGGGGGCGGCCCATCGAGCTGCCGAGAGATGACCCGGCAGAGCGGATCCGGATGGTTGCCAGCTGGATACGCGCCGTGGACGCCTACCCCATGGACCAGATAGCCGCTCTGCAATCGCAGTATCCTGCCAAGTCGGCCCCGGCAAAGGAGGCGAAGAAGCGTGGCGGCCTATTCGGCCTTTTCAAGTAACGTCCAGGGCAGAGTGCGGCTCATATCCAAGACGAGGAGACTCC
>JBBDIP010000005.1:0-9088 GCA_040880305.1 Bacillota bacterium
CCTTCGGCGTCAAAGTCAACAACGAGAAGTGGAAGGAGATCACAGCCCTAGACAGTCACGGGCACCTGATATACTCCAGACGCGTTGATCAGAATAGACGGTAGCCAGCCTCGGGTCTGGCCCACGGGCTCGAAATCGGGCGTCTCCTGAAACCGGCCGTAGAGACGGAGTCTGGATATCGTCTCGCGCGGGGACGTCACGACCTTGGCCAGGACCTCCTCCGTTTTGATGATCCCCTCGGTGATCTGGTTCTTTGACCAACGGACAGGATTAGGATGGAACCGAAACCTATGGCCACTTTGTGCATGAAATGCGGACAACCGACCCACCTGTCCGCAGAGAAGGCTATGGAATGCCGTGCTACATCTCCATGGGCTATCCTGCTGCTAATGCGGTCTGGAATGAGCAAGAGAAGGTCAACATGAGCGGCAAAATCCATTACGGCTGTTGGTAAGATGACTTGCGTTCTTTCAAGGGATGGCTAGTTACCTGGTATTACGGGATGATTATGCTCTGAGATAACTCCCGGTCGTTGCATAGTATAGGTGTCGGTCTCCCGACACCAAAACGAATATAGAACGGCGTCTCGAGAGACCGAGACGCCGTTTTCTTTGGTCAATAACCATCCGCATAAGGCTGCTCCAAGAGGGGGCTATGGGCGCTGCGTCAACTCGACCCTCTCTCCATCGGGCCCAGTTGTGAACGCCATGAGCCCACCGTCGGATGTAGGAGCCGGGTCCTTAGGTCGAAAAGTCGCGCCTTCCGCAGCCAGCCTTGCCATGGTAGCCTTGACGTCGTCAACATACCAAGCCGTGTGGTTGAGTCGTCCAAGTGGCGCACAGACACGCTTGGCGGGATCGGCGTAGTAGAAGATCTCCAAGGTGCTTGAGCCCGCGCCCAAGAACACGATTTCGACTCCCTGGCCAGTGTGTGGACTCACTCCTGTTTTTGTGATGACAACTGCATCGAGCTACCCCATTTCAGTGCCGAATTCCTCCTGTCGCTGGGGCCATCTGTGGCTTCCTCCCTTCACGAATCGATCGCCAGGCGGGACATTACGGAATGCGCGATCTGGCCGAGTTTTCCGCCCACCCGTCATCCTCCGGGGCTGATCCTGTAGAAGGACTTTTCGTCCCTATCCCGAAGGTCATCTTTGCGGCAAACCCATCTCACTTTGTCAGTACTACCTGCGCAGGGGGGAGGATGCCCTATGACTGACCGGGTTGATGTGGCCCAAGCAGGCGCCGGGAAGGTTGCTCTGGTCGCTGGGGCGACGCGCGGGGCAGGACGAGGTATCGCGATAGAACTTGGTGCGGCGGGCTTCACCGTCTATGTCACGGGTCGGTCCACCAGACTTCAGCGTTCGGAGATGAACCGTCCGGAGACCATTGAAGAGACGGCGGAACTCATCAACAGCGCGGGCGGGCATGCGGTTCCGGTCCAGATCGACCACCTGGTGCCCGAGCAGGTTCAAGACCTCGTATCGCGCATCGAGCGAGAGCAAGGGCGTCTTGACGTCCTGGTGAATGACATATGGGGAGCCGAGAACCTGTCTGAGTGGAACGTCCCGGTCTGGAAGCACTCGCTGGACGCGGGGCTTCGCATGCTGCGGCTGGCGATCGACACGCACATAATCACGAGCCACTACGCCCTGACGCTGCTAATCAAGAACCCCGGCGGCCTGTTGGTAGAGGTGACTGATGGCACGTCGGAGTACAACAGCACCCACTATCGCCTGTCCCTCTTCTACGATCTGGCCAAGACCTCGGTGAACCGCATTGCGTGGTCACAGGCACAAGACCTCAAGCAGCACGGCTGTACGGCCGTATCGCTGACCCCTGGATGGATCCGCTCAGAGTGGATGCTGGATCACTTTGACGTCACCGAATCGAACTGGCGCGACGCCATCAAAACTGACCCGGGTTTCGCCGACTCAGAGACCCCACGGTTCGTAGGGCGCGCAGTCGCTGCTCTGGCTCTGGACCCCGACGTCGCAAGATGGAACGGACAGTCCCTCTCAAGCATTCAATTGTCCAAGGTCTACGGCTTCCGCGACCTCGATGGTTCCCAACCTGATTGCTGGGGGCACGTCTGAACGTCCACTCCTTCGCTAAGGGTGAACCCCGAGAGTGCCACGCAGTACTTTATCGGGTTGTTCTTCACCGCGTAGTAGAACTGAAGGTCGTTGATGTACCTGGGCAGGAAATGGTCATGGCGCTTGTTTACCTCGAGTAGCCACACCTTGCCGGTCTGGTCCAACGCTACGTCCACTCCGACGTCGCCGTAGTTCTGCCCGGTCCTGTCTAGAGCCTGGCAAAGATACATGCAGGCATCGGCAATCTCCCGGTAGCGGATGAACGCTTGGCTGTCGCTCATCTTGAATAGACGGGACATGCACTCGCTAAACGGGAGAGCGAAACCGTGCTCGCGGAAGTTGGAGCTGACCCCGTCTTTCGCGCCACACTTAGCCAGGATCCCCGTGACACCCCATCTCTCTGTGTCATCTTTCTGCATAACGACCCGGAAGTCCACCATGCGTCCCTCGTACCTCAGGGTATCTACCGGTTCTTGAATCAGGTAGGGCCTTGCCTTGAGCAGACCCTCCACGAAGACTCCGAACCTGTCCCTGTCCATGACCTCAACCGCGCGGTCAGAGTCGGCCGAATCGACCCAGTACCAGCGGGCTTCCTTCGTGACTCTGTAAACGCCAGAAGCCATCGTCCCTGCTGCAGGCTTGAGGTAGGTGGCTCCCGACGCTCCCAGGGCCTGGTCGACCTCACCCGGCGATTCCAGCCTCTCTGTGCGGGGGACGTGCTCACGGAGCGCTGGGTCGCCGGATACCATCTTCCAGAACTCCCACTTGTCGAAGAATGAGGCGTTGAAGAGCCTCCCCCCGGTGGCCGCGGTGAGCCGGTTCAGGACGTCCCGGGGAGCGGACGCGCGCCTGTACACAACGCTCGCGATAGGCAACACGGCCTCCTCCCACGGAGCTGCGGCATCCCCCGTGAAATAGAACCCGCGCACTGACTCCTTGCTTGGGTCCAGGTCCGCGGCACCGAAGGCGTACAGGACTCCGTGGAAGTAGGGGTAAAGAAGCGTATAGGCATCTAGACTCCTGAGCCTCCTGCGCTCAAGGTGACTGTCTGACACCAGCAGCCCGATCACGGGCCCAACCTCAAGCGTGTCCCCCTGAAGTCTAAGTTGGTATCTAAGGCCGTCAGGTAGGCCCAGCGTTTCTCTTACGTCTCCCGATAAGGCAAAGGCGGCGCCATGTCCCGCGGGAACTGCCAGCCTCGCGGTTGTCTGTCTTGCCCCTGCTCGTATCCGGATCACTTCACCTTGCCTCCGACTTAGTTCGCTTGCCGCATGCTCATAGAACATGGCAAGACTCCTCGGGGCCGAAGCCGGCAAGGGCTTTGCCGTAGAACATGATCTCGGACATCAGCGCGTAGTAGGCGAGGGGATCGCTGGCAGACTGGGCTACCTGGGGGCTAGGGTCACGCAGGTTGACCTCCAGGAGCCACAACCGCCCTAATGTGTCCAAGCCTACGTCAAGTCCCGTTGTCCCCGCGTTCATGAAGCGGTCAAGGACCTTACCTACCCTGTGTGCCACCATCCTTATCCGCTCCAGCTGTACATAAGCGTCCTCCTGAGACATGCCGAGACCCCTGGTCAGGAGCAACTCGCCCGGGACCGCTGAACCGCCGCTGGATAAGTTGCTGACAATGCTACCTTGGGCGGCAACGCGCGCCACGATGGCGTAGCATTTCCAGTCCCTCGACTCGTCTTTTTGGACAATCACCCTGAAGTCCACAACTCTACCTTGGTGTCTTGCCAGGTCGACTTGCTGTTGGATGATGTACCTTCCCGGTGCCAGCCTCCTGCCAAGGAAGCTTCCGAGTTCCTCCCGGGAGGCAAACGATTCCTGCTTGTTCTGACCAGCTTCCCTGAACCGCACGACCGGCTGCCCTACGAGGCTCACTTGGAAGATTCCGCGCCCCTGTAGACCCCGGATTGGCTTAACGTAGACTGATCTGTATTTGTCGAGCATCGAGAACACGTCGTCGGTCTCCCTGTGCAGCACCGTATCAGGGACCAAGTCCCCGACCGCGTTCTCGGCGGTAAGCCACCGGCACGCCTCCCACTTGTCTGGGAAACGGCTGTTGAACACACGATCTCCAATGACCGAAGCGAAGTGACCGCGCCAGCCAGGATCCAGGCGGACTCGCCTGTAGATGGCGAGGGGATAGGGAAACACGCCTTCCTTCCAGGCATCTTGTTGCGGGTCATAGCAGTGCCCGCGGACCGTCTTGCGAGTGCGGTCTACTCCATCCAGCGCAAAGACGACAACCGCGCCGTGGAGCCTGCCGTACTGCTGCACGTACCCGTTGAAAGCTCTCAAACCCCTTTTCCTGAGGGAGTCTCCTGAGGTTGCCGCCAGGATCCCCACCAGCGGCCCCAGCGCCAGCTCGCCGGCCTTTACTGATAGCTCAAAGTGTGGCCAAGTAGGTAGGTGCAGCGCCTTTATGGCCTTCGGAGAAATGAGGATCTCATCAGGTGCGATTTTCTTTGAGGTGCCCACGGTGACCGCGGTTGAGGCCGTCCCGAAACTGAGCCTCGCTTGTCGCGACCGATCAAGGCACAGGTCTCTACGTCCGGTATTGAGGATGATCGACTGGTCCCGGGCGGGCCCCGGTCTCACCCGGAATGACCTTGTCATTGGCACCTCCTACCGGAAAATCCTGCAACAGCTGATGCATACAGCAAGGGAGCCTGCCTTATACGAAGGTATGCCGGCGGGTCCATCTCTTTGAACCCATTGAAACTGGGAATGACATTTACCTCTATGAGCCAGAGTTTCCCGTCCGTGTCGAGAGCCAGATCCAGGCCGAATTCCGCGAAATGCTCTCCGGTCTTGTCCATTGCGGCACAGACCCGGGAGCTGACAGTGTGGATCTCTCTCACTGTTTTCGTGTGGTCACCTGCCCCCAGGAATTCGTCCAACGCCGCCTCCAGCGGCATGGCCATGCCGCCCCTCGAGATGTTGGTGACCAGCATCCCGGGGCCCCCGACCCTGCATTCGATGCCTGAGCACTTCCACGCGCCTCTCTGACTCTTTTGCATGACGACGCGGATGTCGAAAAGCCGCCCGCCAACTCTGGCGAGAGGCAGCAACCTCTGGGCCAGGTATCGCGTGAAGAAGCTCCTGTTCTTCATGAAGAAGCTGCGGAGCTCGCCATCCCCGTCCATAGGCGTTTCCACCGGGATCGGCTTTCTGTAGTCGGTCACCGTGTACGTGTGCCCGCGCTTATCCACGAAGCATATGCCCCGTCCCCGCGATAGGTCCGTGGGTTTCAGGATCACTCTCTCGTTGGCGTCTATGAACGACTTCAGTTGGCCGTATGACGACACGAGCTGGGTGGGGGGGATGTACTTCCTCAGTGCCTTGCTCTCCCGGAGTATGTCGTACACTTCCGGTTTGAGGAACCGGTGCGAGTTGAACACCCTCACGCCAGCGTGCCTAAGCCGGTCGATCTCTGTGAACCTAGAGTGGAAGCTCCTGCGATACACGACGGAAGGCAGAGGAAACTGAGCGTACTCCCATGAGGCACGGTCCACGTTGTAGATAAGACCGTAGGCTGTCTTGCGCTCCCAATCAACAGTCTCACTTGAGAAAGCGCAGACTATGCCCCCGATGCGACTGTAAACGCCTAGCCGATCCGAGTATTTCTCCATATGGCGGGGACTGTACCTATGAGTCTGATGCCCCAGTAGGAGGCCGATGAGCGGCCCCAGTTCGATCCTGTCTCCGGACAGGTGGACCTGGTATACGACACCCCTCCGGATGAGGAGATCCTGCAGAACGCGCTCCGTGACTAGGACGCGGATAGGTTTCTTGAAGGAAGAGCCGCGGGTCCCCATGACCCTTAAGTCAGACCGAATGCTCACGTTCGCCTGCCTGAGCCCAAAGGCTAGGCTTGCCTCCCCGTTGCAGCTCTGCGCCAGGTCCGCTGGAAGCCACGCTTCCGAACTGTCTCCGGAGACTGCCTCGATGCGGGCCCACACCTTAGGCCACCCCCCGTCCCAGGAGAGCCAGATACCCTAGCAGATTGGACGAGAAACCGTCATACATCTGCCGCCTGTCTCCCATAAGGTCCCAGTCCCAGAAGTCAACCGGCATGTCCTGCGAGGCTTTCGCCAGCGCATCAGCGCTCCCGAAGAACCTGGAGTCCCAGCCGCCCAGATGCAGAAAGAACGGGCTCCCGTCAGGGTCGAAGGTCAGGTCGACGAAGCAGATCCCCAGGCGGGGGATGAACTTGCCTGCGCGGCCTGCAATCGAGAGCGCCGCCTCGCCCACCAGAGCCCCCGGGACCACCTGAGCGTTCGGCTTCTTGAGGATCCTGGCGTGCTCCAGAAGCCGCCATTCGCCGTCTCCGCTCCTCTGGAGGTGGGCTCTTAGCACGACAAGCCGGTTCCCATTCGTGCTGAACTCAGGCAGCTCAAGGATAATGAGCCGCGACGGCATCCTGTCGAAGGCTCGTTCCGTCGCCTGACCGTCCCCACCAGCCTGGACAACGAGATTTAAGTTCGTCCCGGACTCGGGTATGACGACGAAACTGTCCCTGCCGTTGAGGTATCCCGGGGCGTTTTCCCTGCACACTGTCTGATAGGGTGCGACGAGCGCACATGTCGTCTCGGATGATTGGAGTATTTCCATGACCATCAGCTGGTTCAGGCGATTGGTGGGGTTCACGACGTACGTGGCCGGGTGTCCGTTGAGAGCCCGCAACTCCTTCGCGCCGGACCTTCGTCTCACGCGGGCAAAGTTGAGGACAACCTCGGGGATAGGAACACGGCCCTCACGCACGAGTGTACCCGTTGTCACGATTCCCTGCACGAAACCGTCCTGGAGGCCCCGTTGCGGCAGGGTAAAGAACACTGCCGCCTCCTCTTTTTGCCTAAGTGCAGGGCCGATGAGCGCCCGAAGGACGGAAATGCACTCGGCGATGCTGCTCCGATTGCACAGGACTCCAAGCATAGCACGCACCTCGAACCATGATTATTCGGGGTGCGCGCCCTACGTGTTGGCTCAGGGTGTGATCGTTTCTTTGATCTCGAACTAGCGCAGGAGATCCCGACGGTTTGCAGGGAATATCCCTATGAGGAGACCAATTGGAGTTGCGTCTGAAGAAGGGGACGAGAGCATGAGGGTGGCAATGCCGTACGGGTCAACTCACCTGATCCTCGAAGTGCCTGATGACCGGGTGGCAGGGATCCTCGTCCCGGCTTACCCCCGGGATCCCGCGGATCCCCAAGCCGTGGAGGCTGCGCTGGAGAACCCCGTCGCATCACCCCGGCTGAAGGACCTGGTCAAAGGAAAGCGGAGCGTCGTAGTCCTGTCCCCGGACCACACGCGAGCCATGCCTAGCCGGCTGACCATGCCGCCGCTTCTTCGAGAGATCCACAGGGGGAACCCCCAGGTTGAGGTCACGCTGCTCGTAGCCACTGGCCTCCATAGGGCGCCGACTCGGCAGGAGCTAGAGGATCGGTACGGTGCCGATGTGCTAGATAGTGTGAATGTCGCGGTCCACGACCCGGACGATCAGGCGAGCCACACAGACCTGGGGACATTGCCGTCCGGCGCTCCGCTTAGGATAGACCACCGTGCGCTAGAGGCGAACCTCCTGATATCCGAGGGCCTGGTAGAGCCGCACTTCTATGCGGGCTATTCAGGAGGTAGAAAGAACGTCCTGCCGGGCATTGCGGACCGGTCGACGGTCTACTACAACCACAGCGCCGGGCTTATCGGCCACCACCTGACCGCCGCCGGCTCCCTCGACGGAAACCTGCTCACGAGGGATATGGACGAGGCGGCCGAGAGAGCCCGGTTGGCCTTTATCCTCAACGTCTGCACGGACAACGCAAAGAACGTGATTGGCGCAGTCGCCGGCAACCCTTTTCAAGCGCACAGAGCGGCGTGCGAGTTCCTCGGCCGCATTTGCACGATGAAGGCGACGCTGAGCGACATCACCGTAGTGACGAACGGGGGATACCCCTTGGATCAAAACCTGTACCAGGCTGTGAAGGGCATGTACACCGCATCGCGGACTACCAGGGAAGGCGGTGTCATAGTCTGCCTCGCCGAGTGTCGGGATGGTGTAGGCGGAGAGAACTTCCTCGACCTCGCTGCCTCTGCGTCCTCGCCCAAGGAGCTACTGGACAGGATCACCCGGACTCCGGCCGAAGAGACCGCGATGGACCAATGGGAGGTGCATTCCCTGGTTCAGGTGCTTTGCAGGCAGCAAGTCATCCTGGTGTCGGAGAACATTCCTCCTGACGTCGCCCGGGCAATGCACCTGCACCACGCATCCACTGTCGACGAAGCCATGAAGAAGGCCGAAGACCTGGTCGGCGGCGACGGTTCGGTCACGATCATACCTGACGGCGTTCAGGTGGTAGTGAGCTAACGCCTGTTCAGTCGCTCCTCTGCCAGGACAATCACCATCAGAATCGCTCGTCGCATAGCGACACCTCCATCGTGCGTTCAAACCCACGGCACTTCTCCCTAACGCAGGATAAGTTGGCCCCCTGCCGAATCCCAAATCCGGAGAGGAGCGCGAACGCCATGATCGATGAAACTGCGATCCCAATGTCCCCAGAAGCAGCCCAGGAACTGGTCCGCAGGTCGCTTGGATTGTGGGGAATGGCCGGCTCGGCCTACAAGATCCTTAGGCACAATGAGAATCTGGCCTGCCAGGTGGACGATCCGTCGGGCAACCGCTATCTCCTGCGCATCTGCCAGCCCAAGACCACAGCGCTGGCTGGAATACAGCAGGAAGTGGATGCCATCGAATCGGAGATGGCTTGGGTTCAGGCGATCCGGCGCGACACAGATCTGCCGCTCCAGGCTCCTGTCGCCAGCATCAGGGGACGCTACGTCGAGGAGGTCCGCCATCCGGAAGAGGACCGCACCGTGCCGGTCCTGCTGCTGACCTGGGGTCCACGGAGAAATGCTGAACCCAAAGGAGCCTGACGCGGAGCGCCTCCTGGCCTCGGTCGGGCGCGTGCAGAGGACGCTTCACGACCA
>JBBDIP010000006.1:0-52882 GCA_040880305.1 Bacillota bacterium
ATAGGCTAACGTAATCGCAAGCCCCTGACGGTTCAATGGAATCTAAATTGGTTAACGTTCTATGAAGGTTTGGGTGGACTAGCCTTGTCGGGCCCGCTGTCTCGACTGACTATATGCTATGATAGCCATCAATGAGTCCACTGTGTTGTAGCAGGGACTCTGCAATCGCCTTCCGAGACTGCCGTTGACGAAAGGACTTTCGAAATGGTGAAACGGATTCCCGGATTTCCGGAGCACACGGCTCTTGCGGCGGGCACTACCCGGCTTGAGCTTCCTCCATGTGGGTCTCCATAGACGGAGCTCAGAAAGACAGTTTCGGGGGCGTGAGAACCGGCGCCGGTTTTGTTGACGTAATTGGCAGGCTTCAAAGACTTAGCGAGCTCAATGCTAGTGCCCGGCACCCGATCGAGGTCGGGATCGCGTTTGTCGCGATGAGGAGCAATATTGTCGACCTGCCGGATGTCCTGACTCTTGCCGAGAGGCTCAACGCCAAGAAGGTCTCGGTAAGTAACGTGCTTCCCTATACGGCGGAGATGGAAGAGTACTCCGAGAAGAACCAGGAGGACTGTACTGGCAACAAATTCCCCACTTGCGGCGGCTGCATCTGGGCACAGGGCGTAATTCAGTGTCCGTGACCGCCAGCAGAGCCTATCATTCATATGCCTACATGCTATAATAGCCATTGATTGGTTTGGGCGGCTTCACATTGTATCTCCCGAGCATGAAAGGCAGGCAGTTGACGCGTGGCCAGTTCATTGCTGATAGGCATACCGCAGTCGCTCAAGTACTTCGGTTTTTCGCGAGTGTGGGAGTCGTTCCTCGCGGAGTCCGGCTTCGACCTCGTGTACTCCGGACCAACCACCAAGGACGTCGTCGATAAAGGCATCGAGTGTTCGGTGAGCGAGGCCTGTCTGCCGGTCAAACTCATCCACGGCGAGGTCGCGAGCCTCGAAGGCAAAGTGGACAGAGTGTTCCTACCGAGGTTGGTCAACATATCGGGCACCACGGTCTTCTGCCCCAAGTTCCTCGGTATGCCCGACATGGTGAGAGCGTCGCTAGGTAACAAAGTCGAGCTTCTTTCTCCCCGGATAGACCTCCGAAAGGGCCCGCGGGACGTATCGCGGTCTTTTCTAGAATCCGTCCGCGGCCTCGGCGAGGGCGGGATGAGAGCCGCGAGGACGCGCTTGCGCGACCTCGTGGCGAGCCTGAGGATCCCCCAGGACTTCGATGCGGCCCCTGTCGCGGCGGCAGCGACCGTCGCGGACGGCACCCCCGAAGATGGCCCCACCATTGGCGTCCTTGGCTACCCCTACCTGGTCGAAAACGAATACGCCAGTATGGGGCTGGTCCGGAAACTTGCGGGTCGCGGCGTCCGGGTGTTGAAGGTGCCGGACGTGTCCGAAGCGGACCTGGCCTCGGTTAGCGGTGAGTTCGATAAGCAGGTATTCTGGTATTTTAGTGACCGGGTCGTCAAGGCCGGGTACCACTGGTGCCGCGCCGGGGCAGTCGACGGCTTGATCCATCTGACCGCGTTCGGATGCGGGCCCGACGCCATAGCCGACAAACTCCTTGAGCTCGAGGCCAGGCGCAGCGGGCTCCCCTACCTCACCGTCTCGGTTGATGAGTGCAGCGGAGAGGCCGGAGTGGTGACGAGAGTGGAAGCCTTCGTCGACATGCTTACGAGGGTTCCAGGCGGTCAGCGATACGGAGGTATGAATCACAATGTTGAAAGTGACGTTTCCGCATATGGGGCTGTCAGTTCATGCTCTCACTGCGCTAATGGAGGGAATGGGGAACGAAGTCATTGTGCCGCTGGAACCGACGCAACGGACGCTCAACCTTGGCACCAAGTACGGCCCTGAATTCGCCTGCCTGCCGCTCAAGATTACGCTGGGCACCTACATGGAAGGAATTCAGAGGGGCGCCGACACCATCGTGACTTCAGGGGGGGTCGGGCCGTGCAGGGCGGGCTACTATTCGGCGCTGCACAAGAAGATCCTTTCCGGCGTCGGTTGCGACGTGAGGATGGTCGTCTTCGAGCCTCCGATGAGCCACAAGCGCGACACGCTGGCCAAAGTTAAGATGCTCAACAGCGCCCACCTGTCGGGCCTCTCGATCATAGAACTCCTCTATCCCGTCTACGCCGAGCTCCTCGCGCTCGACCACCTGGAGCGGGCTCTTCGCCGGGCCATGCCTCGGGAAACAGTGAAGGGCGCCTCGGAGGCGGGGTACAAGAAGGGCGTGGAGATGGTGTTCGCGGCGGCCGGTACCCGGCAGATCCGGGAGGCGGAGGCCGAGGGGCTACGTCTTCTGAGGTCCACCCCCCAAGATGAGACCGCGGACCCGGTGAGGATCGGTATGGTCGGCGAGATCTACGTCCTCCTGGAACCAGCCTCGAACCTCTACATGGAGAGGGTCCTCGGCGAACTCGGGGCCGAAGTCCACAAGTCGATGTACCTCACCAACTGGATCATGGGCAACGTCGTCGTGGAGGGCGGCGGCTTCAGCGCCAGGAAGGCGGCCGCCAAGTACCTGCCGGAGATGGTAGGTGGCCACGGGCAGGACTCGGTTGGCAACACTGTTATCTACGCCGAGCAGGGCTTGGACGGTGTGATCCAGTTGGCTCCCTTCACCTGCATACCGGAGATCGTCGCCAAGGCGGTTCTGGCGCGTGTCTCCGAGGAGCATTCAATCCCCGTGCTGTCCTTCTTCCTCGACGAGCAGACGGGCGAAGCCGGAATGCGGACTAGGCTGGAGGCGTTCGTGGACATGCTGAAGACCCGAAAAGCCGGCGCGGCGCGCGCCGTTTCGGCGTCACGCAACAACAAACGTGAGCCACTGAGGGTGATATCGTGATGAACCTCTACCTCGGGATCGACGTAGGTTCGGTGAGCACCGACCTGGCGCTGCTGGATGAGAACCGCGAGGTCGTGGCGGACGTGTACCTCCGGACCAGGGGCAGGCCGATTGAAGCGGTACAGGAGGGGCTGGCTGAGATCCAGAAGCTGGCGCCGCCCGGCGGGCGCGTCTCCGGAGCGGGGACGACAGGGAGCGGCCGTGCCCTGGCAGGAGCGCTGGTGCGGGCTGACGCAGTCAAGAACGAGATCACGGCGCATGCGGTGGCGGCCATGAGCATCGTGCCGGACGTACAGACGGTGATCGAGATCGGGGGCCAGGACTCGAAGATCATCGTGATCCGGAACGGCGTCGTCACGGACTTCGGGATGAACACCATGTGCGCGGCAGGCACCGGATCCTTTCTCGACCAGCAGGCGTCCAGGCTCGGAATACCCATCGAGCAGTTCGGCGACATAGCCCTTGAGTCCACGAGCCCGGTCCGCGTCGCGGGGCGCTGCACTGTTTTCGCCGAATCAGACATGATCCACAAGCAGCAGATGGGGTTCGGGACAGCGGACATACTATATGGCCTCTGCCAGGCACTGGTCAGAAACTTCCTCAGCAACGTCGGCAAGGGCAAGCATGTCCAGTCTCCGGTGGTGTTCCAGGGCGGAGTGGCCCTGAACAAGGCCGTGAGGAAGGCGTTCGAAGAGCAGCTGGGGGCAGAGGTGGCGGTGCCGGAGAAGCCGGGTGTCATGGGCGCCATCGGCGCGGCGCTGCTGGCGCAGGAAGCTGTGGCGGGCAGGCCCAGCACCTTCGCCGGGTTTGACGCAGCCGACGCGCGCTTCGCCACATCGGGGTTCGAGTGCAAGGGCTGCCCCAACATGTGCGAGATCGTCGAGCTCAGGCGCGACCGGACGCTCATCGCCCGCTGGGGCGGTCGCTGCGGGAAGTGGGAACGCGTAGACCAGAACGGCGCTCCCGTGGACATCGTGGCGGGCTAGCCCCTGAGGCGGATGACGATGTGTTCTTGGGAAGATGTTATTCCTGGAGAGATTGTCCCTTCAAGAAGAGAGTGGCACTGTGGACGGAGCGCTCATGCTGAAAATAAGAGACCTCCACGTCCAGGTGGAAGGCAAGCCTATTCTGAACGGCATCGACCTGGATATCGGGCCAGGTGAGACCCATGTCCTCCTGGGTCCCAACGGCGGAGGCAAGACCACCCTGCTCATGTCGATCATGGGCATGCCTAGGTACAAGGTAACCAAGGGATCCATACACTTTGAAGGTCGCGACATCACGAACATGGGACCCGACGAGCGAGCGCGACTCGGTATCGGCCTCATGTTCCAGAAGCCTGCGGCTGTAGAGGGCTTGAGGCTGGGTGACCTGGCAGAAATGATCGAGAATCGCCGGACTCCTCAAACTGAAGACAGACCAGACCCCAATGGTAAGGACGGTGACGGTTCGCCTCACGAAACCGGCCTCAACGTCTTTGCCGAGAGACTGAACCTAAAGGAACACCTCGCCCGCGACGTCAATCGCGGCTTTAGCGGGGGAGAAATGAAGCGGTCGGAGGTGCTTCAGCTCTTGTGCCAATCGCCGGGCCTTGTCCTGCTCGATGAACCCGAGTCCGGGGTTGACCTCGACAACATCAGCCTCATCGGCGATGCCATCAACCGGTTGCTCGACAAGGACTTGCGTG
The DNA here is from genome assembly GCA_040880305.1 of Bacillota bacterium. Classification (GTDB taxonomy): domain Bacteria; phylum Bacillota; class Sulfobacillia; order Fermentithermobacillales; family Fermentithermobacillaceae; genus JBBDIP01. The sequence continues at coordinate 4,544 of JBBDIP010000006.1, forward strand.
TCAAGGAAAGAAAGGCTTCTGGGCTGATGGTCACTCACACCGGCCACATCCTGAGTTATGTCAACGCGACGCTCGGGCACGTTCTCGTGGACGGCCGCATCGTCTGCGAGGGCAGCCCGGCAGACCTTCTCGAAGACATCAAGCGCAACGGGTATAGGGGGTGCGTCAATTGCCGGACGTGCGAGGTGAAGTGAGGCCCGCGCAAGAAACAGGGGCTCGGATGGACTTGCTTGCGGGCTTGGCCAGGTCGGCCACAGATAAGCCCGCGAGGTACGGGACCGACATAGACCTTTCGACGTTTGAGGAAGCCGCATCGGCTTCCGCCGTGGGGACCTTGGACGAATTGCCCCACGAAGTGCGGGGGCTCCTGGCGGAATCCGGGATCAACACCTCTGAGGAGGACCGGTCCGGAAGCTTCATGCAGCTGGGCAGAAGCGTCATCTACGACAAAGTGAACGAGATATACGCGGGCAAGCTCGAGATGATGGACACTCGGGACGCTCTGGAAAAATACCCCGAAGTCTTTGATTACTGGTGGAAGATCATCAGCCCGGATCAGGACAAGTACACCGCGTTCAATTACCTGCATGAAGCGCACGGGTATTTTGTGAGGGTCTTCAAAGGGCAAAAGGTGGACCTGCCGCTCCAGTCGTGCATCCTTCTGCACGAAAACGCCGGGCTTCAGAACGTCCATAACATCGTCATAGTCGAAGAAGGAGCGGCGGTGCAGATGATCTCCGGATGCACCGTGACTCCAAACGTTTCGACGGGCATCCATATTGGAGTGTCTGAGTTCTACATCGGTAAGAACGCTCAGTTGGTGTTCTCAATGGTCCATAACTGGACGCCGGACTTTCACGTGCGGCCCCGGACGGCAGCCGTTGTCGAAGACGGCGGATCCTTCATCAGCAACTATGTTCTCTTGAAGCCGGCTGCCTCCGTCCAGACATTTCCGAAGGTGGTTCTCAAGGGCGCCAAGTCCACGGCAAGGTTCAACACGCTCATATATGGTCTGAAAGACTCCGTGATAGACACCGGTTCCGAGATCAGCATGGAGGGAGAGGAGTCGTCGGGCGAGGCCATTTCGCGGGCGATCTCTGATGACAATTCGGTAGTGTATGCTAGGGGAACTCTCATATCTCATGTGAACTCGGCGCAGGCCCATCTGGACTGCAGGGGCATTCTCCTTGGAAGCGGTTCCGCCATGCACGCCATCCCTGAACTCATAGCCGATAAGGCCCCAAAGAGCCATCTCTCTCACGAGGCCGCGATCGGCCCCATAAGTGAGGAGCAGGTCGAATACCTGATGGCCAGGGGGTTCCCCAGAGATGAAGCGCTGTCCCTTATAACCACGGGCTTCCTGGATGTGGGACTGCTTGGCCTGCCTAAGCAGCTTGAGAAGTCAATAAAGAAGATGGTCGAACTGACCGGACGTGAGGCGATGTAGTTCGGAAGATACCCTTGACGCAGTGCCCTATAGACTCCCAATGCGCTCCGCCGCGGCCACAGAGAGGGTCTTGACAACTGTTGGGTACGCTGAGGCCGGTAAAGCCGCCGAGAAATGCGCAGGAGGGAGGGACTATCACGGTTGGTACGCGCACGCCGGCAATGAGTTGCAGTTATCCCGGGCACGTTATCTTAAGGAGAGTGAGCAAGTGAAGAAGAAGGTAATGATCCTTGCGTTCGTCGCGCTCCTGATCTTTGGAACGCCCTAGTCGCCGAGGCAGCCGCGTGGGGAGGACGCTTCGGTGGGGATCCGGCAGCATGCGTGGGTACTATCCAGGATCTCAATCTCACCGACGATCAAGCGTCACAGATTCAGTCAATCCAGGACAAGTACTTTGCCGACCTGAACGCTGTCCAAGCCGCAATGCTGCAGGCGCAGTCCGAACTTAGGTCTCTCTTGTGGCAGAAGAGCCCTGATAAGGCTGCCATAGACGCCAAGAACCAGGAACTCCAGGCTCTTCGTCAGAAGATGGCCGACCTAGCTTCCGAGATGCAGGAGCAGATCAAGTCCGTCCTGACCGAGGACCAGCTCGCCCAGTTCCCTCAGTACGGACCGATGAGTAGGGGCGGCGCCGGTTTCGGACCGGGATATGGTCGCGGCTTTGGCGCTCGTGGCCAGAACCCGGCGGGAGTTTCCTTTCAGGCCAGGGGCCTATAGCTGCGCGTCTAGCGAAACGTCACACTCTCTCTGCAATGGGTCCTAGTTTCCGAGTGTAACCTCTTTGAATCAAAGAACTGGAGCCGAGCCTATCGGGCGCCGGCTCCGGTTCTTCATTTAACTCGAGCGTCGCGGTTGAGGAGGGTAGGGAACTTGGAGTTAGACTAGCTCTTTGCACCCACCAGGACCAGTTCATTCTCTACAACGAGTTTCCGGAGGTCCCCCATGAACTCGTCGAGGTCAATTGCCTTCTGTTGAGGTGACCTCGAAGGTCATGTAGGAAGGCGTGCCCTCAAGAGTGCCTTTCACTGTGGGTACCGAAAGCGTCAAGTTTACGAAGTCGAACGGTCGTGTCTCCACGAGGTGCTGTAGTCTTGTGAGGAACTCCTTGGTCCCGAAACTGCCCGCCACTTCGACTTTCACGCGTTTTGGCGCCCTATCAGCCACCTTTTCGGCTTCCGCGCGGGCGGCAAGGACCTCCTGTGCCTGCTGTTTGTTGATGACCTCACTCTTGACGAGCTTGAGGATGCTGTGTTCGCGCTCAAGCCGCCAGATGAGGTCCTTGTCTGGGAAGCTGATGGCGTTTACCGGGCACACAGTCGCGCATGTGCTGCACCCCACCATGCATTTCAGTTCGTGGCTGGCTACCGATTTCTTGTCGCGCATCTCAAATACTCCACGGCCGCAAGTCACGTAGCACAGGCCGCAGCCTATGCAGAGGTTGTGATCCACCTTGGGGAACCAGGGTATCTCTTCCCTGGGGATCCCGTGCCACATCTGTTTTTCCACGCCCGCGCCTCCACCTCTGACACAGCTGTACTCCGATCCCTTTTGTGATCCAAAGATAGACTTACCCTCGATGACCGCTTCCTATGCCGGGATGACCGGATATGGAACAGGATGGTCATGGCCCCGATGGTGGCCAACTACGCCTATGAGGATGGTTCTGTCACCGGGAGGTTGCGGGCTTACCATGTTGAGCGGGCGAAAGGCGGGGTCGGCCTCATCACTGTCGAAGATTCCTACGTTCATCCGTCGGGCAAGGGGTTCCAAAATGAGGTCGGGATCTACTCTGACCGGCTCATCCCGGGACTTCGAAGCCTGGTGGACGCGGTACACGGGCACGGCGCCAAGATATCCATTCAGCTTTACCACGGAGGCAGGCAGACCAAGTCGTCCGTCACGGGCCAACCCATAGTGGGACCTTCCCCTATCCCTGATCCCACCGAACCGGAGACCCCGAGGGAGCTCAAGAAGGATGAGATCGCGGGGCTCGTCAAAGCTTTCGGCGAGGCTGCGGGGCTCGCCAAGGCTACGGGGTTCGATGCCGTAGAGGTCCACGGAGCACACGGTTACCTCATCAATGAATTCCTGTCGCCTTACTCCAACAAGCGCAGAGACGAGTACGGCGGGCCTCTTGAGAATCGCCTGCGCTTTCCCATCGAGGTCGTGCGCGCGGTGAGGCAGGCGGTAGGCCCGGACTACCCCGTTGTGTATCGGATGAGCGCTGATGAGAAAGTGTCCGGCGGTCTCACGCTGGACGAGACGATGCTGGCGGCGCAGAGGCTTGAGAGGGAGGGGATCGACGCCATACACGTGTCCGCCGGCGTCTACGAATCGGCGGTGTGGATCATCCAGCCCATGGCGCTTCCCCGCGCGTGCCTGGCGGATCTGGCTCAGGGTATCAAGTCAGCAGTCAGGATCCCCGTGATCGCGGTTGGACGTTTCAACGATCCTGAAGTTGCCGAGACCGTCCTGGCGGCGGGAAAGGCTGACCTCATCGCCTTCGGACGCCAGCTTCTTGCTGACCCGGAGACGCCACGGAAAGTTACGGAAGGCCGGTCTGACGAGGTCCGGAAATGCATCGCGTGTTGCCAGGGATGCATTGATGAGCTCTTTCAGGACCACCCGATAACGTGTACCGTCAATCCCCGTACCGGCTTCGAGCGGGAGTTCACGCTTGAACGAGCCCGGCAGGCTCGGAAGGTCCTTGTGGTGGGCGGCGGACCGGCGGGCATGGAGGCTGCGAGGGTGGCTGCGTTGCGCGGTCACAGCGTCAGTCTGTGGGAGAAAAGCGATAGGCTGGGGGGGCAACTCGGTTTGGCGTCATCGTCTCCCCAAAAGGGCGAGATAGCCACGTTCACGGACTTCCTCACCGGGGAATTGGCCCGTCTCAAGGTCAGCGTGGTGCTCGATAAAGAAGCCACTCTCGAGGCAATCCGTTCTCAGGAACCAGACGCCCTTGTGGTCGCGACCGGGGCTTCACCCGCCACAATTGACGTCACTGGCGTTCGAGGCAAGAACGTCGTCATGTCCTGGGATGTCCTTGCCGGCGAAGCCCCTGTTGGAAACAGGGTTGCCGTGATAGGAGGGGGACTCGTCGGTTGCGAGACTGCCGAGTATCTTGCGGAGAGAGGCCATCAAGTGACAATCGTTGAGATGCTGCCCAAGATAGCGGCCGACGTTGGCCCACTAGTGGGAGCGCTACTCCTTGATCGCCTCGCGAAGTACGACGTGCAGATAGTCACTGGCGCGAAGCTGTCTTCCATCCGGGACCACGAGGTGGTTGTGTAGAAAGGCCGCGATATGGAGACGTTGACCGGTTTCGACTCCGTCGTCATCGCCGTAGGATCTAGAGCCAACGGTAGCTTAGCCAAGCAACTCGAAGGCTCGGGCTTGGACTTCTACGTCATCGGTGACGCCTGTAAGCCGAGACGCATTACTCATGCGGTATATGAGGGGATGAGGGTGGCGCACGAACTCTAGGAAGTGACGCATCTTTGCCCACGCCTGCTCTGCGGCGTTGACCGGTTGATAGGCCACTGGCGATGCCGTAAGGGCAGGGTGGGGGCCTATTTGAAGCGTGGCCATCTGCTCCGCGGTCATCCGCTGGAGAATACAGACGCTGACAGCATTTATCAATTTGCCGCCGCCGAGAGATCCGCCGATCCTCGCTTCCATGGTGGCGATTGACGCCAACCTTGCTTGCTATCCGGTGGAGAAGGGCTATGCTCATTATGGCTATATGCTATAATAGCCATGCATTGGGGGTGACTCAGTTGGCCAAGACTTGGTACCCGGTAATCGACCCGGAGAAGTGCATTAAGTGCATGTCCTGCGTGAACTTCTGCCAGCACGGAGTCTACGCTGACGTTGACGGCACGCCAGTAGTTGTCGGTCGCGAGAACTGCGTGGAGTTTTGCCGCGGGTGTTCCAAGATTTGCCCGCAAGAGGCAATCCACTATGAGGGAAGCTCGGCGGAGGACGCAAAGTAAGGACTGAAGGGAGAAAGAACCATGAGCGAGAAGAAGGGACTGCTTCTATGCAATTGCCAGGGCACCTGCCCGTCGTTCGGCAACATGAACGTCTTTGATGTGATTAACAAGCTGAGGCGGGATAAGGTCGTCGACTTCGTGGGCATTCACCCGCAGCTGTGTTCGGACGACGGCGAGGAGAAGTGACTTGTCTCGCGACCTGCGCGTCGTACTGACGCCGCAGGCGCATCATGAACTTGTGGAAGGGTGATTTCGGATGCCATCAGGCGTTCAAAAGTACAGTGTCATAGTCGAGCGAGAGGGACCAAACAAGGCTGTGGCCCGGACGCGGGGACACACGCTCGTCTTGAACGCTGAGAAGGGGCGAGGGGAGGCCGGCTTCAACGCGGCGGAGACGCTCATGTCCGCCCTTGGAGCTTGCCTCATGACCAACCTGAACAGCCTGGCAGAGAAGATGCACTTGGCGATTGATAATGCCACCCTGGAGATCAACGCTGTGCGCCTGGACGACCCTCCGGGGATAAGCGAACTGATATATGTCTTGACGCTGGTCAGCAACGAGCCTACCGAGAGACTCGAGCAGCTCCATGACCTATCCGTCAAGTGGGGAACGGTGACGAATACTCTGACGCACGGGGTGCAGACCGTGGGTACGCTCAGAATCGAGCGCCCGTAGGAATAGGGGTTCGCCCCCTTCCTAATTCTAAGTAGACTCACAAGATGGCTATTTGGTAATATAGTATTTGGCTGGCCTGACGCGGGGAAGGGAGGAGACAGATTTGAAGAAGCCTTTGGAAGATGTCCAGGCGGCGGTCTTCAAGGCGCTCGGGCATCCCACCAGGACAAGGATTGTGTCCATCCTTGCTCGAGATCGAGGGAAGTGCGTGTGTGACCTGGTGGACCAACTGGGGTATGACCAGTCGACCGTATCGAAGCACCTGGCGGTGCTGAAAACGGTAGGTATCCTGAAGTCGACCAAGCAAGGACTCAACGTCATCTACGAGATCGGCATGCCCTGTGTCGCTCAGTTCCTGAAGTGTGTAGAGTGCGTCGCAACCAGCGATGCTGAGGAACCTCAGTGCGGTTCCTGCAAGATGTGCGGGACGGGTGAACCGTCTCCTGTGGGAGGTCACTAGTTCAAATGAAAGAAAGCCAGAAACTTGCCCTAATCGTAGCCATATTCCTGGCAATCTACTACGCTCCTCTCGGGAGCGCGCGAGTGCAGGGCGCCTTCCTCGAGGGGCTTTACATGCTGCAGGAGTACGCAAGGCAGCATGTGCTGACCTGCCTCATCCCGGCCTTCTTCATTGCCGGCGCCATGCAGAACTTCGTGTCGACGCAGTCGGTCATGCGGTACCTCGGTAAGGGAGCCAAGCAGTGGGTGGCCTACGCCGTTGCGGCAGTCTCCGGAGCCATCCTGGCCGTCTGCTCCTGTACCGTTCTTCCGCTCTTCATGGGGATCTACAAGCGGGGAGCCGGCCTTGGCCCGGCCAGCGCCTTCCTGTATTCTGGACCGGCGATAAACGTCCTGGCCATTATCATGACCGCGCGCATCCTGGGATGGCAAATCGGCTTGGCCAGAGCGATTGGAGCCGTTCTGTTCTCTATAGTGATCGGCGTAATAATGGCGAACGTCTTCCGAGAGGAAGAAGCGGAGCGCCAGAAGGGTTTCGAGGCCGCGCCTCCTGAGCAGGGCGGCCGGAACCTCGCCCAGACTGCGGCGTACTTCGGCGTCCTGGTCCTTATCCTGGTGTTTGCCGCGTGGGCCAAGCCCGCGGAGAAGGTAGGACTCTTCTACAGCGTGTTCACAGTCAAGTGGTACCTGACCATCGCGCTTCTAGGCGTCCTGGCGTACATGCTGAAGCGTTGGTTCCAGCCTGACGAACTGGTGCCTTGGATGACTTCGACCTGGGATTTCGCCAAGAAGATCCTGCCCCTTCTGCTTGGAGGGGTCCTTGTGGCAGGGGTCCTTATGGGTAGACCGGGTGTGGATGCCGGGCTCATACGCTCTCAGTACGTCGCGTCGATAGTAGGAGGCAACTCTCTCCTATCCAACTTCATAGCGTCGATTTCAGGCGCTTTCATGTACTTCGCGACCCTGACTGAGATACCCATCATCCAGGGCTTGGTGGGGTCGGGGATGGGGCAGGGACCGGCTCTGGCTCTGCTCCTGGCAGGTCCGGCTTTGAGTCTGCCCAGCATGATCGTCATCAACAGCACTCTAGGCTTCAAGAAGACACTGGTCTACGTGAGCTTGGTCACGGTCATGGCAACCGTCTGCGGCATGCTCTTCGGCGCGGTGGTTGCCTGATCCTAATAGAGAACCAATACACTAGGAGGCAAAGAGCAATGAAGGTCGAGGTTCTGGGTACCGGTTGCCCGAAGTGCAAGAAGACGGAGGCTGTAATTCGCGGGGTCCTTGCTAAGCTACAGCTCGAGGCTGAAGTCGTGGACGTGACCGACATCAACCAGATCATGGCGCGCGGCGTCATGATGACTCCCGCCGTGTTCGTTGACGGGGTCAAGGTGATGGAAGGCAAGGTCCCGAGCGAGGCCGAAGCGGCGGCGTTCCTCAGGAAGTAGGTCGACAAAGCGGCTGTCCGGAAGCCGGGGGTCCATGAACGGGAGGGCTCCCGGCCTCTTCTTTCAGGACTTATCATGGATGGTCACGCCTGATTGCGGGACCGGGAATGTTGGGTATTAGCGCGGGTCATGTGGGAGGCTGAGGTTTTGTGAGCAATTACATACTCTATGGGATGACGGCCGCGTTGCTCGCCGTGTCTTACTTCAAAGACCGGAAGAAGACGAGAGTCGCTTTGATGAAAGCTTGGAAGTCGTTTGAAAACATCCTGCCCGACTTCCTGGGAGTCATAACGCTGGTCGGCGTTCTGATTGCCGCCCTCAACCCCCAGGTGATATCAAGGATACTTGGGTCCCAGGCAGGTTGGCTGGGTGTAATGCTGGCGGCCATTGTGGGTGCAATCACTCTCATCCCCGGGTTCGTGGCGTTCCCCATGGCGGCCATCCTCTTGCAAAACGGGGCTGGCTACATGCAGATGGGCGCCTTTATCTCCACGCTGATGATGGTTGGAGTTGTCACGCTCCCCGTCGAATTCAAGTACTTCGGGAAGAGACTGTCTCTCCTCCGCAACTCGTTGGCCTTCATCTTCTCTTTCCTGGTAGCGTTCATCATCCAGAAGGTGGTGGGCTAGCATGAAACTCCTGAAGAGGTATCGGTTCTTCCTAGCTACAGTGGCAGTAACCTTCGCTATATTCCTGCTGAACAGGCCTCTCGGAATCAAGGCAGCCCAGACTACCGTGTACAGTCTCAAGGAGATGGCTCTGGTCATCCCGCCGGTCTTCGTGCTTCTAGGACTCCTGGACGTCTGGGTCCCCAAAGAGATGATGATGCGCCTCATGGGCGAGAAGTCGGGGCTGCTCGGGATAGTCCTCGCGATAATCCTTGGGTCTGCCGCGGCGGGACCCCTCTACGGCGCTTTCCCGGTTGCCGCCGTGTTCATGCGCAAGGGGGTCAAGTTCGCCAATATCCTGATATTCATCGGGGCCTGGTCCACCACCAAGATTCCGATGCTCCTTTTTGAGATGTCGGCGCTAGGTGCCAAGTTCGCGCTCACGCGGCTAGCGGTGGATATCCCCGGGATCATCCTGATAGGTTACATTTTGCAGTCCCTAATACCGGCCAAAGATGTGGAGAAGCTTTACAAGGCAGCGGAGTCGCTCTAGGAGCCTGTGCGCCTAATGACTTAATGAGCAGGTAGAATGGACGACTTTGGAGAAACAGGTTGTACCATGGGAAAAGTGTACAGAGACTACGAACCAGACCAGCTGCTCTTGCTTCCTCCGTCCCTTAGGGACTGGTTGCCCGAAGGGCACCTCGCTTTCTTCATCAGCGACACCGTGGACCAACTGGATATCAGTGCTACCCAGAATCAGTACGAGGAGGAACTCAGGGGTTACCCGCCTTACCACCCACGGATGATGCTGAAGATCCTGGTTTACAGCTACTGCGTTGGGGTGCGTTCCTCCCGGAAGATAGCCAGGAGAGTAGAGGAAGACGTGGCGTTCCGGTTCCTTTCAGGCGGCAACATGCCCAAGTTCCGCAGCATCGCTGAGTTCAGGCAGAGGCACCTCAAGACCTTCAAGAAGTTGTTCCTGCAAGTGCTGCTCATGTGCCGGGAGAACGGCCTGGTGAAACTGGGCCACGTCGCCCTGGACGGGACCAAGGTGAAAGCAAACGCCTCGAAGCACAAGGCCATGAGTTACGGGCGGATGAAGACCGAAGAAGAACGACTGGCGAGAGAGATAGACGAGATGGTGCGTGAAGCGGCCAAGATAGACGAGACCGAAGACCGGAGACTGGGTCCGGACAAACGCGGGGACGAACTGCCTGAGGAACTGGCTCACAGGGAGACCAGGCTTAAGAAGATCCGGGAGGCCAAAGAGGCTTTGGAGAAGCGGGCTAAAGTTGAGGCGGAAGCCAAGAGGGAGCACACGGATGACGACGAGCCACCCAAGGATGCCGGCCGAAGCCGAGCGACCAGATGAACTTCACCGACTCGGATTCGCGGATCATGGTGGACAGCAACAAGTCTTTTGTGCAGGCCACCCGCCTTCGGCGGGTCCCCGACGCTCAAGCGGCGGTGGACAGCAAGTCACAGGTCATAGTGGCGAACGACGTGACCAATCAGAGCAACGACAAGAAGCAGGTCAGGCCCATGGTATCGGCTATTAGGTCTAACCTGGACGTGGTACCCGATCATCTTTCCGCTGACGCCGGCTATTTCAGCGAGAGCAACGTGAAGTGGCTGATTCAAGAGAGGGTCGCTCCTTACATACCTCCCAGGAAGCAGAAGCACAACCAGCCCAGGGTATCTCCCCGTGGTCCGATCACCCCTGACATGACGGTCGCGCAACTGATGGAGCGCAAGTTACGGACCAGACGGGGACGAGAGTTCTACAAGAAACGGAAAGCGATAGTGGAACCGGTGTTTGGACAGATCAAGGAAGCGATGGGGTTCAGGCAGTTCCTGGTGCGAGGGCTGACCAAAGTGAAAGCCGAATGGGACCTTATCTGCATGTGCCACAACCTGAAGAAGCTGCACCTGGCAGGGGTAAAGGGGTAAGGAAAGAAGGCGGAGAGCCCAAGACTCCGACGTAGTATCCGCTTGAACTGACCTTCTTCACGGTCTCGCCCCCGTCAAAGCAGTCAACGCTATCAGCCATCGGCTTCTACTTGCATCAGTTAGGCGCACAGGCTCCTAGGTCCCCGCCCGATTCGCAAACTCACAAAGGGAGGACACCCGGTTGAAGTACCTCTTCATCTTGAATGACCCGCCCTACGGGACTGAGCGGTCTTACAACGGTCTACGGCTGGTCAACTCCCTCGCTCAGAACGAGAGCACCGAAGTAAGGGTATTTCTCATGGGGGACGCCGCCTTCTGCGCCAAGGCAGGTCAGAATACGCCGAACGGCTACTACAACCTGGAGAAGATGATTGCCGTCGCCATCAAGAGGGGCGTCATCATCGGGATCTGCGGTTCGTGTATGGATGCGCGCGGTCTCACAAGTGAGGAGATAGCCGCAGGTACTTCTCGTGGTTCCCTGCAGATCCTAGCAGAGTGGACGGAGTGGGCTGACAAGGTCCTGGTTTTCTGATCTAGGGTCAATGCAGTTTTCCATGCGGCAATTCTCGAAAGCAGATCATGTGACACGGGGGGTGTTCGGCTTGCTCAAAGGGGAAAAGGTCACTCTTCGACCCCTCGACCTGAATGACGTAGAAGATATGGTTCGCTGGGCGCTCGACGTCGAGCTCAACATACTTGGCGGCTGGCCGGATCTTTCGTCGATCGCGAAGCGGAGGGACCGGTTTGAGAAGCGCATTAAGGACCCGCCCGAGGACCTAGTGCAGATGGCCATTGAGGTTGACAGCAAGCCCATAGGCGAGATCGCCTTCCACCACGTTGACTGGGAACAGCAGCGCGGCGAGATCGGCATTTCCATAGAGAAGCCCTACTGGGGCAAAGGTTACGGCAAGGACGCGGTGGTGACTTTCCTGCAGTACTTGTTCCTGGTGAGGAACATCCGCAAGGCTGCCGCCCAGAGCTACGATTTCAACCAGGCTTCCATCTCGCTGTTCAAATCCGTCGGGTTCACGCAGGAGGGCCTGCTCCGGAGCCACGAGTTCACCACCGGCGCATGGCGGGACATGTACGTCTTCGGAATGCTGCGGGACGAGTTCCTGGAGCGCTACCCCAACCGGCGGTACCCGGTGCCAAAACGGGTATGAAGTTGCGAAGACACTAGATCAGATAAGATTCATCGGGATGATCATATCTTCACCCTTAAGCGTGGCGAGATCATCATAAAGGCAGATGACGCCACCTGTACCCCGTTTGACCTCGCCTAAGGTGTCGAGCACGCTGAAGGCTCCGATGTCGCTCGTGTCCGGGTTGGCGGACTTCTTGATCTCGACCGGGTAAAGGATACCGTTTTGCATAATCAGCAAGTCGATTTCGCGACCGTCCTTGTCGCGGTAATAGTAGATCGGAGGCTCAGAGATCCCGGCATTGTAGTAGCTTTTCACTATCTCCGCGATTACGAAGGTTTCAAAAAAGGCGCCTGCCATCGCGCCGTTTTCCAGCACGTCGGGCGTGTTCCATCTTGTGAGATATGCAGCGAGCCCGGTGTCCAGAAAGTACATTTTGGGAGATTTGACTATCCGTTTGGTTACGTTGTTGAAATAGGGCTGTAGCAAGTAAATGGTATTGGATGCGCGCAGGATGGATATCCACCGCTCGACGGTGGGCTGGCTCACGCCCACGTCTCTTGAGATGGACGTGCAATTCAGCATTTGGCCGGTCCTGCTTGCCACAGCGGTCATGAAAGCCATGAACTTCATCTCATCACCGATCTGCGCGAGTTCCCGCACATCCCGTTCAATGTAGGTGCGGGTGTACCCTGAGTAGAACATCTGCCAGTCCATGTCACCCGCATACATCGCGGGCATACTGCCTCGGTGAATCGTCCGCCACACGTCTTTGTAAGATATCTCTTCTAAGTGCCGTGCTCGCTTTCCAAAATAGTCACTTGTCGGCAGGAAGGGAGCGGTGAAGTCGACAGAGTGAATCTCCCGCAAGGACAGGCCGAGCAAGTTGAGAATGCTGATCCTTCCGGCCAGAGACTCGCTCACGTTCTTCATCATCTGAAACTGCTGTGAACCAGTCAGAAAGAACTGGCCCTTCTGGCCTTCTCTATCGGCAATCATCTTGATGTATGGGAACAGATTTGGCGCATACTGTATTTCGTCAACTACGACCGGAGGCGGCGTCCGCTTGAAGAAAGTACCCGCTTCTTCTAGAGCGTTGCGAAGCATGATCGGGTCGTCCAGCGTCACATGTGCAATGTCGTGCTTCACCTCATTAAGCAGGGTGGTCTTGCCGACCTGTCTCGGACCAGAGATCATCACGGCAGGGAACATCCTCTCGACTCGCCTGATGGCTTCTTCCAGGTGCCGTCGTATGTACATGATTTGATCATCTCCGGCTGATTTAATATGCAATATCATTATAGCCGGATTACTGACGAAATAGCCATCCCATTTCGCCTGTTTTCCTGCTTGGGGAACTACTTTTCACGAAATGCGTCTCGATGTTACTAGGCAGCAGCACAGGAGGCAACCGGGTGTGATCAACTCTTTTCGCAATCTACTTCGGGGCGGGGCTTTTCTCTGCCTGTCCTGCCTGCTACTGGCTTCGCTTGTCGCGGGATGCGCGGGTCCGGCAGCGCCGCTGGACCCTAAGAAGTCGGTGCTCGACCCCCAACTGATCTTTTCGGCCGGCTTGCGGCTCGAACCCACCAAGTCGCCCGAAACCGCGGTTTCCCCTGACGGCAAGCATCTGCTCAGCGTTCGGGATAACCCTTTGGGGACCGACTTTGCGGTCGTCTCCCTCGAAGATCCGGCGGCTGAGCCGGTTAAGTTTCACAGCGTGACCAGGGAGTGGCTGAACAACGCCACGTTCGCCTACAGCGTGGTCGGTTGGGTCTCGGATTCCCGCTTCCTATTCACGATCGGAGGCTGGCAGAATCAGGGCCCGCACAAGGATGAGAGGGGCCTGGCAGTCTTTCTAGGCGACTTGTCGACCAAGGCCGCGGACGAGGTTGGATTCCTGCCGCTTCCGCTTGAGTCCCCGCCCATCAACGCCGAGTTCTCGGTGTACGTCCCCAGTCGCAACTCTGTCGCCATCGTCGCAACGCACGCTATCTGGGAGTTCGACCTATCCGGCAGGCAGATGCGTCTCGTCAAGGAGGGCATGACTGGCCCTGATGGGGTGTTCTCGCCAGCGGTGAAGAGAAGTGCGTCCTGCCGAACGGCACGACCGTGAACTTCTGGCCCCAATGGTCCCCGGATGGCAAGTACATGGCTGTCATGACTTCCGGCAGCAAGGGCACCTCCGGTTACGACCTTGTCTACGGCGAGGCTTCACCCCTTGCCGCATCCCAATCGATAACCGTTCTCGACGCCGCCGGTGCAAAGGTCGCCAGTGTAGACTTGAGCGACAAGATGGTCGCATGCCCGTTCTGGTCGGACGATTCCGGTACGTTGGGCTTCTTTGGAGCGACAAAGGCGACGGATGTCTTTCCCGGTCTGAGGCTGGACAGTGTGTGGGCAGCCAAGGTGTCCGCTCTGCCTAAGTTGCCGTCATCTGCAGCGCCATCGTCTCTCGTCTCCGAGAAGATCGCCGACTTCCCCTCGGGCAGCGGCCACACTTGGTACACAGAGGCGGCCTTTGTCTCCGACGGAAGCGGCGTCTATTTCCGCACCGGCTCCTACGAGCAGGATCTGGTCTGGTTCGCATCCAAGGGCAAAGTCCCGGTCCAGGTGCTTCCCGGCAGGCAGTTGGCTTTCATAATCCGGGGTAAACCCATGGGCGTGTTCGAGGAATCCATAGTGGCTCTGACCCCGAGCGACGGCAAGGTGCTGGTCGGGCTCCTCACCGGCGGTGAGTTCAAGGCTTTTGGCGAGATGGACGAGTCCGATATCGTGGATATCGCGGGAATTGGGTCCGGTGTGCTGTTCGTCCGGGGAGCCAACGCGATGAGCGTCTTCAAGATGTATACAGAAGGCAAATAGGGGCCGTACGAATAGGCCAGCCCGGTTAACATAATCCGCCTCCAATACATAAGATGGACAGCACGACGAAAGGAGGTGGAACGTAGTGGTTAAGATCGGTTGTAACAACAAGGTCCTGGAAGAGCTTGAGGAGATCGAAGGCTTGCTGGAGGACCCCAAGACAGGCTTGGCTGAGATCAAGCGCGAGGTCCGCGACATCGAGGAGAAACTCGATTCGCTGGCGGCGGTAAAGGGACCGCTAAGCACTGGCCCGTTCTTCATTCGGTCGGGAGAGAACAACGCGGTAAATGTCGTGGTCCAGAACGTAGGGAAGTGTCCTGCCGACGTCAAAGTCAGGCTCTTTGACTTGGGGTGCTGTCCCCCCAAAGAGGTCGACTCCGCGTGCCTTGACTGCATCAAGCGTTGCTGCACGGAGACTGCAGTCCTGACTGCGTCTGCAGGAGTCTTCGAGGTCGTATGCTGCCCGAAGGATGAGAAGGCGCCGCTTAGGGCTTTCGTCAGCGTCCACAGTGGGAACTCACCTAACTCAAACATCGAATACGTCATCAAGGCCGAGGAGATGCTTCCCCTGGTCTGCCCGTTCTGCAAGAAAGACAAGTGCCACTGCCACAAGGACCCTTGCCACAAGGACCCTTGCCGGGAATGTGAATAAGCGTTCCACCTAGCACAACAGCAACAAGAACGAAGGAATCCCCTTTGGGATTCCTTTTGGTTATCGGTCCGATTTCACTAGGCTGCGGTACGTGGTCGGTGTAGCAGTACGTCAGATCATTACGTAGACTGTGGAAGCAGCGAAGGTGGTGATACCATGGCGGGCGGTATCCAGTCAAATGATTGCCAGGCAGGCGGGTTGTCTCCGGCTTTCGTCTTCTGGTGGATAGCGGCTTTCGTGTTTCTCATCGTGATCTTAATAATCGCGACAATCTGTTGCTCGTTTCCAAGGGATGAGCCTGAGGAGCCCTGTCACTAGGCTGCCTGCTCGACGAGACTAGAGCAGGATTTCCCTGATAGACCGAGAACTCTTCCTCCCGGCAGTCGCGGCCATACGAAATCAGTGCCATCGGGAGGACGAGTAGCGTATATGAGTGCCATACTTCCGATGACTGAGATAGCGAACTACATCATCTGCTGCGCCATTCACACCATGGCTGAGGAAGGTACCGTCGATTCCATGCTGGTGTCTGGCGACAGGGTGGCTGCTGTGGGTACCTTGGAGGATGTCCGCGCTGCGGCTCCCGCCCAGACTCGGGAAATCGACGCGCGCGGACGGTGCATCATCCCGGGCATGCACGAGGGCCACTCCCACCTGATCGAGCAGTCGGTGTTCGGGCGGGAACTTGACCTGAGCCACGCCGCTTCGCTCGAAGACGGACTTGGTCAGGCCCGAGGACATACAGCGTTTTGCGGGGCTGGGGGTCATAGCCTCCATCCAACCCGGCCACGTTCCGTTTGACAGGCGAGCGGCGGAATGCGAGCTCGGTGCACGGGCCAATAGAGTGTATCCATTCAAACAACTCAAGGACGCGGGGACGACCCTCGTTTCTGGGGCCGATGCTCCGATCGCCCCGCCTGATCCTATCCACGGGATCTTCTGTGCGGTCCACAGGCACTTGCCGGACGAGAAGCCGGATAGGGCCTGGTACCCGGCCGAGTGCCTGACCGTCGAGGATTCGCTCCGTGCCGTGACCTGCGACGCCGCCTATGCGGTGGGGAAAGAGAGTGTCATTGGCGACCTTGCGCCGGGCAAGTATGCGGACTTCGTGGTGCTGTCAGAGGATATCTGTGCTGTGCCGCTGCGAGATCTGATGAACGTGAAGGTAAAGGCAACTGCCATAGGAGGCCGGTTTGTCCACGGATCCTTCTGAGGACGGAGCCTTTTGCCTCGGGACGGAGGAACGTGATGGATTACGAGTTGGTGCTGGTGGACGCTGACGACACGCTATTCGACTACCGGAAAGCCGTAGCGAGGGCGCTCCCGGCGCTCTTCGCGCGTTTCGGGTTGCCCTGGGACCCGGATAGGGATCCGGCGCGATTCCGCGCCGCGAACACACAGGTGTGGAGCGAAATGCGCGCGGGGCTAATCAGCTATGCCGACCTCAAGATCGAACGTTTCCGCAAGATGCTTCCCAACGAATCCTTGGACTTCCAGGCCGTGAGCCACACGTACCTTTCGCTCCTTGTCGAGTTTGCCCAGCTCATCGACGGCGCGGAGGAAGTCTGCCGCTACCTGGCCTCGAAATATACTCTGGCCATCGTGACCAACGGGCTGCCGGAAATCCAGAAGCCGAGGGTCCGCTTGTCGTCCCTGAGCAGGTACATACCAGAGGAGCGTGTATTTGTCGCGGAGGATGTCGGGCACAGGAAGCCGGATCCGGAGATTTTCCGGCACGTATTTCGTGCCCTCGGGCATTCGGACAAAAAGACCGCAATCATAATCGGCGATTCTCTTGCCGAGGATATCCAGGGCGGCGTCAACTTCGGAATCGACACGTGCTGGTTTGACCGCGCTGGATTGGATGGCCCGCAGGATGTAAGGCCAACGTTCACTGTAAGAAGCCTTCTCGAAATCGTCGATATCCTCGCAAAGCCCGCCTAGCCTGAAAGTACACATGAAAGCAGCTTGTGCCTCTGCTTGTTTGGCACTGGTCGTCCAACCCGTACAGCTGTTAGAATACATTGCCAATGAGGATGGTAAGGAGAGTGGCCGGATGAGTGACCGCACTGGTCTTTTGGTCATCGATATACAGAAGGGCAGTTTCACACTGGGGCACCCCATAGAGAATGAGCTTGAGCTGCTGAGAAACATCGTACTTGTAATGCGCGACATCAACGCATGGGCTACGAAGAGATAGCCGAGGTGCTGGGCATATCTCTCGGCGCCGTGAAAACGCGCATTCACCGGGCCCGAAAGGCGTTCAGGGACAAAATGGTGGGCTGCAGCTGCTCCCTCGTGGTTGAGGGCGGCGCATGCAAGTGCGAGGGGGTGCCTGCCACATGACCTGCTCGGAGGTCCGTTCTCAGCTAAGTGCCTACATCGATGGGCGGCTGAACGAGGAAGCACGCCGCAAGGTGGACGTTCACCTGGCGGAATGTGAGGTGTGTCGTAGCGAACTGGCGACCCTTCAGACATCGGTGAGGATGGTCCGGTCGCTTGGCCAAATCCGCTGGGAAAGACCTGCACCGAAAGACCAGTACAAGGAGTGAATCAAAAGATGATGTCAATATGTGGGATTCTATGGCACTTACTTGACGACTATCGTGAACTCGGCTTGGTTGGCTGACTGCTCCTCCCAGGACCGCGCGTAGTCGAACCGGAGTTTGAAACTGCCCGCCTGGAGCGCTTTCACTTTGAACACCTGAACGCCGGCGGCGCCTATGGCGTCCAACCCGGCTCTATATTCCTCGCTCACTAGCTCGAAGGGCTGCCCCTCTGTTTTGGGGACCCACGCATAGCCGGTACTCGGATTGGACTCCAGAACCACAGTGAAGACGCCGTTCAGCTTGACCTCGATACTCGCCCCCGGAGCCGTCGGCTTCGGGGGAGCGCTCTTGGCCGCCACGATCGCCCAGGCGACACACACTACCACGATGGTTAGCAGCACTGCCCGAATCCATCTTCCCATGAAATTCACCTCCGTCAATTCAACTAATTGACGTGGAAGACGCGATCATGTTCCCAATAGGTGGATCGACACAATGCTTCACAACGCCGCGCACGCCTCCACAGCCAGCCAGAACAGCTTCTCCTTGTGGCTCATGCGCTCGGGGTGGTACCTTGGGTCCCAGTTGGCGCCGCTGACGTCGTCGCCGGCGCCGACGTACTGCCCAAACAGGATATTTCTGAACCTGGCGACCGCGAAAAGAGCGGCAGCCTCCATTTCTACCACCAAGGCGCCTTCCTGCTTCCGCATCTCGACGGTAGCGGCCGTCTCACGGTAGATGGCGTCGGTAGTCCACGTCTTGCCAACCTCGTAGCGGATTTTGTGGCGCTGCAGGACTGCTTCCAGCACTGATGTGACATGAGGATCCGCCTCAACCTCGCGTGAAGGGGGAAGGTATTGGTAGGAGGTCCCCTCCTGCCTAATTGCCGAAGTCGGGATGACCACGCTTCCGCGGACGATGTCCCGCCGCAGCACACCACCGTGTCCGCAGGCCACAACTTTGTCGACTCCCATGCCGATGAGGATGTCCAGGATCGCTGCCGCGGCAGGAGCCCCCAAGCCTGGGTTGACCACGAGCATCTTCTCGTCCTCATAGTCCAATACATATAGGTTCTGCCTGCCGGTGTCGCCCTCAATGGCGTCGATCTTGAGCAGTTTGCCCTGTTCGCAGAGGGGTTCAATGACGCTTGTCTGGTAGAAAGTAAGGACGCAGCGCGACGGAACGTCGTCCCGCTTGCTGAAGACCCTGGTTGGCTCGATTTTGGCAGACTTGTCAGGGTCGAACTCGAGGATCGGGAAGCTGATCCGGTCCACGGTATCGCCCTCCTACTCTACCTGAAATGTGGCGTGTAGTTGGGAGCTTCCTTTGTGATGTAAACATCGTGGGGATGGCTCTCGCGGAGGCCCGAATCGGTTATCCGCATGAGCTTGGCCCTGTCGTGCAGTTCCCTTATGGTCGCGCATCCGCAGTAGCCCATGCCTGACCGAAGACCGCCCATGAGCTGGAAGATGGTCTCAGAGACAGATCCTTTGTAGGGTACCCGGCCTTCTATGCCTTCGGGCACCAGTTTGGATGAGGCCTCCTGGAAGTACCTGTCCGCGGAGCCTTCCTTCATGGCGGCCATGGAACCCATCCCACGGTAGACCTTGAAGCTGCGTCCCTGCCAAATCTCCATTTCGCCCGGACTCTCGTCGGTGCCCGCAAACAATCCGCCCAGCATGACGGCGTCGGCCCCTGCGGCCAGGGCCTTGGTCACATCGCCCGAGTACTTAATGCCGCCGTCCGCGATGACGGGGATCCCGAGCTCCTTGGCAGCCATTGCCGCGTTGAATATGGCGGTGATCTGAGGGACTCCCGCTCCCGAAACCACCCTGGTTGTACAGATGGATCCCGGGC
Organism: Bacillota bacterium; assembly: GCA_040880305.1. GTDB lineage: Bacteria > Bacillota > Sulfobacillia > Fermentithermobacillales > Fermentithermobacillaceae > JBBDIP01. The sequence continues at coordinate 24,192 of JBBDIP010000006.1, forward strand.
CGACGCCGACCTTGACGCAGTCGGCGCCCCTCTTGATGAGGGCCCTGGCTCCTTCGCCAGTGCCGATGTTGCCGGCGATGACGACTTTCTCAGGGAATCTTTCTTTGATGGCCTCGACCGTGTCCAGGACGCCCTTGGAGTGTCCGTGGGCGCTGTCGACCACGATGACGTCCACGCCGGCCTCAGCAAGCGCCTTCACCCTGTCGAACGCGCCGGCTCCAACGCACGCTCCCGCAAGCAGGCGTCCGCGCGAGTCTTTGGCTGCCTTTGGGTACATCCTTGTCTTCTCAATGTCCTTCAGCGTGATGAGGCCCTTTAGGTGGAAGTCCTTGTTGACCAGAGGCAGTTTCTCGATCTTGTGAATGCCCATTATGCGCTTGGCTTCTTCCAGCGACGTCCCGACCGGGGCGGTTATCAGGCCTTCCTTGGTCATGACCTGGCTGATTGGCCTCGAATGGTCTTCTTCGAATCTTATGTCGCGGTTGGTGATGATGCCTACGAGGGTCGCTCCCTCAATGACGGGTACACCTGAGATGTGGTACTTGGCCATTACGGAGAGGGCGTCATTGACGGTCTTGTCGGGGGAGAGGTAGATGGGATCGGAGATGATGCCGTGCTCGGAGCGTTTTACCCTGTCGACTTCCTGGGCCTGCCGCTCGATCGGCATGTTCCGGTGGATGATCCCGAGCCCGCCTTCGCGTGCGATCGCGATGGCCATGCGGGATTCAGTGACGGTATCCATTGCCGCCGATATCAACGGGATCGCCATCCTGATACTGCCGCAGAGTTTGGTAGAGACATCCGCTTCCCTGGGCAGGACATCCGAGTAATCGGGGACCAGGAGAACGTCGTCGAAAGAAAGCCCTTCCTCGAGGAACTTGTCTTCCTTTTTCACGCGGCAGCCCCTCCATTGCCTTGAAGTTATTCTTAGCAGTATACCACCTACACAATTGAGCGGCAACGAGTGAATTGTTGTTGGAATGCCTTGCGACGGGTTCAAGGAGGAAGGCGGTAGAGTGGCGAAACTGCTATGGGATTGCCTGTGCGTATCGTCAGGATTTGAACGGAGGTTTCGCCATGGATGCCACAAAGCAACGCATAGTAGATGCTATCGACTCCCTGCGGCCCCTGGTGCAGGACATTGCTGTTTCCCTGTACGAGCATCCCGAAATTGGACTCACTGAGGCTTTCGCTTCGCAGAAACTGATCGGCATCCTTCGCGACGCCGGTTTTTCCGTGAACACGGGCACCGGGGGCCTGCCGACCGCATTCCTGGCTCGAACCGGCACGGGCCGCCCCTCCATAGCCTTTATGGCTGAATACGACGCCCTCCCCGTGATCGGGCACGGCTGCGGGCACAACCTGATGGGCGCCACCGCCGTAGCTGCGGGCATCGCCATGAGCAGGGTCTGTCCCGGGACCGGCTGGATCGTGCTAGGCACACCTGCCGAGGAGACCATTGGCGGGAAGGTAACCATGGCCGACGCGGGTGTGTTTAAAGATATCGACGCCGCTCTCATCGCCCACCCTGGGCAGAGGAACTCGGTCGGCGGAGGCGTCCACTGGGCGTCGCATCCTCTGGAGATTACGTTCCACGGGCGCTCGTCTCATGCGGGAGGGAACCCCCAGGAGGGGATAAACGCCCTGGATGCCTGCGTGGCGGCATATACCGCCATCAGGAGCCTGCGCAACCAACTGCGGGATCCTGTCCGGCTGGCCGGGATCATAAGCCACGGAGGAGACGCCCAGAACGTCGTCCCCGACAGAGCCCAGCTGAAGTTCACCCTGCGCTCGACCGACTGGAAGTACCTTGAGGAAGTGGTGATCCCCAGGGTCAAGAGGTGCGCGGAGGGCGCGGCGGCTACCTACGGTGTGACAGTCGAGTTCCGGCACCACGAGTCTCTCTTCCGCGACACGCTTGATTATCCCGTGCTCATGGATCTGTGCAAGGCCAACTTCGAGCTGGTGGGGGAGCAACTACCGGCGCCGCTCCCTCTCGCAGGCGGAGGCGTCACCGACGTGGGCAACGTCACCTGGGTGACCCCCAGCATCCAGATCGGCTATCGTGCCACCACCGCCAGAGGCCACTCGCGGGAGATGGCTGATTCGACGGTAACGCCGGAGGGCATTTCCGCCGCCCTGACGGCTGTCAAAGTGGTGTGCCTGACGGCGTACGACCTGGTGGCAGACCCGAAACACCTGGAACGTGCTAGGGCGCATCTGAATGCTTCTCTAAACGGCCAACGAACGCCATTCTAACAAGATTGACCGATAACGGTTGATATAGTGTAACAGTTGTTATATCATTGCCTTCATGAGCAATTCTGATTGCAGGATATGGTGGATATTGGTCTACAAGGTCCCGTCTGAACCCACGCGACTGCGAGCGGCTGTCTGGCGGGATGTCCATCATTTGGGCGCTGTATACCTCCAAGACGGCGTCTGCCTCATCCCCGACGTCATCGACATGGAGCTGAACCTCGATGCTCTGCGTGAGAAGATCGTCGGCATGGGTGGCCGGGCCTGGACGTTCCGCGCTCAAAGCAATGCGACCGGTCAGGATGCGGACCTGGAGGGCCTATTTCGGGAATCAACCGCGGACGAGCTTGCGCAGACCCGCAATGAGGCACGGACCCTCTTGCGGCATTTGGAGGATGCCAGAGGCCACTTCGACATCGAGGGCGAGGAACTGGCTCGCAGTGAGGGCGAGATTCGCAGACTGCACTCCTTCCTCCAGTCCATACGCGGAAGGCTGTTCTTTCAAGACCCTTTGGTCGACGAGATTGAGGCGACCCTTTATCGTTGTCACGCTTTGCTGAAGGAAGGGGGAGAAAAGAGTGAAATGGGTGACAAGGGCTAACGCCCACGTTGATAGAGTAGCCTGTCCCTGGCTGATCACGCGGTTCATCGATCCGTCCGCCGAATTTGTGTTCATCGATCCCGAGAAGGACCCTATGCCGGATGATGCCACGCCATTCGATATGAAGGGCGTGAAGTTGGGACATCACGCGGGTAAGTGTAGTTTTGAGGTCATAATCGATGAATACCGCCTTGATGATCCCGCGCTTGTCGTGCTTGCGAAGGTCGTCCACGGCGCCGACATAACGATGGATGTGGGTTTGATCCCTGAGTCGGCGGGACTCGAGGCGATAGCCAGAGGTTTCATGCTTAGCGAGACCGATGACCACAAGAAACTGCAACTGGAATTCCCGATGTACGATGCACTGTACTCTTACGCTAAGGACAAGCTGGCTAAGGCCTAGTTGAAAGGTGTAAGGCACATTGACTAGTACCGCTCCTAAGAAGGGCGTTTCGGTTTGGCAGTATCTGTTCAAGTACTTGCCCAGGCTGGTGAGGGGTTCTATCGGAGGTCTCGGCTACAACACGCTGATCGTCCTGGGCCCCATATTCCTGGGGAGGGCCCTTGACGCCGTCTTCGCCCTGGAGAAGAGCGGGTTCTCGCCGGATTCCTATCACAACCTCTATCTGAACCTAGGACTGCTGGTGGCCTCAACTATCGCCTTCCAGGGCTTCCGTACGCTAAAGCGACTGGACTTCCGGAACATGGCCAACCGGATCGGCAACGACCTGCGTTCCGACCTCATGAAGGCGTCGATGTCCTGGTCCATGCCGGACTTCGACGCGGAGAAGGTCGGTGACCTCATGTCCCGGGCGGTCGGCGATGTCGGCCAGGTCGCTGCGACAATCATGACCACCATAACCGAACTCTACGACACGCTGGTGCTCATCGTGTCCTACTTCGTCGCATGCCTGTACTACCAGCCCAGACTGACGCTACTGGCCGCCGCTCCCCAGATAGTGACCATCTTCCTTGCCGGAAGGACCGGCAACGTGATCTTCCGGTTCTCGACCGAGGCCCGCCAGGCTGCCTCGCGGGTCAACACGCACCTTCGCGAGCAGCTGCAGGGGGAACGTGTCCTGCGGATCTTCGGCCGGGAGAAGGAGGAAAGGGAGAGGCTGGGTAGGCTCTGCCAGCAGCAGCTGGTCGCAAACCTGCGGCTCTCGGTCCTACAAGGAGGGCTTATGCCGTTCTATGCGGTGCTGTCGTCGCTTGGTATTGTCCTGGTCATAAGCTCCGGCGGCATGCGGGTGGCGAGCGGGGAGTGGACAATCGGCCTGTTCACTGCCTACCTCACGCTGTTCTCGGCCATGACGGCACGGACTATGATGGCTGCCAGGGTACTGAACGGCCTACACGCTGGAAAAGCAAGCTGGACAAGAGTCGCCGCGAAGATCGATAAACCCAGGACGGAGGAGTATGGACAGGAGTCCGCGACAGATGTCGCGAGTTCAGTGGGCCTCGACCTTTCGATCAAAAACCTCCACTTCTCGTTCCCTGGTGTCTCGACCGACGCCATAGCAGGGATAAGTTTCGAGGCCGAGCCGGGGAGCTTTGTGGCGGTAACGGGTCCTATCGGCAGCGGAAAGAGCGCACTTGCTACCGTCCTGACCGGCCTCTACCCGTATCAAGGCAGTATCCTGTTCGGTGGGCGCGAACTCCGGGACATCCTTGCAGAGGATAGGGAGCGGACTGTCTCGCTCCTGGACCAGAACGCGTTCCTGTTCTCGGCCACTATTGAGGAAAACGTGGCCTTCTTCCGGGAAGCGGATGATGAAAGGCTAATGGAGACCCTGCGCCTCGCCGGGCTCAAGGAGGACCTGGACGCCTTTCAGAGCGGCGTGGACACCCTCATAGGCGAGCAGGGCACCAGGGTCTCGGGCGGGCAGAGGCAGCGCATCGCCCTGGCCCGCGCCCTCTACCGCCGGTCCCCGCTTGTGATCCTGGACGACCCGTTCTCGGCGGTGGATATAGCGACCGAGCAGCGGATGGTTCAAAGGATCCGGGAGGCCGCAGGTGCCTCCACGCTTCTCCTGTTCTCCCACCGCCTGTCATCCTTCCCTCAGGCCGACAAGGTGATCGTCTTGTCCGAAGGCAAAGTGCACGAGGCAGGCACTCACGAAGAGCTTCTCAAGAACGAAGGGCTATACGCCAGGATCTTCAGGGCCCAGGAATGGCTCTCCGCGTACGGTGAGGGCGGCGGGGAGGAGGTGGCCCGCCGTGGCTAAGACAGAGAGCGGCAAACGGGACGTCGAGCGGACCCTCTGGCCGGCTATCATCCCGGTCCTCGGTCGGTACTGGTACCTATTGGCCATGGCTCTGGCCTTGGTCGCGGCGACCAGCTTTACCGAACTCTTGCCGCCCCTCATCCTTCGGAACCTGATCGACACGTATCTCTCAAGGAATATTGCGGACGGCATACTTAAGATTGCCTTCCTGTACTTGGGCGCCATGGCCGCGACCAGGGCGATTCAGTTCGCTCTGTCCTACACCGTAACCGTGCTGGGCCAGAATATCCTTCTCAGCATCAGGATGATGATCGCCAGGCGCCTCGAGATCCTGCCCTTGGCCTACTTCGACAACACGCCTGTCGGGGAAGTGATGAGCAGGTGTACCAACGACGTTGATGCGGTGAACACCCTGTTCTCGGCGGGCATGATGAACGTCATCACCGACGTCTTCAGGATCTTCGGAGTCCTGGGAGCCATGTACATGGTGGACCGTCGGCTGACCGTGGTTGTGATTCTGAGCACTCCCCTGGTAGTGCTCACAAACGAGTACTTCCGGAGAACTGTCCGGCAGTACCAGCGCAGACTCCGCGTCCTTACCGCCGGGATCTACAGCTTCCTGCAAGAGGCCTGGAGCGGCATGCGCGTGGTGCGTACCTACGGTGCGAAGGGCGGCGTCAGCCGCAAGCTGGATGCTCTGCAGGAGACATACATCCGCGCCGCCGACGGGGCAGCGCTCTACAACGCCTACTTCCCGGGGATCCTGAAGTCCATTGAGGCCGTGACCACCGCAGTAGTCGTATGGTACGGCGCGAGGCCTGCGGTCCTGACAGCAGGCTTGACTCTTGGCGGGCTGGCAGCCTTCGCCCAGCTGATAAACAGGCTGCACTCGCCCCTGCAAAACCTGGGCGAGGAGTGGCAGACCATTCAGGAAGCCCTCTCTGGCGTCGAGCGCATCACTGAGTTTTTGCGTGAGCCCATTGACGAAGGGGAGCTGGTTGCCAAGACCGGGGGCGGATCAGGCACGACTGTGGCGAGCTCGCCGGTCGCGCGGACTCTTGGCCACGGCGCCCAGGTCGACGTATCCAACCTCACATTCGGCTATTTCCAGGGCCGGCCCGTTCTTTCCGACATCGACCTGGCCATTTCTCCGGGGGAGCGGGTAGTGATCGTCGGACGGACCGGAGCGGGCAAGACCAGCCTCCTGCACCTGCTCGCAGGGCTGTATAAGCCGTGGAGCGGTGCTATCGGAATTGACGGGATGGAGCCCGGCACTCTCCCACCCGATGAGAGGCGGCGTCTTCTGGGCGTGGTGCCCCAGGCGGTCTACATTTTCGACGCTACCGTCCGCGACAACGTCTCACTCATGGACCCCACCATAGGCAGGGAGAAGGTTGAGACGGTCTGCCAATCTGTTGGACTTCACGAAGCGATAACGGCGCTTCCTCAGGGTTACGACACGCCGCTTGGTAGCGGCGGCTCCCATTTATCCTTCGGCCAGAACCAACTGCTGTGCCTGGCCAGGGCGCTTGTCTGCGACCCGCCGCTGCTCTTGCTGGACGAGCCGACATCCGGCACCGACACCGAAACCGAGAAGATGATCTTTCAGGCCCTCAAGCAGGTGGGTCAGGCCAGGACGATGATAGTCATAGCCCACAGGCTGACCGGCATCATCGAAGCCCAGCGCGTCGTGGTGGTCTCGGGAGGGCGCATAGCGCAGGACGGCACGCCCGAGGAATTGGCCGGCAAGACCGGCTGGTATAAGGTGTTCAAGGAGCTGGAGGATCTGGGGTGGAACAAGCCTGCGACGTAGGCTAGGATGTTGGCTCCTTATTGCCTTGACGTCTCCGCTCGCGCCGTGTCTGGGGTGGGGGTCACCTGCGGGCGGCGTATCAGTCGAGCCGAGTTGAGCACAACTGCGACAGACCCGACGTTGTGCCACAAGGCTCCCGTCACCGGCGTAAGGGTCCCGGTTGACGCCAGGACTACGGCGACCAGGTTGAGGACCAGCGCAGCCCATACATTCTGTGAGATGACAGCCAGCGTACGCCTGCCGATATCCAGAGCCTCCGCCACTCCCGCAACCCTATCCGACATTATGGCGACATCTGCGGGGTGACGTGGCTACCGACAGACCATTTCGGACATGAACGACTACTGGCAGACCATGGTTCTTGAGGTGGTCAACCGCAGACCATATCGGACAGTGAAGCGCCCACCAGTGAACCATAGTGAGCCCTACCGAACAAAAGCGGCCAGACGAGGTCCATATCCGGGACCAGCCTGGCCGCCTGAAAGCTATCTGGCAGGATGCTGCTACACCTGCACCTCTGAGTCGTCGCCGATCATGAGCCGCAACGACTGGCGGCCATCGGCCACTTTGGTCACTTTGGCGTTCCGGCCGATGAGGCTGTCTTCAACGCGCCCGACGTCGGTTAACTTGCAGTCCTCGAGGATGACCGAGTGCTCGATGATGACCTTTCGCAGGGAACTGCCGTTTCCTATGGCGGTGAAGGGTCCTATGAAGCAGTCCTCAACGATGGCTCCTTCGCCGATCACGACGGGACCGCGGACGGTGCTACGGATGACCTTGGCGGTCCGTGCCACCTCGACCCTTCCGGTTATCTTGCTGTCGGGGCTCACGTCGCCGAGGACTGACCTCTTGGCGTATTCGTCCAGCACGACGCGGTTAGCCTCAAGGATGTCGTCCTTCTTGCCGGTGTCGAGCCACCAGCCCTCAAGGACTTTGGTGTGGACAGTCTCACCTTGGTTGAGGAGCTCTTGTATGGCGTCGGTTATCTCGAGCTCGCCCCTGAAGGAAGGCTTGATCTTGAGGATAGCCTCGTGGATCTTCGGCGAGAACATGTAGACGCCAACAATCGCGAGGTTGGACGGCGGGTCCTTGGGTTTCTCGACCAGTTTCTCAAGGTCGCCCCGCTTGTCGAGCACAGCCACACCAAATTGCCTGGGGTCCGCCACTTCCTTTAGGAGGACAGTGGCCGCGGCCGCTTCCTTTTCAAACTTCTCGACCATCGGAGCGACGCCGCCCTCGATGAGGTTGTCGCCCAGGAACATGAGGAACTTGTCGAGGCCCAAAAACCCCTGGGACACTGAAACGGCGTGGGCCAGCCCCTTGGGTTTGTCCTGGATTATGTAGGTGATGCGGACGCCCCAGCGGGACCCGTCCCCCACGGCGGACTTCATGAAGTCGACGTTCTCAGGCGAGACGACCAAGCCGATTTCCCAGATGCCCGCGCGCGCTATCTGCTCAACCACGAAGTAGATAATTGGTCTGTTGGCTACCGGCAGTAGGTGCTTGGTTGTGGTGTAAGTCAGCGGGCGCAGCCTTGTGCCCTTCCCGGCGGCAAGGATAAGTGCCTTCAAATTAATCTCCTCCCGGACTGTGAGACGAACCTTTCACCCTGGATTCGTCCGCCCCCTGCCCAAGTCCTCTAAGGTGGCGGGTGCTGCTTCCAGAAGGATTACTTCGCCCTACGCAGAAGTAATCAGGACTGTGCTGTCGGCGACCATTGAGATGCCTGGAGGAGTCAGCTTTGGACGAGCCCATCCTTCGTACCGTCAACCTAAGAAAGTCTTTCTTCCTGGGCGAGACCATATACGCGGTCAGCGACGTCAATGTCGAGGTCGACCGCGGGGAGTTTGTGGTCATCATGGGCCCTTCAGGAAGCGGAAAGAGTACTCTGCTGGCCCTCTTGGGAGGGCTGGATCTACCGCAGTCCGGCGACGTGATACTTTGCGGCGAGCGGTATTCGCGCCTCAGCGAGAACGGGCTGGCCAAGATCCGACGGAACAAGGTGGGATTCGTCTTTCAGTTCTTCAACCTTATCCCGCATCTGACCGCGCTGGAGAACGTGATGCTCCCGATGCGGTTTGGAGGCATGTCCAGGCAGGATATGGACGCGCGGGCCAGGGAACTACTGGGTATCGTGGGGCTGGGATCGCGCCTAAAGCACAAACCGCTGGAGCTCTCCGGCGGGGAGCAGCAGAGGGTTGCGATCGCCCGTGCCTTGTCCAACAATCCTGACATCGTTCTGGCCGACGAGCCGACGGGCAACCTTGATTCGAAAACGTCCCATGAGATCGGCGAGATATTCCATAACCTGAACAAGGAAAAGGGCCAGACTTTCGTGGTCGTCTCTCACGATCCTTCCCTGACACAATGGGCCCATCGAGTGATCAACATGCTGGACGGCCGCGTGGACGAGATCCGCGGCGGCGGGATGGAAGGCACTCTCGGCGCCACACAGCGATAATCCAGGAGGTTTTTATGGCCAGGGACGTTCTCTACCTAGACGTAGGCAGCGCTGTCACCACAGCGCGGGCCGTGAAGGTTTCGCAGGACTCGTTTACGACCGGCAGCTTCGCCCTATGCCCGAGCCCTCCGGCGACGGGCAGCGACCTCACGTCGGCCGTCGCGCCCGCGGTCGAGGCCATGAGAGGCAAGATCGACCGGCAGGGCTTGTCGTTTGATCCCGATGACATCATTGTGACTGTCAGCGCCGGGGGAGAGCCCCGCACTGTCTGCGCCGGGGTGGTCCGCGGGATATCCGGGGAGTCCGCCAAGAGAGCGGCTCTCTCCGCCGGGGCGACCGTAGCCGACCTCATCGCCGTCGACGACGGCAGGCAGGACTTTGAGCGCGTATCCGACTTGCGCCGCCAGGAGATCGCCATGGTCGTGATGGCGGGGGGCGTCGACGAGGAGATCCTGAGGAACGGCAAGCACCAGCTCCTGAGCATCGCCAAAGTGATAGCCGACGGCATGCCGCGCAGGCGCGGGAGCAACGGCAAGGTGCCTTTGGTCTACGCCGCCTCGGCTGAAGGGCGCGAGGAAGTCACCAGGATATTCGGCGACACCACCGAGATAATCTGGGCGGACAACGTCCGCGCTACTCTTGAGATTGAGACCCTTGAATCGGCCAGAAGCGCGGTAGTCGGCGCGTTTGCCGGCAGCGTCCGCCTCGACCCCCGCTTTGGGGGTCTGGGCAGGTTTGGAACTCCTGCCGCTTGGCCCACCGGTTACGCTGTGGGCACGGCGGTAATGGACTACCACCAAAGGACCGGAGAGAACATCCTGGTCATCTCCCTCGACGGCGACGCCGTGCAGGTTTTCTCGGGGATCAAGGGGGTCTTCACCAGGACGGTCACGTCCGTCGAAAGGGTGGAGCAGAAAAACATCCTGCGTCACCTGCCCGCCCCCCATCTGGCGCATTCCAGCGCGGACATCCTCGGCAACTGGAAACTTCACCCCTACATCCTCCCCAGGACGTGGGATGAACTTGCCATCTTCCTGGCCTTTTGGAAGGAAGCGGTCCGCGAGGCGATGGAGGACCACAGGCAGAGCGCCATCGAGCTTAGGGGCATCCACAGGCAGAGGCAGATCTCCGAGACCTTCCAGGTGAACGTCTCGGGAGGCGACACGCTGGTCAGGATGGAGAGGGTTAGCAAGGTCATCTTTTCCGGCTACCTATCACGCCTGCTCTCGCCCGCAAGCCTCATGTCGATTGCCGCTGACGGCGCCGATCCCAGCGGTATCACGCAAGTCCTGATCGACCCCAACGACGCGCTTCAGATGGCCGGCGCTCTTTCCCGCTCCGGCGTCTTCGCGAGGTTCGAGGACCAGCTGCGCCCGGTGGGGTTGCTGGTCAGCCCCGGCAGCGGCGAGGAGCGTGTGACTCCCAAGAGGGCCTACCTCCGCAGGGGTGAGGCGATGGACCCGCTGCCCGTCGAGCCAGGCGAGATTACTGTGGTAAGCGCCCCGGATTCTCCCGACCTCGAGATTGTGCTCGACCCGCCCAACAACAAGGTCGACCTTGGAGACGGCGAGGGCCGTAGGGTTAGGAGCAAAGTGCAGTCAGGAGTGCCCGCCATCTATCTGGATGGGCGCGGAAGGGGCCGCTCCAAGCAGGACAGGCCGGCCCAGGATGTGCAGAAATGGTACCGGAGCATGAAGGTGTTTCCCGATGGGGTTATATCCGGCTGGGCGGGGGGGAAGCAATGATGTGCGTCTACATCACCCGAAAACCCCAGGTCAGGGTCAACTCCGTGGTGCGTAGGCTGCGCGCGTTCCCCGCGATCGGCGATCCTGGAGTAGTCCAGGGCGCGGAAGTCGAGTGGGATACCAAGCTCGGTCAGTATGCTTCCCGCCAAAGGCTCCGGTTCGTCCGGGTAGAGTCGTCGGGCGAGCGCATTAGCGCGACAGTGCTTGTCGGAGAAGGGCAACAAGTTAAGCGCGGAGAGGTCCTCGCGTACTATTCCTTCCTGTTTGGCCTCGGGTTCACCGAGTATACCTCCCCGTGCGACGGGGAGATCGTGGCGATAAACCAGCTCTTGGGCAACATTGCGATCAAAGAGGCGCCGGTGCCGCTTCAGAGCAACATCCCCGGCACGGTAGTGGCGGTCGACGACGCCTTAGGAGTCTTCGTTAAGTCCCAAGGCGACATGGTCTACGGCGTCGCCGGCGCCGGGTACGGCCGTTCGGGAATCCTCGATATGAAAGTCCAGATCCCTGGCGGGGAGCTCCGCCCTCAGGACATAAGCGCCAAGGATTCCGGCAAAGTGATCGTCGCCGGAAAACTTGTCACACAAGAGCTCCTCGAGGCCTGCCTGCGCTGGCGGGTCGCGGGGATCGTGGCCGGGAGCGTCTCGCACCTCGTGTACCAGTGGTACAAGGGGATTACCGAGAAACTGGACTGGGACGAATTCCTCGCGAACTACTGGGCCCGCGAGCTGAAAGATAAGGGCGCCAAGGTGCCTCCGCCTATGGAGATCGCCACGGCGCTGGTGGTTACCGACGGCTTTGGCGACATCCCGATGAATGCTGCCGCGTTCAACCTCCTCTCGGCCCATGTGGGTGAGAGGGTTTTCCTGGACGGATCCGGCGCATTCCAGTCTCAGGCCGCCGGGGCTGACGATACGCTACCCTGCGTGTTCGCGCCCGCGCCGGGCGAAGCCGCAGAAGCCGCAGAGGACGCTGGAGCGCAGCTTGAGGCGGTCGCGCCGGGGGACCGCGTCAGGGTCCTCGGGCTGATCGATCCCCTGCTGGAGGGGACGGTACTGGAAGTGGGCGAGGGCGACGTCGTTCTGCCGACCGGCATGTCCGTGCCGGGCGTCAAGGTGCAGACGGTCGACGGCAACGCCCTTTGGGTACCCCTGTTCAACGTGGAGAAGGCCGACTGACGGAGGGACTCTCGGTGAAATCGCGGGACGCGTTCCGCCTGAACGTTAAGGACCACATGACCAGGCAAGGCCTCAAAGTGAAGGACCTTGCCGACATGGTCAATCTCAGCGCATCCTACCTATCCCTGGTATTGAGCGGCGAGAGGGCAAACCTCTCGGACCCCCACAAAGACGCCATCGCGCTGGCGCTCGGGACCTCGGTGGCGGATCTGTACACCACTGGGTCCCGGGACGGCGCCGGCACGAGCGCGGCACCTGCCGCTACTGCCCTGAAGGGACCAACCGCTGAACCCGGTTTTCTTCTCAGACGAACGCGGGATGTGTCCCCATTCGAAGACCTGCTCCGCGTCCTTAACGTGACCGACCGCCTCCTGCTTCTGGCCTTTTACCGCGAACTCAACTCGCTTTCCGACGACGACGTCCGCAAGATAGGCGGGATGTTCCGAAACGTCCTAACCGCATGGCAGTCCGCTCTGCAAGAAAGCCAGGCTGCAGCGCCGGTCGCCGTGTCGACCGCAGGCGCTTCACCGGTAGAGCCGGATCACCGGACCTTGCTCTGGCTGGTGTCTTACCTGTCATCCCTCGTAGGCGACGTACCACTATCCGCCGTCTCGACCGCCTTGTCATGGACCCAGGAGAGGATCCACCGGAGCCTGGAGGGCCTCCTATCGACGGGAGCCGTCCATGTGGTCTCAGCCGGCTCTGGGGAGGCAGGAGGCGCGACCCTCTTGAGGCCATCAGGTCAGGTCGACCTCGCGACGTCGTCTCAATGGATCTCGGCCGATGCGAGGCGGGGAGTCCTCCTGGCCCTGGCCAGAGGGATCGAATCCGACTCCAAAGTCAGGCCTGAGCACCTGGCCCAGATGTACCTGGAAGGCGGCGACCTGCGCAAGGCACGAGAGTGGTACGGGCACGCGGCAATGCGGGCCGTCGACGCCGGCATGTGGCGGATCGCCAAGACCTACCTCCTGGTAGTCTCGTCGCTGGACGCCGTCCTGGGCACCTTGGCGGAAGACCGGGTGTCAACGTCGCAGATGCTGGTCTCTACGTGCCAAAATCTGGGCGAAACCGACGAAGCCCTGGCCTACCAGGAGAGGAACCTGGCGTACTGGGAGAGGTCCGGCAGAGACTCAGACTTGGTGCGAGGGCTCCTCTCTGCCGGATCCATATTGGCCCGCAGGCGCGAATGGGGCCGCGCCGAAGCGTACCTGGACAGGGCTCTTGCCCTGTCGTCTAAAGACTTCTCCGGGCAAGCCCGCGTCAGGATAGGGCTCGCAGCCGTGCTTGCGGAGCGGGGCCTCCTCCAAAGATGCAAGGATGAGTACGACCGCGCTCTCGACTTGGCGGGCAAGTCACAAGAGCCGGGGATCATGGCCCACGCCCTGCTTGGATTGGGAAAGGTCTTTCTCTGGCGCAGAGACTACCAAAAGTGCGCCCAGTATCTCAACAGGGCGCTGTCCCTATCGGAGAAGAAGGAGACCGCCCTGGAGGTCCTGACCAGGACCGAGATGGGCAAACTGCGCTTCCACGAGGGTAGGCACGCGCTCGCGCGAGAGCATCTGGAGAAGGCCGTTAAGGCTGCCGCTGAAATCGGTAACCAGGAAAGCGGCAACGCCGCCAAGGCCTGGTTGTCGCGCTGCCTGGGCAAAGATGGAGAAATCGCGGATCTTGAGGCCAAGAGCGACCTGGCGACCGCCGCCCGGGACTTCTTTTTCGTCCTCGGCGAAAGGCACGGCCTGGTTGCTTCGCTGATCGCCTGCGCTGAGGCAGAGGCGGCTCTGAACAGGCCGGCCGAGGCCGAGGCGGCCTTTTCTGAAGCAGTGAGTGAGGCCCGTAGTTCAGAAAACCCGCTGCTTGAGGCCCTGGCCTGCGAGGCCTACGGTCTGTACCTGGAAGGACGGGACGAGGATCTGGCGCAGGTCATGCTGGAGAGGTCCCGCTGGGCGAGGTCAAAAGCCCGGTGATCTGATTTAGGCAAATTATCGCGCAATTCACTGGCTCCCCTTGCCTCATTTGCCCCTCCACTCTCCATCCACAGCAATATACCCTGGCCGCAGACTACCAAAGCCCATGCGGCATTGCTGGCAGCAATGCGCCGGGTCACAAGTCAACCGGTTTGCTCGCATATGGTGTGGTGACAGCAAATCTGCGACAGGATTTTGCGTCAGCGGCTAGAACTGTCATGGCCGAGGGGGATGACCCGGTGGACTTCATCCGGTTGGCAGTCAGAGATGGCAGGAGGAACGCGGCCAGGACCCTCCTAGCCGTCATCGCGGTCGCCCTCGCGACTGCCGCCCCCGTGCTTGCCCGCGTCATACCCGAAGGCTATCCGACTGAATTCCGCTTGCCGGAGCGCCAGTACCTAGGCGGCGATCTGTTGGTGTGGCCCGCGATCGCCCCGATCGACACCCGCGGCGACTCTTTGCTTTCGTGGCGGGCGTGGGATGGGAGCGACTGGCAGTCTCACGCGCTCTACTTCCTTCCATCGCTGCCTCACAGCGGTTATCTGGCTGAGATAGGCACGAGGGCCTGGGGGCCGGTCGAGGCTACGTCAGTGGCCGGGACCATCCAGGGGGTCAATGGCGTTGCGAAGGTCAGTCCGTATCTGGTCCTCCCATGCGTGGTCCAGACGTTGGACGGTCCCGTGCAGGCAGTTCTTCGCGGCCGCGGCCCCGAGCCGGCGGATTCGCCGCTTTCCATGGCCCATCTCGTCACAACCGGGCGGCCGCTGTCTACCGAAGATCGGGGGACTCCGGCGGCCCTTGTTCCTCTCCAGGGAGGTTTCTCTGACGGCGTTTTTCCCCTGGGGAGAGACTTCGAGGTGGCGGTCGCCGGCCGCACGCTAAGCCTTCGGCCGGTTGGCGGCTACCAGGTCGTGGTCGGCGAGGAAGAGGACCGTACCCAGGCACCTGGCCCAAGCGGGAGGTACCCGGTCATCCCGGTGTTTTGGGAGCGGACGGAGATCGTGGTGACCGAGGAGACCTTCCGCGAGGTCGCCGGCCAGGCCGAGCCGGTGTATCAGTTGTCGATCAGCGCCGGCAGGATCTCCACTCTTAAGGCCACGGTAGATGCGGTCCGCAAGGCGCTGGGTCCCGGGTTCGCGGTGTACTCGGTCCCAGAATTGGTCGCGCTACGCAACTCGTCGATAGCCACTCCGGTCATTGCCGCCAACGTCCGGCCGGTGTTCCTTGGGCTCACATTCGGGCTTGCGGGCGTGATCGTCACCGGCAGCGTATACATCCTGCTCTCCCAGCAGCGGCGCAAGATCGGCCTGCTTAGGGTGGTGGGAGCGACCAGACGCGACATCGTGGTCTACGCTCTGGGCGTGGCGGTGTACGTAACGCTGGTCGGAGATGCGGTAGGTTTCCTGACCGGCAAGCTTCTGTCCCTTGTGGCCGTCTTGTCCAGCGACATGACCGCGTCCGAATGGCTCCGACTGGCGGCTTCCGACCTCCTCACGGGCTTGGGGCTGTCGCTCTCCATAACGGCGGTTCTCGGCCTCTCGGTAGGTCTCTGGGCGTCCAGGATCCCTTGCGCGGAGGTGCTCCGTCGTGAATGAATGGAGTGGACCGGTACTGTCTTGCCACGAACTAACCAAACTCTACCCGGTTGGGGAGGGGCTTTTCGCCCTGGCTAATGTAGAGATGGAGGTTCAAAAGGGGCAGTTTGTCGTGGTGACCGGTCCGTCGGGATCGGGCAAGAGCACGCTCCTCAACATACTGGGAGGCATCGACCGGCCCAGCCACGGCGAGGTCATCCTCATGGGCCGCAAGTTTTCCAGGATGTCTGAAGACGACCTCTCGCTCATGCGCAGGACCGACATGGGTATCGTGTTCCAGTTCTTCAACCTTCTGCCTGAACTCACCGCAGCCGAAAACATCGGTTTCCCCATGCGCCTTCTCGGCTGGAGCGAATCCAGGATCATGGAGAGGCTTTCCTACCTTACGGATGTGGTGGGGCTCGCGGGGAGGTCCAACCACTATCCGATGGAGCTATCGGGCGGCGAGCAGCAGCGTGTGGCCATCGCCCGCGCCCTGGCGGCAAAGCCGGCGGTGGTGCTTGCTGACGAACCCACCGGCAACCTGGACACGGCCAGAGCTCGCGAGGTCATGGAACTCTTCGCGCGCTTTAACCACGAGGACGGTCAAACCTTCGTGGTGGTCACCCACGAGAAGGCCTTCGAGGACTACGCCGACGTGGTGATCCACTTGGTGGATGGCCAGGTCAGCGAAAGGAGGGTCCGCAATGGCTGAAAGCGCAGCCCAGTCGGGGAGCCCGCTGCCGGTCGCCGGCGGCATGCCCTGGCCCCTCATTCGCCTGCTTTCCGCACGCAGAAGGAGGCAGAACCGGGCCGTGACCGCGATGGTGACCCTGGCGGTGGCCTTCACTGTGGCGTCTTCGTTCGTCGTGACAGCCGCGACCGGCGCCATGATGCAAGACCTCTCCGCCAGAGTCATGCCGCCCGAACCGCAGGGCCTTGCGCTGGCTAGGGCGGTCGGCCGGCGCGCGTCTCTGCCCTGGATTGGGGTTTCGGCCGGCGCGCTGCTCATGTCCGGCGTAGCGATCTCCTGTGTCTTGGCGGTGGCTTTCCTCGGGCGAAAGCGCAGCCTCGGGGTCATGAAAGTCCTGGGAGCGACCGGCTCCGACCTGCGATCGCTGTTCATGCTGGAGACCTGTCTCCTTGGGGGGGCGGGGATCCCGACAGGCATGCTTCTAGGCTTTGGGGCTATTGCGTGGGTATTCGGCCCCACGGCGGTCACTCCAATGTGTTTCCTTGTCTCGGCGTCCTTCGGGCTGGCGGCCCTGGCGTTGGGCATCTACTTGCCTTTGCGGCTGATACGGAACGGCAGCTGCGACCAGCTCCTGAACAACCGGCCTGTCTACGCGGCAAGCAACCCATCTTGCGCCAAGTGCGGCCTATGCGGCGGATTTTGACAGAAAAGGAGTGGCTCACCAATATGAAGGCGGATGTCTCTCGCATTCTGGCGGCTGACGTTGGGAGCACCACCACCAAGACCGTCCTCTTCGAAAGGGACGGCGACGGGTGGGTTCTACGGGGAAAGGTGACCGCCCCCACGACGGTGGAGGCACCTGACCTGGACGTGATGATTGGGCTGCGTAACGCCCTAGTCAAGCTGGAATCTAGGACGGGAGTCAAGCTCTTGGAAGGCGCCAGGCTCATTACCCCTGCCAGGGGTGATGCCGGCGTCGACACCTTCGCGGCGACTTCCAGCGCCGGCGGGGGTTTGCAGATGCTGGTGACCGGGCTCATCAAGACGATGACGGCCGAATCCGCCCACCGGGCGGCTTTGGGGGCAGGGGCGCTGGTCTCTGACATCGTCTCGCTGGACGACCAGAGGACCCTGATCGAGCGATTGGAGACCATCAAGGCGCTTCGCCCCGACATGATCCTGGTCACCGGGGGCACCGACGGCGGCAATATCTCCGACGTAGCGGCCATCGCCGAGTACGTGGCCATGGCCAACCCGGAGCCCCGGTTCGGCAAGGACTTCCGGATCCCTGTGATCTTCGCCGGAAACGTGAACGCCAGGAGCTACGTCTCCCAGGTATTCGGGGAGTCCATGGAATTGTCGTACACCGACAACCTCCGGCCGGTATTGGAGACCGAGGTGCTGGCCCCGGCGAGGGACGAGATCCACAGGTTGTTCTTAGAGCACGTCATGATGCACGCGCCGGGATACAGGACGCTGATGGACTGGGCTGACGGGCAGGTGAAGCCCACACCGGTTGCGGTGGGAGAAGCGCTTTCGGCCATGGCGGCCCAAAGGGGTCAAGACCTCCTGGGAGTCGACATCGGGGGCGCCACCACAGACGTGTTCTCGGTGGTAGGCGGCAAGTTCTACAGGACTGTGTCGGCCAATTTGGGCATGTCCTATAGCGTAGCCAACGTGCTGGGCGAGGCCGGCGTCGAGCAGGTCATGCGCTGGCTGCCGTGGGACGCCGACGAGCGGCAGGTGCGAAACTGGAGCTTCAACAAGATGATACGGCCCACAACTCTGCCCGAAACACTAGATGACCTCATCATGGAGCAAGCCGTGGCCAAAGAGGCCCTCCGTCTTTCGCTGGATCACCACCGCTCGCTGGTAAGGGGCCTCAAAGGCATACACCAGAAGCGCGAGATCGCGGATATCTTCAACCAGACCGGGACGGGAGAGACTCTGGTGGACCTCATGCACGCCGGCGTCATCGTAGGTTCGGGTGGTGTTTTGTCCTACGCGCCGAGGCGCAATCAGGCGGCCCTCATCCTCTTGGATGCCCTCCAACCCGAAGGCGTGACCGATCTTGTGGTAGACAGCCAATTCCTGCTTCCCCACGTTGGCGCTCTGGCAGACCGCGAGAGTGAGGCTGCGCGTGCCATTTTGAACGACCAGGCTATGATGCTTCTCGGCACTTCGGTCTGTCCGGTCGGGCCCGTGACGCAGCCCGGTACGGTGATAGCCAAGGTTCTGGTCGGAAGCGACTCCTGGGACGTCGTGGCGGGTGAACTCCGGTTGATCCCCCTGGAGGGTTCATCTGCGGCCAACGTAGTTCCAAAGAAGGATTTCGACGTAGGAAACGGGCGCGGAGTCCCGGTGGAGAAGGCCTTGGTCAGCGGAGGCGCAGTAGGTGTTATGCTGGACGGTCGCGGCCGCCCGCTGGTGCTTCCCAAGGGTCTATCCGAGAGGGTTGCGGCTCTAAAGAGATGGTACAAGGCCATGTCTGCCTACCCCGACCGTGAGGTCGCGGTGGCAGCGGCAGGGAGGTGAGCGAGATGGCAGTGACGTCCAATGCGAAAGTGATGGAGAACGTCAGGCTGAAGAAGGTGCGAAAGCTGTCGGTCCCCGGCGACGTCCTGGTGAGACTCGGCGACTTGGTTGCGTCAGAGACAGTGATCGCGAAGACCGAGTTCGTGCGCGGAAACCCAAGGATCATCGACTTGACCGCCGAGTTCCGGCAGAAGCTCACGCCGGAGGAAGTAGGCAAGGCGGTCCGCAAAGAAGTGGGCGAAAAGGTGACGGCGGGAGATGTTCTGGCTACGTACCAGAAGAGCTACTGGTCCCGCGTGAATGAGGTTGTCGCTCCCTGCGACGGGACTATCGAGTACATCTCCAAGACCCAATCCAGGATTGTCATACGGGAGGACCCCAGGTCGGCCAAGCCGCTCTGTATTGTAGCCGTGAGTTCCAGGCTAGATATCTGGCCGTGGTTGATAAGGATGTTCACTGAGGTCAACGAGGGCGACTTCGTGCACGAGGGGCAGGTGCTCGCCGCGGCCCAAAACATTGCCCTCATGGATTATGTCTACGCCCCCATGGCCGGCATCGTCGAGAAGATATGTCCCAAGACCGGGACCATCACCATAGTGAGACCCATTAGACCCGCCAAGGTGACGGCCCACATTGCCGGCATGATCACGAGCATCGTGCCCGATGAGGGCGCGGTGGTCGAGGCGGTAGGTTTTTACCTGGAAGGCGTCTTCGGCATAGGCGGTGAGAGAGCAGGCGAGCTGGCCGTAGCCTCTGACGGGCCCGCGGAAACTTTGGGCGAGGCCGGCGTAATGCCAGAGCACAAGGGCAAGGTCCTCCTGGCCGGCGCGCTTGCGACCTTGGAAGCGGTACAGAAAGCCAAATCGGTCGGGGCCAAGGGGATCGTCGTCGGCGGCATGGACAATCTGGACTTGGTCCAGGTATTGGGCAGGGAGATCAACGTGGGTATCACGGGGCAGGAGCAGACCGACTTCACGATTGTAGTCATGGAGTCGTTCGGCAGCATGCCCATGAACCGGCGGGCCTGGGAGGTACTTTGCTCCCGTGCGGGACGTATCGCGTCGATAGACGGCACGACCCAGATAAGGGCCGGCGTTATCCGCCCTCAGATCCTGCTCTCTGACGGGGCGGAAGGCCTAGAGGCGGCGACCGGCGAGGCGTACGGGGTCGCGAGAGAAGAGCCCCGCCCTTCTACGACCAATCTCTCGGTTGGCGATGCGGTGCGGTGCGTCAGGGCGCCATATCCCGGGATGCGCGGTGTTGTTGAGGAACTACCGGTCCAGCCCGAACGGGTGGAGTCGGAGTCGTTACTGGAGGTTGCCCGTGTCAGGCTGGCCGATGGGCGCCTTGTGACCGTGGCCGAGGCTAACCTGGAGGTCCAGAAACCCGCGGTAGTGTGACCTTCGAGAAATAAGAGGCGGTCCCGGTCTTCCTTAGAAGACTCCGGGACCGCCCGGGCTTGCTAACACGGCCCTAAACGGGATTAACGGGCATTACGACCGCGGCGATGAAGTAGAACACCAGGCCAGGGACGCCACCGGTGACGGCTGCGACCAGCGCTACTCCGAGCCTAACGATAGTCTCGTCTATGTTGAAGTACTCGGCAATGCCTCCGCAGACGCCAGCCACCATCTTCTTGGTCCTCGAACGGTAAAGCCTCTTTTCCATGTAAAGCCCCTCCTACAATCCTATTTCCGCATCTTGCTCGATCCTATACTACGCCGCTCCCCTAACGCGGTAACAGGCGTAAAAAGCGATAGCCGGGAGTAGAATTGTTATGCAAATCCCCATTCTATTAGATCCTTCTTGCAAGCCAGAAATTGTAGTGATAAGTTGAGTTCATAGAACCTAAACCGAGGTGGTTGCGGTGGCCCGACCCAAAGAGAGACTTAACACGCTTATTGGCCAGGAAGAGCTGCGAAAGCGCATCACCGAGTTGGCCAAGGAGATTGGAAGGGACTACACCGGACGCGACCTGCTTCTTATCGCGGTGCTAAAGGGTAGTTTCGTGTTCCTGGCCGATTTGATCCGTGAGCTGGACTACAACGTTGCACTTGATTTCATGGGCACCTCGAGCTACGGGGCATCGACGCAGTCCTCGGGCGAGGTCAGGATCACCAAGGATTTGGAGCAGAGCGTATCGGGCCGTCACGTCCTGCTTGTCGAGGACATCGTTGACACCGGCCTCACGCTGCGATATCTGGTTGACACTCTGAGGGCCCGCCAGCCCGCGAGCCTAAAGGTATGCGCGCTTTTGGACAAACCGGCGCGCAGGCGGGTACGCATCGGGCTGGACTACTACGGCTTCATAATTCCCAACGCGTTTGTCGTCGGCTACGGCCTCGATTACCAGGAGAAGTACCGCGGCCTCCCCTATGTGGGAGTGCTCGACGAGGAAATCCCTGAGAAGAAAGGCGAGTAAAACTGTGGAAACTCACCCGCTGGTAGGCGTGATAATGGGCAGCGCTTCGGACCTAGACAAGGTCCGGGCGGTCTTCGAGATGTTTGATCTCTTCAAGGTGCCTTTCGAGACGGCGATTGTGTCGGCTCACCGTACCCCCGAACTGGTCAAGAAATACGCCGAAAGTGCGTCGGAGCGGGGCGTCAAGGTGCTCATCGGCGCCGCGGGACTGGCGGCCGCGCTCCCCGGAGCGCTGTCAGCGCTGGTGGATATCCCCGTCATTGGGCTGCCCCTCAGCGGCGGGCCTGTCAACGGGGTAGACGCGCTTTTGTCTGTGACCGACATGCCGCCTGGGATACCGGTGGCCGCGGTCGGGATCGATTCGGCGAGGAACGCCGCGCTTCTCGCGATCAGGATCCTGGGCCTCACAGACCCTCGCCTCCGCGAGGAGTTGGGCAGGATGCGGGAACGATCGGCAAATGAAGTCGCGGAGAAGTCGAAGGTTCTAAGGGACAAAGGGCTTCCCGTCTGGGAGCCTTAACCATTGCGCCAGGAGAGGATACCTATGAGCGACGAACTCCGTGAGAAATGCGGCGTTTTCGCCGTTGCGGGCCACCCGCGCGCGGTGGAGATGACCTATTACGGTCTGTACGCGTTGCAGCACCGCGGGCAGGAGTCCGCGGGCATCGCTTACCGGCAGGGCACTAAGATCCGTTCTTTCAAAGGGATGGGACTAGTCTCTGAGATCCTACTTCCCGAACGGATCGCCGCGATGTCGGGCGATGTGGCGCTGGGGCACGTCCGCTACTCCACTGCGGGCGAGAGCCGGATCGAGAACGCTCAACCTATCAGCGTCAAGATGTGGAGAGGACAGTTCGCGCTGGCCCACAACGGGAACCTGGTCAACGCCAAGGAACTTCGGACCGATCTCGAGCACCAGGGCTCCATCTTCCAGACAACATCCGATAGCGAGGTCATCCCGCACCTCTTGGCGCGGTCTTCGGACAAGGACCTGCTTAAAGCCTTCTCAGTCGCCCTTTCCCAGGTTAAGGGGGCATACGCTGTCGCGGCTCTCACGCCTGAAGGCATAATAGTCGCAAAGGATCCCAACGGTTTCCGGCCATTGTGCATGGGGATTGTGGACGGAGCCTACGTGTTCTCATCCGAGACATGCGGCCTGGACGCCGTCGGCGCCCAGTTCGTCCGCGAGATTGACCCGGGTGAGATCGTGCAGGCGGTAGTACCGGAAGCGCAAGCGCATGGTGAAGTGTCGCTCCGGCGCATCCAGGGGCCCAAGGCCGACGTCCCATCGCTTTGCGTATTTGAGTTCATCTACTTCGCCAGGCCCGATTCCGACATCTACGGCCTGAACGTCCACTCGGCCAGGAAGGCACTGGGCCGCGCTCTGGCCAGGAAGGGTCCGGTCGAGGCTGACCTGGTTACAGGGGTCCCCGACTCGTCCCTCTCGGCCGCGACCGGATACGCCGAGGAAACGGGCATCCCCTACGAGATGGGCTTGGTCAAGAACAGATACATCGGCCGCACGTTCATATCCCCCGAGCAGTCGATGCGCGAGTTCGCGGTCAAGATAAAGCTCAATCCCCTAAAGAGCATTATCCAGGGTAAAAGGGTTGTCCTTGTCGATGACTCGATCGTGAGGGGCACTACCTCCCGGTACATCATAGGGCTATTGCGGTCGGCGGGGGCTAAGGAAGTCCACGTGCGCATCAGTTCGCCGCCGTACGTGTTCCCCTGCTACTACGGCATCGACACCTCGTCTAAGGGCGAACTCGCCGCCTCCTCGATGTCGGTTGAGGAAATAAGAAAGGATATCGATGCCGACAGCCTGGTTTACCTGGAGATCGATGACCTCCGTAACGTCCTTGGCAAGAACGTGAAGGGCTTTTGCTACTCGTGTTTCACCGGTAAGTATCCGGTCGACGTGTCGCTCTGCTGCGCGAAGGAGGGCTTGTGACGATGATCTGGTCGAAGAAGCCCGGAGTTGACGTAGGTAGGATAGCGGGACTGGCCCGTGAATCTTACGGACCCGAAGTGCTGTCAGGGGTCGGCGGCTTCGCCGGGCTCTTTCACGCCTCCGCCCTGGGTTTCAAGGACTTGGTTCTGGCCGCGGGAGCAGACGGGGTGGGGACCAAGGTCAAGATCGCGCAGGCGCTAGATAAGCACGACACCGTGGGCATCGACCTTGTCGCCATGAACGCCGACGACGTGGTCACCTGCGGAGCGGCGCCCCTCTTCTTCCTGGACTACGTGGCGGTCGGCAACGTGAGGCCGCATTTGGTGGAGGAGATAGTGAAGGGTATAGTGACAGGCTGCAATCTCGCGGGCTGCGCCCTTTTGGGCGGCGAGACCGCGACCATGCCGGCCATGTACGAAGATGGAGAGTACGACCTCGCAGGTTTTTGCGTAGGCGGCGTCGAGCGCGACCGGGTCATCGACGGGCGTAGCATAGCGCCCAAAGACGTGGTCTTGGGACTCGCGTCGTCCGGGATCCATTCCAACGGCTACACCACGGCCCGTAGGGTCCTCTTGGATCAGGCCAAGATGAAGCTCACGGACCATGTGGGTGAGCTGGGGAGGACGCTCGGCGAGGAGATGCTGGAACCCACAAGGATCTACTCCCGCGCCTTGGTCCAGGCGATGAAAAAGGTACGCGTCAAGGGCATGGTGCACATCACCGAGGGAGGCATCCCTGGGAATACGCCGAGAGTGCTCCCGGAGGGGGCTCAGCTGAAGGTCACTGGAAAGTGGCCTGTCCCCCGCATCTTCGACCTCATCCAAAGGATGGGCAGGGTTTCCGACGAAGAGATGGCGAGGGTGTTCAACATGGGCATCGGGATGACTCTGGTGGTCGCTCCGCAGGACGCGGACGCGGCTTTGGAGGCGTTGAAGGAGCAGGGCGTGGATGCTTACCTGGTCGGAGAGGTTGTCAGCGCATGAGCGATACGCTCCGCCTCGGCGTCCTGGTGTCGGGCCGGGGGACAAACCTCCAGTCAATACTTGACGGTTGCGCGTCCGGCTCCATCCCGGCGCGTGTAGAAGTCGTCATATCAAACAGGCCAAACGTGCTCGCCCTGGACAGGGCGAGAAGCGCGGGGCTCACGGCCGTCTGCGTGGACTTCAAAGATTACGGCAAGTGGCCCGAGAGCAAGCCGCGATATGAGAGCGATTTGGTCGCCGCCCTCAAGCAATACGTGGTCGAACTGGTCGTCTGTGCCGGTTACGACCGGCTGGCGGGCGAGACCCTCATGAACGCCTTCCCGGGCCGCATCATCAACATACACCCGGCTCTCCTCCCTTCATTCCCGGGGCTCCACGCGCAGAGAGACGCGCTGGCTTACGGCGCCAAGGTCTCCGGCGCGACGGTGTTCTTCGTCGACCCGACGGTGGACGGCGGACCGGTCATCATCCAGGAGGCTGTGCCGGTCGAAGAGGATGACACGGAGGAGTCGTTGTCGGAAAGGATACTCGCGGTGGAACACCGGATCCTTCCGGTTGCCATCACTCTCATCGCGCGTGGACAGGCTAAGATCGAGGGACGGAGAGTGCGAGTGACGAATAGGGGGTGCCCTTCATGGCAAGAAGAGCAGTAATGAGCGTAGCCGACAAAACGGGGATCGTCGATTTCGCAAGGGACCTGATCGGTGCGGGCTGGGAGATTATCTCCACTGGCGGCACTGCTCGTACTCTCCGAGACAACCACATCGAAGTCATGGAAGTGAGGGAAGTCACCTCTTTCCCCGAGATCCTTGGGGGAAGGGTGAAGACCTTGCACCCGGCCATCCACGGTGGGATCCTCGCCCGCAGAGACAACCCCGCGGACTTGGCGCAGATGCAGTCCAACGGGATCGGCTTCATCGACATGGTGGTCTGCAACTTGTACCCCTTCGTCGAGACGGCGTCCAGGCCGGACGTTACCATCGACGAGATGATCGAGGAGATAGACATCGGCGGTCCGACAATGCTCCGGGCGGCGGCTAAGAACTGGATGTGGACGATCCCCGTGTGCAATCCCGGCCGTTACCCCGAGATCGCCAGGGAGATCAGGCTGACAGGCGATGTCGACAAGGTCACGCGCCGCCACCTGGCTCTCGAGGTTTTCAACCACACCGCTACATACGACTCGGCCATCGCCGCCTGCCTGGGTGGGCTTTGGAAGGGCTGGCCTTTGGACTTTCCCCAGGAACTATCTCTGGGGTACAAGCGGGCGCTCTCACTCCGGTACGGCGAGAACCCCCACCAGAAGGGCGCCTTCTATGAGCCGGTGATTGGCGGTGAGACCCCATCCATCGCCAAGGGGCAGGTACAGGGCAAGGAGCTTTCGTACAACAACATTCACGACGCCGACGGCGCCTATCGCACCGCCTGGGAGTTCCAGACCCCTGCGTGTTGCATCGTAAAACATGCCTCGCCCTGCGGCGTCGCTACGGCTGCCACCGCTAAGGAAGCCTACGAGAAGGCATTTGAAGCGGACACCGTGTCGGCTTTCGGGGGCGTGGTCGCGTTCAACTGTCCAGTGGACGCCGATGCCGCCAAGGCCATGAAGAAGCTGTTCATAGAAGTGCTGCTGGCGCCGTCATTCACTCCCGAGGCGGCGGAGACTCTCCGGGCCAAGAAGGACCTTAGGGTCATCGTGGCGGGGGAGCCCTTAGCCAAAAGGTTCACGGTGCGGACCGCGCTGGGCGGCCTCCTACTGCAGGAAGAGGACACTCTTCAGCCAAAGGACGAGGAGTGGCAGGTGGTGTCCAAGAGGGCACCCACCGACCAGGAGATCCGCGACCTTCGCTTTGCCATGACCGTGTGCAAGCACGTGCGGTCCAACGCCGTAGTGCTGGCCAAGGACGGGGCAGTGGTTGGAATAGGCGGCGGCCAGCCTAACAGGGTGGACTGCGTGAGGATCGCCGTGGAACGGGGGAGGGGTCGCGTCCTGGAGTCCTGTATGGCCTCCGACGCCTTCTTCCCGTTCCCTGACTCGGTCGAGGAAGCCGCCAAGGCCGGGGTATCGGCTATAGCTCACCCGGGCGGGTCTATCCGGGACCAGGAATCCCTGGCCGCGGCCGACGCCAATGGGATGGCTATGGTTGTAACAGGCAAGAGGCACTTCCTGCACTAGACAGTGGCTTAACAGGAGGAAGGCGGATGTCTCTCGCAACAGCTCCGCTGTTGCTTGCGACGCGGCAAAAGCGCCGCTATCGCTCTGCTTCTGCCTAGGAGGTTACACCATGAACGTGCTGGTCATCGGCTCAGGTGGGAGGGAACACGCCCTGGCGTGGGCCATCGGGCGCTGCGAGAGCGTCCGGTCCTTGTACGTCGCTCCGGGAAATCCCGGCACCCGAGCGATCGGCGAGAACGTCGCGCTTGATGCCGGCGATCACGCATCCGTTGCCCGCTTCTGCAAGGAAAAGGAGATCGACCTCGCGGTCGTGGGTCCCGATAACCCCCTGGCTGAGGGGATTGCCGACTCGCTCCGTTCGGAAGGGATCGCGGTGTTCGGTCCAGGCAAATCCGGCGCCATGCTGGAGTCCAGCAAGACGTACGGCATGCGGTTCATGGAGAGGTACGGCGTGTCGCACGCGGCCTTCCGCTCGTTTGAATCGCCCGGCGACGCCGCATCCCACGTTTCCGGCAGCAGCGGTCCCTGGGTTCTGAAGGCGGACGGCCTTGCGCTGGGCAAAGGCGTGGTCATCACCTCTGACAGGAGCGAAGCGCTGGACGTCCTTTCGGGCTTCTTCAGCGGCAAGACCCACGGAGAAGCCGGGCGCAGGGTGGTCATCCAGGAATACCTCACGGGGCGCGAGCTCACCGCGATGGCTCTCACCGACGGGAAGATGCTGTTCCCGCTTCCTTTCGCCAGAGATCACAAGCGCGTCTTTGACGGCGACCGGGGCCCCATGACCGGGGGGATGGGCGCGTTCTCGCCGGTGCCGCTTCAAGAAAACGATGCGGAACGGACGATCGTCCAAGACATCCTGCAGCGCACGCTCGACGGTCTGAAGCAGGAGGGCATCGACTACCGCGGGGTAATCTACGCCGGGTTCATGCTCACGAAAGATGGTCCAAAGGTCCTTGAGTACAACGCGAGATTTGGGGATCCCGAGACGCAGTGCGTTCTTCCCCGGCTTAGAGGCGATTTCGCGGGCGTTCTCCTAGCTTGCGCCGAAGGACGGCTGGCGTCCTTCATGGAGCGCACGCCGATCCTCGTTAGAGATGATGCGTGCGTAACAGTGGTTATGGCTTCGGGCGGGTATCCGCTTTCCTACCGCAAGGGCCTTCCGGTCTTGGGGCTTGACGCCGCGGCCCGCGGCGAGTGGGCCGGCGACCCGCCGGTTTTCCATGCGGGCACCAGGGAAGAGGACGGCCGGGCAGTCACGTCCGGCGGCAGGGTGTTAGCGGTCACGGCTCTGGGATCGTCTATCGCGGCGGCAGGCGAACGGGTCTACGCCCGAGTTGGCGCGCTAGGTTTCGAGGGCGCCCACTTCAGGAAGGATATTGTTGAGGACGCACGGTAGCCGTTCCCCAGAAGGAGAGAGGTCCTTGTCGACGAGGCTCCTGGCGAGGGTGGCCATCCTGGCCGCCGTCTATGCCCTCTTAACCGTGCTCCCGCCGTTCAACGCCATTGGTTACGGACCAGTGCAGGTGAGGGTGTCAGAGGCTCTGACCGTGCTGCCTTTCGTCATACCGTGGGCTCCGTGGAGCCTCTACCTGGGGTGCGTCCTCGCTAATTTGGGTAGCCCGTTTCTTGCATGGGACCTCAGTTTGGGGGCCCTGGGGACTCTTGTCGCCGCTGCGCTCACGCGTAGGATGCCGAAGCCTTATCTGGCGCCCCTGCCTCCGGTGATCGTGAACGCGCTGGTGGTTTCGTCTTATGTAGCGCCGCTGTCGGGTATGCCTTACTGGCCGGTCGCGTTCTACATCGCGGCCGGTGAAACAGTGGCGTGCTACGCGCTGGGGTACCCGCTGCTGCTTTTCCTACTTAGAAACCGGCGGGCGAAAGAGATTCTGAGCGGGGAGTAACTACCTAACCACCGAGTCGACCTCGCCGGCAGCGCCTTCAAGGGTTATGGTCATGTGGTTGGGGACACAGACGATCGATTGGCCCGACCTCGAGACCCATCCTGTCTTCCAGCAGATCCCGTTGGGGCATATGTGTTCGTCGAGCGGCTCGACCCGAACCTTGCCCTGCCCGTAGGACACAGTGGCTACGCCGCCCGGCAGCTGGA
>JBBDIP010000007.1:0-8607 GCA_040880305.1 Bacillota bacterium
CCCCCCGCGCCGCAAGCCATACCGCTGGTGTGGCGAGTCTGCGAGCAACGCCCGCGGTATGGCGGGATGGCATTCGCCTTCCGATTGTTAAGAGAATAAGAGAACTTCCCGCCGCGCCGGGACTGGCACTGGAGCCGCGGGAGGTTCTCTTTTCGCGGCGCCCTACTTGATGATGCGCCGCGCGCCCAGATAAGCCTCATCAAGCGATGCCGAGTAGTCTTCGTCGGCGGGGTCGAGACTGCGTATGGACAGCCCGCCGGAACTGCCCGACTGGATGTACCGGGAATCGCCGATGTAGATGCCCACGTGCGAGGCTCCTCGCGCGTAGGTCTGAAAAAAGACCAAATCGCCCTCCAGAAGGTCTTCTTTGTCGTCCACCGGAACGCCCTGCTCATACTGCATGTTGGCATCCCTTCTGATCTGGTAGCCGTTCAAGCGGTAGCAGAACTGCGTAAGGCCCGAGCAGTCGAAGCCGTAGGCCGTGGTCCCGCCCCAAAGGTACGGGAGGCCCAGGTACTGCTTGGCGGTAGCTATGACCCCCGAAGCACCCTTCTTCTCCGAAAACACGTCGTCAAACTTGGCGAACTCCTTGGCCAGGGTCGTCTCTACCCAGCCTTCCTGACCGTCGGGGAGGCGCAACCGCGTCCACCGGCCCTCCGCGTCCGCGGTGGGGAGGATCGTGCCCTGCACCAAGTCGCGCGCGAACAAAGCATCACCGCCCGGTTCTGCTAGTATCGGCGCGGCCCTGCCGGAGATGAGGGCGACCGGGGCGTTCCAGAAGGCGTCCAGGGCCTTCTTGTCGCATGCGTGGATGCCGGCGGGATCCACCCAGCCAAGATAACCGTCGTGCATCTGTGCTAGATACCAGCCGCCTTTTTCCTCCAGAAGCCGGAGGACGTCACCCATTCTGGCCTGGGTGACGGTGTGGGATCCTGACGAGCTGTTCGGTCCGTCTCCCAGATTGACGACCGGCAGTTTGACAATCCCGTAGACCTTGTCGCCAAGAGAGGCGGCGGGGAGGGTCACCACCTGGTCCACTATAGAGGCTCCCTCTATGGTCGCCATCTTGCCCAGGAGAGAGCGCTTAGGCGCATCATCGCTCGTCCTCCCGGTGAGTGTGATTTTGCCTTCGCTCGCGACCGCGTCAACCTCGAACACGGTTTCCTCGCTATCGATATGCGCCTCGGTCCGGAACGCGGTCAGCGCCGAGCTAGCCAGGGACTGTAGTTCAGCATTAGACATCGCGGGTTTGCACCCCCCAAGCAAGATGTCCGCTCCGAGGCAGGCCAGGACCAGAAACACAGCCAAAGCGATACTAAACCTCGCCTTAGCCTTCGGAAATCCCATCGCCATCACCTCAGATGCCGGTACGGACGTGGACAACCCTACTCCACAGTGCTATTTTTGAAACGGTGATAGACTCGAAACCATGGCTCAATTCTTTCCTCAACGGGCTCCTGCTCACAGGCGGCGCAATCGCTCTGTCGTCGGCTGTCGCCTTCTGGGGCTTTGACAACTCATACTACCTTGGGGTGCTGCTTCCCGTCTTCATGGTTTTCTACGCGCTACTGGCCTGGCTCATACACCTTAAGAGGACCGATTCGCTTGCTCTGTTCTCGCTGCCCCGGAAAAGTGCGATCAGGCATCACGAGAACGGACTCACGGGCGACCTCCCTGAAGAGAAGGCCGCAGGGACTGAAATCTCGGACTTAAGGGACGAGAACGGCCTGGTCCGCAGGAAGAAAGCGCCCGAAGACCCTGAGGGCGGAGCCGAGAGAGGCTCAAGAGTCGCGGTCGCCGCGCTCATGTGGTCCGCCCTTCAAATTGCCGTCTTGGCCACTGCTCTATACAAGTTTCTTGGCGTGGGAACACGGTACTTCTGACCCGAATGCCTTCACGCAAGCCTCGCCAGCGCCGACCTGTACTGCCCCATCTCTATCTCGTTGCCGTGCACGAAATGCCCCTTTGTGATCTCAACCCATCCCGGCTTTTGGTTTTCGTAGTTGTGGCAGCCGGGGTCGTAGACTGAGACCCTCTTCTCGCGTTCAACCCTCGGGTCCGGAGTCGGGATGGCTGAAAGCAGAGCCCTGGTATATGGATGCAGCGGGCTTCTAAACAGCTCCTCTGTGTCGGCGAGCTCCACTATCTGCCCCTTGTAGATGACCGCGATGCGGTCGGCGATGAAGCGCACCACCGAAAGGTCGTGCGAGATGAACATATAGGTCAGGCCTCTGGTCTTCTGGAGTTCCGAAAGGAGGTTCAGGACCTGCGCGCGGATCGAGACGTCCAGGGAGGAAATGGGTTCATCCGCGATCACAAACTCAGGCTCCATAATGAGGGCCCGGGCCACGCCTATGCGCTGGCGCTGTCCCCCGGAGAACTCGTGGGGAAACCTCGAGGCGAACTCCGGCAGAAGGCCCACTTCCAGGAGCGCCTTTTCGACCTTGGCCTGCCTATCCTGCTCGTCGGCGTAGTTCTTGGTGTTGTAGAGACCCTCGGAGACGATGTAGTCCACCTTCGCCCGCTCGTTCAAGGAAGCCATGGGGTCCTGGAAGATCATCTGGATCTTGCGGGTGACCTCGCGGTCCAATTCCTTGGAGATGATGCCGTTGATCTTCCTGCCCTTGTAGCTGATGGTCCCGGCGGCGGTCTCGTTGATGCGCACAATGGCCCGGCCGATAGTGGTCTTGCCTGACCCGGTCTCGCCGACCAGTCCAAACGTCTCCCCCTTGAAGACCTGGAAGCTCACGTCCTGAACCGCCACGAAAGGCTTCTTGCCTCTGGCCTTGAACTCTACCCGGAGGTTTTCGACCTCGATTAGCGGTTCTCTTCCCTTCGTCATATCGCATACCTCTGGTATTTAGCGCGCATGGCCTTTATCGTGTCCGGCGGCTCCACCTTAGGTGCACGTGGATCCAGCAGCCACGTCCTGGCGCGATGAGTTGGGCTGACATCGAAATAGGGGGGACGCCCCACGAAGTCGACCTTGAGCGCGCGCGGGTTGCGAGGAGCAAAGGCGTCGCCCTTGATCTCTACGAAGAGGTTGGGCGGGGTGCCCTTTATCGAGTAAAGCGGCTGCCCCTTCACCCCAAGCTGCGGGAGGGAAGACAGCAGCGCCCAGGTGTAGGGGTGGCGGGCGTCATAGAAGATCTCTTCAGAAGTACCGTACTCGATGATGTCGCCGGCGTACATGACAGCCACGGTGTCGGCCACGTTAGCCACGACGCCCAGGTCGTGGGTAATGTAGATGATTGTCAGCCCCAGCCGCCTCTGCAGCGACCTAATGAGCTCCAGTATCTGGGCCTGGATTGTGACGTCCAGGGCGGTCGTGGGCTCGTCGCATATGAGTATCTTGGGGTTGCACGCAACCGCGATGGCGATTACCACCCTCTGGCGCATGCCTCCGGAGAACTCGTGGGGGTACTGGCTGTAGCGCATGCCGGGATCCCTAATGCCGACCTGGTCCAGTATCTCCACCACCTTCGCCTTGGCGGCCTCGCCCTTAAGACCCTGATGCATTTCAAGGACTTCCTGTATCTGCATCCCAACTGTCCGGAGCGGGTTTAGGGCCGTCATCGGGTCCTGGAAGATCATAGCGATCTTCTTGCCCCGGATGGCCAGCCACTCACGCTCCGTCTTGAGTTTGCAGAGGTCCTTGCCCTCAAACATGATGGAGCCTGAATCGACCCAGCCGTTGGCGTCAAGCATCCCCAGGAACGTCTTGGTGAAGACGCTCTTGCCCGAACCGGATTCTCCCACGATGGCCAGAGTCTGACCTTCATAAAGGTCGAGGGAGGCTTGGCGAATGGCGGTCAGTACCTGCCCGCGCAGGCTAAACTTGACGACCACATCTCTTGCAGACAGTATCGGCTCACTCATCCGTTAGCCCCCTAATAGTGATTGCGCGGATCGGCGGCGTCTGAAAAAGCATTGCCCAGGACATAAAAAGAGATCGTAATGATGGACAGCACCGCTGCCGGGAAGATGAGCTGGTATCGCAAGCTCGGCGACATGACAATCAGGCGTCCCTCGGAGACAAGGTTCCCGAGCGACGGAGTGCTCACTGGCAGACCCAGACCGATATAAGTGAGAAAGACTTCCCAGCCGATTGTGCCGGGGATGGCCAGCGCAATGCGCAGCACTATGACTGACACAAGGTACGGCAATAGGTTCCGCGTGATGATGCGGGAAGTGGGAGTGCCCAGACATCGCGAGGCGAGGTTGTACTCGCGGTCACGGATGATGATGATCTGGTTCCGAACGAAGCGAGCCATCCCGAGCCATCCCGTCGCGCACATCGTGAGGATCATGGTCTGGAAGCTGGGCCTCATGATGTAGGCGAGCAGCATCAACACGATGGTGGTGGGTACGTTGTTGATGATGTTGTAGATCTGGGTTATGAGAACGTCAAGTTGCCTGACGTAGCCCCAAAGCGCCCCTATGGCGATCCCAAAGAAAACCTCCCAAATCCCGACGATGATGGCATTGAGGAGAGAGGTCCTGGTGCCGCTCCATATGCGAGACCAAAGGTCCTGGCCAATGGAGTTGGTGCCGAACCAAAACTCGCCGTTGGGCTTCTGGTTGCGAAGCTGGATGCCGGTCGCGGGATCTATGTGGATCTTTATGGGGCTCTTTTGGCCGGGCAGGAACGGCTGGACCATTGTGAACGTCAGCAGTGAGACCATAATGATGAGGACCAGCACCGCCGTCCTGTTCTTGAGGAAGACCCGGACCGTGGAGCCCCAGTAGGAGTAGTTTGAGTATCCGGTTCGTTCACCGGCCTGTTCGTCATACTCGGCGAAGGTGAACATTGACTTGTCTTCGATGGCTTGCAGAGTGCTTTTCTCCTTGGACGACACTACCTTGACCCCCCTTGCTTTTCGAGTTTAATGCGGGGATCAAAGATGGCCATCAGAATGTCGCCCAAGAACAGCCCGACAATCCCCATGGTCGAGAAGATCAGGAC
Source organism: Bacillota bacterium (assembly GCA_040880305.1). Lineage (GTDB taxonomy): Bacteria > Bacillota > Sulfobacillia > Fermentithermobacillales > Fermentithermobacillaceae > JBBDIP01. The sequence goes on from JBBDIP010000007.1 coordinate 4,967, forward strand.
CAGAGATTGGACCAGCGGGTTGTCCTGTCTCTGTATGGCGTCAACTAGTAAGCCCCCCATGCCGGGGATAGAGTAGAGCGATTCTATATAAATGGAACCTGAGATTGTGAACAATATCGAGGTGGGAAGGTATTGGGCCATCGGCACGAAGGCGTTGCGCATCACGTGCTTTACCATAATGGCGGTGCTCGACATGCCCTTGGCCCTCGCCAGCCGGATGTAGTCTTTGTTAAGCTCATCGACCATGTACCGCCGCATCCACATGGCGTACCCGGCGAGTCCGCCCAACGACATGGAGACGGCCGGCAGAATCCAGCTCACTATCTTATCCCTGTCGTAGAGGATGGGCAGTCTTGTTAACTGTGTGACATAAAGCTGTATGAAAAGCAGGTAGATAACCGCGGGGACGGCGTTGATGAAGACGATGTACCCGGTCCACAGCTTATCCCAGAACTTACCCTTGTCGCGCGCCTGTCTCACTCCCATGGCCAACCCTCCCGCCAGCGACAGGCAGATGGCGGTGAAGCCGAACCGGAATGAGTAAGGAATCTTGGCGGCGATAATCCCCCTGATCTCCACTTTTGGACGGTAAACAATTGATTTGCCGAGGTCGCCGTGGATAAGGCGCGAGTAGAAATCCGTCAACTGCTTGTACCATGGGTCGAGAAGGCCCATGCTCCTCAGCACATTCTCGCGCTGCTGCGGCTCCATCTTGTCGTAGGACTCGGCGAAGTAGCCCTCAATAGGGAGGAGGCGCATCAGCAGGAATACCAGGGTCAGCACGATGAACACGGTTACCATGGACTGCCCAAATCGCCTCAATGCGTATCTGATCATATTCGCACGCAGCCTTTCCCACGAGCCGTCAGGTAAGAACCGACCGGTTTAAAGCAAGTGGAGGACGAGAAGACCGCCATAGGGGCGGTCTTCTCGTCTCTACCCGTTCATGAGGGTCTATTTGGTCGTCGCGGCCTGCTGCAGAGCTGCGGCACGCGCTTTCTCCCACTCAGCGTACTTCGTGTTGTACTCTTCGGTGCCCATCGGTTTCGCCATGACGATCTGACCCTTGAACTTCAGGTCGGACATGCCGAAGGGCGCGTATGGATAGGTGAAGGGCTCTAGCTTGGAGGCCTGGTAGCCGCCACCGCCGATGCCGTAAGGAACCAGGAAGGCTTCGTTGATTAGGAACGCCTCGGCGTCGGCAAACAGGGTGTAGCGCTTGGTCATGTCGGTGACCTCAGCCTTAGCGGCCGCGACCAAGTTCTCGTACTTGCACTTGCCGTTTGCCTCGTTGTACCCGGTCGCCTTCTCAGGCCAGTTATAGGTGCCAACGGGGAAGAAGGGGTCGGTGTAAGTCTCGGGGTCGGCGTAGTCAGGACCCCAGTTGCACTCCTGAATGGCGTAGTTGCCGGCGCGACGAGTGGTACCAAGGAAGTTGGTGGCCGGGAAGCTCACCGGTATAATATCGATGAAGTCCGCTCCCAGAACGCCCTCAATCTGCTGCTCAACGACCTGAGCCCTGGCGGTCCAGTCTGAGCTGCCCGCGTTGAAGGGCATCATGGCCTTGATGGGGAACGTAGCCTTGCCTTTTAGCTCCGTCTTGGCCAGATCACGGAACTTGACTGCCTCTGCCTTATTGAAGCTGTCGCGGGCCGTGATAGTGGCCAGCCCGCCCATCTGGGTGAAGTCCTTTCCTCCGACAGCGACGAAGTTCTTGGGGGTCACTGTGTTGCTTATACGCTTGGAGGGGTTATAGGGCTCGGCGGTGGTCATAGCCGCCTTGCGGTCCAAAGCATTGAAGACAGCCTTCCGGAAGTTGGCGTTGTTGACCGCAACCTTCCAGTTATCAGGCTCGAACTCCTTATCGAAATGGGGGTCGAAGTTGAACGCGTAGAAATAGCTGAAGAAACTGGTTTCCACGGGTCTGATCATGGCCTTCTTGGCCGGATCCTTCATCCAGTCGTCAAGCAACGCGGTCGGGATACCCGCGCCGCTGATCTCTCCGCGCAGGAAGAGCTCGGGACCAAGGGTGCTGGCCTCTTTGTTGAACTTGTAGTTCAGCTTCTTGATGTGGACATTGCCGGCATCCCAGTACTTGTCGTTCTTCTCCATGACCCTCAGGTTCTGGGGTTCCCAAGTGGACATAATGTAGGCGCCGTTGTAGAGAAGGTTCTTGTTATCGGTGCCGAACTTGTCGCCGACCGCAGCCAAGTACTTGGCGGGGGCGGGGAGGAATGATACGTAGGTCAGCATCGTGAGGAAATAGGGGACGGGTTTCTTGAGCGTGTACACCAAAGTGTACTTGTCAGTGGCCTTAACGCCGACCTGAGCAAAATCGGTGACCTTGCCCTCATAATACTCCGTGCCGTTCTTTAGTACTTCGTAAGCAATGTTGGCCGTCGAGGACGCGTTGGCCGGGGTGAACGCATACTTATGGGCGTCGACCCAGTCTTGAGCGACCGTTTCAGCATACTCCTTCTTGTCCCAGGTGAGCCACTTCACGCCCTGACGCAGCTTGAACGTCCAAGTAAGCCCATCGGGGCTAACTGACCAGGACGTCGCCAGAGACGGCTTTATGATGCCGAGGTTGTCGCACTCGACAAGTCCGTCCACGCAGTTGGCCGCGATGGCGTACTCGGCTGTGGTGCTGGTAACCAGGTAGTTCAGAGTGGTTAGTTCGCCGGAGTAGACTCCATTGTAGTCTCCCGACGCTCTAGGGGTAGCGGGCGGCGTCTTGGGCGTGGTGCTGCACCCGGCAATGCCGATGCACAGAGCCACGACGAGGAAGCCCACGAAGACTCTCTTCATACCGAAACCTCCTCAACTGATTTGGGTCACGCTGCGATTCCGTCTGGATGGAGAGGGCTGACGGTCATGCCGTCAGTCTCCAAACTGGCTGTGGCATCCCCAGGGAAGGACCCCCGGTTTCTCGCACACCACCCCCGTCCGTCGAAACAGCCGGAAATATCGCTCGTCCGTACCCGCAGCTACCGCCGTATTCAACGCATCTACGTGGAATTCCTTTCACATATAACACATTTTTGGCATTTAGCAGGCTATTCATCATTCATATCCCTGATTGACATAGCTAGAAATTCCGCGGATGCTCATCACAGATGAGCAGGAATGCTCAGGAGTAAACCACAAGCCTAGAGGTTTGCTTGGCACGGATCTGGCGGCAGCGTTACTGCAGACTCGCCACATGAGCTGCCGGTAGTCACGCCAAAAGATATGGTCTGCGGTTAGCCCATTATTGTGGCGATATGGTTCACTGGTGGTGATGTCGCCCATAACGTGGTCTGCCCACAGTCACTTCGGCGGAAATGGTCTGCCCTCAGCCGGATCTCACAAGGAAATGGTCCATCCTTGGTTGCATCCCCTCGAAATATGGTCCGCCGACAACCGCTCGAATTGGCATGGTTCATCCCTAGCCATTTCGGCGAGACCCGGCGCCTTGTCCGTAACACAATCGGTTACCGCCAGTCTGGCGGCTTGCACCTCGAGACGCAGCAACCAATTACCGCCTCTTCCATGCCTCAAGCAAAAGGGAGGGGAAAGTAAGTAGACATAGGCGCGGGCGGGAGCCACGGGATCAAAAGGAGGCTTTTCACAGCTGTTACGTCCTATAATAGTTATTATGT
>JBBDIP010000008.1:0-8458 GCA_040880305.1 Bacillota bacterium
AGCAACTTCATCCGCAACGGTCGTGGTACGCCCACTAAGGTAAGGTTAACGCCCTTTGCTCCTGAGGATCTGGACCTCGAACTGGAGATGGGCCTGACTGCCCTGCAAGTGGGACGCATGCTGCGGCTGATTGAGGAGGCCTACGCCCAAGATGCCCTGCTGAGCGCCAAGCAGATCGGCATGCTCTGCAATCTCACCCCCACCGCGCTACGGAACCGGCTGCAAACCGTCAGGAAGCTCGGGATCTGGGTTCCGATCCAGGGACTTGGCAGAGACGCCCGCGAGCAGGGCGGGATGTTGCGCTCCACTTGGGCCATGGCCAGGCACCTGGCGGGAGAGGCGCCGGGGGAGATCCGGCAGGCAGCGGCCATCTCCCGGGAGCGGTGGCGGGAGATCAAATACCAGTTCGGGGCTGTGGCCAGGCACGTATTGGGCGGCGGCTTTCAACCCAGTGATCTCGAGACTGCCAGCTGGGTAGAGCTGATCCGGCGCACCCCACGGCCGAAACTGGAACTGCTCATGCAGGAATCACCCGCGTCATCGACGCCCAACGGTGAGTGGGCTGACTTCTGCGCCGAGTTGACGGCCGACTTCGGGCTGGCGCCGGTCAAGGTGCGGGCCGTACGGGAACTGCTGGAGGAGTTGAGGACCCAGCTGGCCGGGCACCGAGCTGACCAGGAAGTGGTCTACTGGGCGGTAGCAGCTACCGAGCCCGCCGGAAAGCCGCTGGAAGCGTGCCGGTTGGTACCGGTCAGGCTCACTTTCCTCGACCCGGAGGATGTGGCGGGCGAGACCCCCAACCGGGTGAGCGGGATGAAGTTTGCCAAGCTCGTGCGCTACGCCACCCAGGCCAAGTTCCAGGGCGGTTACATTACCTACGCTGACCTGGGCTATCTCTTGGGGATCCACACCGAAGCCATCCGCCGGCTGATCCGTGCGCACCCCAAACTGGTGGTACCCTTGCGGGGGCAGGAATGTGACATCGGGCGCGGGGTCACCCACCGGCGGAAGATCGTCGAACTCTACCTGCAGTTGTATACCGAAACCGAGATCGTGTCTCGTACCGGGCACTCCTACGAGTCCATCGAGAACTACATCAAGGAGTTTGCCGCGGTATTGGTGATGGCCGAGCGTGGCATGGGGCCCACCTTAATCCGCCGGGTGATGGGGAGATCCCTCAAACTGGTGGAGGTCTATCTTGACCTGGTCCGGGAGTATGCGCAGCCGGAGTACGCATTCCGGCTGCAACACCTGCGCCAGCTGTTCCTGGCCCATGAGGGCGAGGTCCAAAAAAGGGGGCTCGTCCCGTGAACCGCCATGACATCTATCGCCCGCTCTTGGAGCGTAACCTGGAGAACTACCAGGCGCAGTACCTGGCCCGGCGCTACGACTTCGGCAAGGAGTCCCGGATTGCCGCCCTGATCGTGGCCGAGGTGAACCGGCGCCTGGACGAGGTGGAGACTTGCCTGGGAGTGCAGCGAGCCCGGCCCTTCGAATTATGCCTGCGCCAACGCGGCCAGGAGGTGACACTGCCCCTCTTCCGACCTGAATACCTACAACCCATACTGGCGGGAGAGACCTTCGCACAAGCCCGGAGTCTGGTGTTTGACGCCTGTGCCGAGCGGCTGCGGCGGATTCTGCACCAGGTTGAGCCTGAACAGGTGTCGGCCATCATCGACCCCTGGGCCCTGGTACGCAGGAAAGGGCCAACCGCTACGTTGATAACCTCCAAGACGCAGCGCTTCCCCTGGACGAGCAGGATACAGCCGCCTGGCAGCAGGAGTTGGACCAGATCCATCCTCAGCTGCCCACCACGCGTCTGAGTGTTCTGGACCTGTCGGCGCCACAGACGGTGGTGGAAAGCCTGGTGGAATTCGCGGTCACTGAGGCCGGGCTCGGCCCCGTGGTGGCCCGGCAACTGGTAGAGGAACTGATCACCTTGCGCAACATCTGCTGCCCTCTGACCAAGCAACTCAAGCACGGGGAGATGCCCGTCCTGGCCACGCACGTGCATGCCAGCCTCTCCGAGGAGATGGCTACTCGTTTCCGCCGCCAGGCCCCGGTGATTCTTACGGTTTGGACTCCCGAGGAGCTGAGGAGGCGGCCTAGAAGCGTGCCGGAATGCTTAGTCCAGCTGAAGCGCCGCATCGTCCGGGTCTGCTTCGAGGCCTACCGGCAGAACGGTCTCCTCAACCTGATGGACCTGCAGTGGATCTTCCAGATCAGCACGTCCAGGATCTCAGAACTGATCAGGAGCTTCCAGAGGGAGCACAATATCGTGGTCCCAACCCCGGGCACGGTCCTGGATGCGGGGCGCAGCATGACCCACAAGGACATCATCGTCAACCTGCACCTTCAGGGTCATGCGGTCAAAGAAATCGCGAAGATCACCTACCATTCGCCGCGCGCAGTGGACAACTACATACGCACCTTCCAGGGGGTACTCATCCTGAGGCTATTTGGAGTCCCACCGCAGTTGATGGCAAGACTGCTCCAAAAGAGCCCCAACCTGGTTGAAGAACACCTGGAACTGGTCCGGCAGTTCTACCCTAATAAGGACCAGCTACGTCAACACCTTCGTGAGCAGGGGGTGAAGATTCAAACCATCATATCTTGACAATCTGGCGTTGAACAGTAAGTAGCGACAAAGTGGCGGCTAAGGCGCAGCATGAAGTTGGTTTTTGAGGCGTTTTTGGGCTAATGTGGTTGTATCTATGCGCCGGTGCCCTTGGTGACCGCGACAGACAGATACCAACGCAATGAGGTTGCAGCAAACCTGAGCCCAAGACCCTCGGTTTGCCAGCCTTTCACACGTTCAATCCTCGTGACGCTTTCTCTACGCGGAGTGAGAGGAAACATGTCAACAGGTTGGACCCAGGCCGGGTGAAACCCTTCCCTGCCGAGGATGACTCTTATTCGCGCGAGATTCTCAAGTCCTAAATCATCCATTTCGAAATACACGCTCGTTCCTTCTATTCCATCTATTCCATCAGCACCACGCACTCCACATGAGGGGTCATTGGAAACATATCGACCGGTTGACACCAGCGCGGACGCCAGCCCTCTCTGGCGAGGACGATGAGGTCCCTTGCCAGCGTTGCGGGGTTACACGAGATGTACACGATGGATTGCGGCTTGGCGCGAGCGATGGATACCAGCGCGGATTCCTCGGCACCGCCTCTGGGCGGGTCCAGGATGACCGCGTCTGGCCTGCCATAATCCCTGATGCATGTCGGGAGAATCCTTTCGGCCCGCCCTTCGCGGAAGCGGACGTTGTCCACGCCGTTGAGGCGCGCGTTCTTGACCGCGTCCCGGACGGCGTCGCCCACTTCCTCGATCCCTACCGCAAGAGCGGCTTTCTTGGCGGCGAACAGCGTTATAGTCCCGATGCCTGAGTAGACATCGTAGACCACATCCCCGCTGGTGAGAGCGGCAGCCTCCAGAGCTATCCTATAAAGTCGGACGGCTTGCGGCGAATTGACCTGGTAGAAGGAGTTCGGCGAGATCCTGAACCGGAGGCGCCCAAGGGTATCGTCGCCGAACAGATCCTCGATGTAGTAGCGTCCAAAGAGCAGTTTGTTCTTGGCACCCATGATGATGTTGGTGCTTTCCATGTTGGTGTTGAGGACCACGCTTACGAGGTCTTTCAGCGACGAGGCGAGGCTTGCGCTGAACTCCGCTTCACCGGGCAGAGAACGCGCACTGGCCACCAGTACAGCCATCCGTTCACCGGTGCCCGGGGCAATCCTGGCTACCACGTGCCTCACCTGGCCGCGGGCGGTCTTCTCGCTGTATACGGTGTATCTGCGGGCCCTGACCTCCTCGACCATGCGGAGCACGACCTCGCGGGCCGCAGGATGTTCCAGCGGGCAGATATCTGACGGGACCACCCGGTGACTGTACGGCTGGTAGAACCCGGCCACCACCTTGCCGTCCGAGCGGGCAAGAGGGACCTCGACCTTGTTCCTGTAGCCCATGATCTCTGGCGATGGCAGGCAGTCCCGCACCTCGCACGACTCGATCCGCGCGATCCGCGAGAGGGCTTCTTCCACGATCCGCTTCTTCCACTGCAGCTGAAGGTCGTACGACAGGTGCTGCCAAGCACACCCGCCGCAGAGCGATGCCACCGGGCAGGCCTGCTGGACCCGGCCGGGACCCGCCTCAACCAGTCTGGTGACGCGCCCCCGCATGAAGTTCTTCTTCCGCTCGATGATCGAGTATTCACAGAGGTCGCCGGGGGCCGTCCCGGACAAAAACACAACCAGCCCCTGGTCGGGGCCGGACGTCACCTTGCCTACTCCCTCTCCTCTGTGGTTCAGACCGGTTACACGCGCCGTGCTCTGGGCCATCGGTACCTCATCCTAGGATTGTTGCGGCGGACTGTCTTCGCCCACGATGACTATCTCGGGCTGGAGGTCTACGCCAAAACCTTCTTTGACCTTGGCTTGAATAAGCGATATCAGGCCCTCGACGTCTCTTGCTGTCGCATTCCCGGTATTCACAATGAAACCGGCGTGCTTGGTGGAGACCTGGGCTCCCCCTACTTGGGCGCCCTTAAGGCCCAAAGAATCGATCATCGCGCCGACATAGTGGCCGGGCGGGCGGCGGAAGGCGCTGCCTGCGGAGGGCATATCAAGAGGTTGCTTCTCTTCCCGCTCCCTGGCTCGCTTTAGCATCACATCGTAGATTATGTTTCGGTCTCCGGGCGAAAGCCTCAAGTCAACGGTCAGGATCATGAGGTCGTCCCTCTCGGTGAAAAGCGAGTGCCGGTACCCGAAGCCAACCTCGTTTGAGTCCATCCACTGCACGCCGCCGTCAACCGTGGCTACCTGGACTCTGGTGACCAGAGACCCAAAATCGCCTCCGTATGCCCCTGCGTTCATGGTCACCGCCCCACCAACGCTTCCCGGAATGCCAATTGCCCACTCCAGCCCCGATAGATTCTCATGGAGAGCGGCCTGGACCAGCCGGGGCAACAGCGTGCCTGCTCTCACCTGCAGCGTCGTATCGCCATTTCTGGTAAGACCGTTTGATCCCGGGGCCATCTTGATAAGACAGCCGCGGATACCGCCGTCCCTGACCAGCAGGTTTGTGCCATTGCCAATGACGTGGCAGGGCAATGCGGATTCGCGACACGAAACCCAGGCCTGGACCGCGTCCTCGGCCGAGCCAGGCATGATCAATAGGTCGCACGGACCGCCTATCTTGAACGAGGTATGCTCGCTCATCGGTTCCGAATAGAGCACACGGGAGTTTTTGAGTCCGGAGGCTGCGCAGGCCAGTCTAGGGTCCTGTCCCTTCGGAGCCTGTCCCAAGCTCATGCCCTGCACCTTCCTCCCATAACAGGTTATGCGTAGCTTATCGAGATAGCATCTTCTCTTTCAGCATCACGTTCACCTTCGCCGGGTTAGCCCTGCCACGAGTAGCCTTCATCACTTGGCCTACCAAGAAACCCAGCGCTTTGTCCTTGCCGCTCCGAAAATCCGCGAGTGCGGCCGGGTTTGCGTCCAGGACCGAGTCTACAATCGCGGCAAGCTCGCTGTCGCCAGATACCTGCTCGAGACCTTCTTCCGCAACTATGGTCCGTGGGTCGCGTCCGGTCTCTATCATCTTTGCCAGGATGTCCTTCCCGATCTTGCCGCTGATCAGACCCTCTTTTATGAGGCCCAGCATAGAGGCAAGGTTCTGGGGTGAAACGGGCATCTTTTCGTAGGGTATCCCCTTGGCCTTCATGTAACCCAGGAGGTCGCCGGCGATCCAGTTGGAGGCGACCTTTGGGTCGGCCCCGATCTCAACGCAGGCATCGAGGAACGCTACAAGGTGCGGGCTCAGGGTCAGGACCCCGGCATCGTAAGCGGATAGTCCCAGTTCATTCACGTAGCGCTGGACTATTTCCGCGGGTAGCCGCGGCATGCAGCTGCGGACCTCGGCCACGAAATCCCCGGTCAGGGTGAGCCCGGGCAGGTCAGGCTCGGGGAAGTAACGGTAGTCCTGACTGGATTCCTTGGTGCGCATTGAGCCGGTGACTTCCTTCACCTCATCCCAGTGCCGGGTCTCGCGCGTCACCTTCTCTCCCCGGTCCAGTGCTTCCGACTGCCGCTTGAACTCATAGCCCAGAGAGCGGACAACGGCCCTAAACGAGCTAAGGTTCTTCAGCTCCACCGGGACGCCGGGTGGCTCGCCTTTGAGGTTGACCGAGATGTTGCAGTCTACGCGCATGGAGCCTTCCTCCATCTTTACGTCGGAGACCTTGGCGAACTGCAGGGTCTTCTGGAGAGTCTCCAGGTACTGTCTCGCCTCGTCGGCCGATATCATGTCCGGCTCAGATACAATCTCCACCAGAGGAACTCCGCACCTGTTGTGGTCGACCAGGGAATACTCGGCGGTCGTGATATCCTCGCCTTCGTGGACGGACTTGCCGGCATCCTCCTCCAAGTGCAGCCTTCGGATGCGGATGCGCTTGGGCGGGTCCCCTATCTCCACGTGGCCCCCTGTGGCAAGAGGCCTTTCATACTGGGTTATCTGATACCCCTTTGGCAGGTCGGGATAGAAGTAGTTCTTCCGGTCAAAGCTGCTCGTGAAATTCACCTGGCAGTCTAGGGCCAGGGCGGCGCGCACGCCCAGCCTCACGGCTTCAAGGTTTGGAACCGGGAGCGATCCCGGAAGCCCCAGGCACACCGGGCACACGTTTGTGTTTGGGGGATCGCCAAACCTGGAGGGACAGCGGCAGAACATCTTGGTCTGGGTGGCCAGTTCCGCGTGGACCTCCAGCCCGATCAGCATCTCGTACTGGCGTTCAGACAACTGCCTCACACTCCTCCGCGGATAATAGGGATACGCGCATCTCCGCGGTCTTCTTGCGGGTCTGCTCGCCTATCTCAGCTTCCAAAGCGTGCCCAACCCTGAGGACCGTCTCCTCGTCGAAAGGCTTACCCATGATCTGCAAGCCGCAGGGAAGGTCTTTCCCCGATCCCGGCTCGGCCTCCATAAAGCCGCAAGGCATAGACAGCGCCGGTATGCCCGCGAGATTGACCGGGACGGTCAGCACGTCAGCCAGGTACATGGCCAGAGGGTCCGCCGTATTCTCCCCCGCCTTGAACGCCACCGTCGGAGTGGTGGGTGAGAGCAGCACGTCGAAGAACGCGAAGGCCGCGTCAAATTCTCTCCTGATAAGGCTACGGATCTTTGCTGCCCGGAGGTAGTAGGCGTCGTAGTACCCTGCCGAAAGCGCGAAGGTCCCCAGCATGATCCGGCGGCGGACCTCCTGCCCGAACCCTTGGCCCCGGGTCTCGGTGTACATGTCAGCGAGGTCGCCACGTCTGACCGACAGGCCGTACCGGACTCCGTCAAAGCGGGCAAGATTGGACGAGGCCTCTGAGGGAGCAATGATGTAGTAGGTGTCTAGGGCGTATTTGACCGACGGCAGGCTGGTCTCTTCAATCGTGACGCCCATGCCGGCGAGGACCGCCAGAGAGCGGTCGAACGCCTCGCGGACGCCGGGGGCGACCCCAAGACCCAGGAGTTCCTTTGGCACGCCTGCCCTCAGCCCCTTTACAGGACGATCCAGGCGACTGGTAAACCGGACTCGCGGGCGGTCAGCCGAGGTCGCGTCCATTGGGTCGTGGCCAGCCATAGCCTCAAGCAAGAGCGCGCAATCCCATACGCTGTTGCCGAATGGCCCGATCTGGTCAAGGGAGGACCCAAACGCTACCAGCCCGTACCTTGAGACGCGCCCGTAGGTCGGCATCATCCCGTAGGTGCCGGTGAAGGCGGCCGGTTGCCTGATTGACCCGCCTGTATCTGAACCCAGAGCCAGCGCGGCCATGCCGGCCGATACCGCTGCAGCGGAGCCGCCGCTCGACCCGCCAGGCACTCTCTTGGTGTCCCAGGGGTTCCTGGTGGTCACGAAAGCCGAATTCTCGGTAGATGAACCCATCGCGAACTCGTCAAGGTTGGTCTTCCCCGTGAAGACCGCTCCTTCTTCGCGAAGGCGCTTCACGACCGTGGCGTCGTAGGGGGATATGTAGCCTTCCAGGATCTTGGAGGCGCAGGTGCACTTCGCGCCGCAAAGGTTGATGTTGTCCTTCACCGCGCAGGGCAGTCCGGCGAGCAGGCCTGGGTCTTCCCCCTTGCTCAGCATGGAGTCTATCCTGGCCGCCTGTATGAGCGCCTCAGGCTCCAGTACTTCAAGGTGCGCGCATAGCTTGGGCTCTACTTCGGCGATCCGCGCGAAGTAGGACTCGGCCACCTCAAGAGCGGAGACCTCGCGAGAGCGGACATTCTCCCTTATCTCGCGGGCACCCAGTTCCCATATCTCCAAGTCATCGCACCTCCTTAGGTACCAGTACGCTACCGTCCCTGGTAGCGGGGGCCAGCTTCAGGACAACTTCACGGCAAAGTCCCCGTCTGGGCACGTCCTCTTCAGGACGGAGGCCGGTGGATTTGGCAGGCCCAAAAG
>JBBDIP010000009.1:0-5023 GCA_040880305.1 Bacillota bacterium
ACAGGCGAAGCTTAAGGTGCGCATGATGAAGTCCAAGAAAACGTCCGCACCTCCACTGGAGCCATATTCTCCGGCGTAAACCTGGCGCTCTTCAACCAGTTGCTCGAAGTTACCCCTGAGAAGAACAAGACCACCTATATCGCGTACTACACGACCGCGGTCAACGGGGCCGCCATCGTGGCGCCGCTCCTGGGCGTCTCGCTCCTCTCCTTCTTCGGGTTCTTCTGGGCGTTCCTGGCGTGCGCTCTCTTGCGGTTTGGCGGCAGCTTCATGTTCTTGCTTGTTAGGAAACTCGATCGGAGGGCGGACGCGAGGAAGGCGTCCGCTTTGGCGGCCGGCGCGTGAAGGGATAGGGTTTTCGCAGCGAGAAATTAGGCTGGGCTTGGAATTCTGGTTATCCAAGGAGTGATTTCCGTGGGAGAGATTCTGCCCGCGAAGGTCCGTCCGGCCGGCGCCGGCTCTGGCCTTCTCAGAAGCCTGATCATGGCGGCGGTATACATCGCACTGATCCCGCTTGTCGCAGCGCTTGGACTGGTAGGCGCGGCCACCTATTTCCCGGGGCCTACGAGGGCGTTGATGGGTCCGGCGCTTGCGCGCCTCCTGTCCGACTGGGCTCCGCTCGAGACCGGCAAGGCAGAAGAGGCTCTTGCTAAGTCTCTTGAGGCAGAGAGCAGGCTTTCTAAGATTGAGGAAGACATCGCCGGCTTGGTCGTCAAGGCGGCCGGGGAAACGCCTGTAGACCAGGAGCCTTCGGGAGCGACGGAGCAGCCCGAGCAAGTCGAGACCCAGATAGCGGCTGCGCTGGCGCCTGTCCGAAAGGAGACGGCAGGTCGCGACCGGATGCTCGCCGGATTGTCGGCGCTCACCCTTGCCCGCTCTGAACTCCTTGCCGGCAACCGGGAGGTCGCCCAAAGGGAGCTCGGGCTCGCGCAAACGGCCCTTGCGTCCGAAGGCGGGACTGCGGCGCCAGGTGTGCCCGCAGATCTGCTTGAGACATTGGGCAAGGCGTCGGACGCTCTGTCCCGTGGTTCTTCGACGGCTGGAGACTGGCTCTCACTGGCCTGGCACACGCTTGCGGACGCACTACTAACGAACAACTGAAGACACTACCAAGGAGACGGTGATCCGGGTGGCATCGACAGGAGACCCGAAGGAAGCAGCGGGGTCGGAGCCGGCTCAGGTTGAGAAGGAGCTCACGGGCGGCGAGCGAAAGTCGATTTTCAGATCGGTCCTTAGCGCTACGGTGGGGCTTGAGTTCGGCCTTGGGCTTCAGCGCGGCATCTTCAACAACTTCGTTGTGGAGACGCTGCACATCCAGCCTGACCAGTTTGGACTGGTCCAGAGCATCCGCGAGATCCCAGGGCTTCTGACCGCGCCGCTCGCAGTGGTGCAGGGGTTCTTCAAGGAGAATGTGTGGGCCGGGCTCTGTCTCCTCATCACCGCCGCGGGGTTGTTCTTGCACACAATGGTCTTCAGCTTCCCGATGCTGATCCTGGCGACTTTGGTCCTGTCGACCGGGTTTCACCTGTTCTACCCGGCCCAGTCCTCCATCATGATGAAGTCCGCTCTCCCCGAAGAGAGGGCCACAAGGATGGGGCAGATGAACAGCGGCGCCGCAGCCGCCTCTCTAATGTCGGTCTTCATCGTGATGGCGATATCCAGGGGCAGGGCCACCAATTACGGCCTTTTGCACCTGATAGCCTCGGTCTTCGCGGTGGTCGGCGGGATCTTGGTTCTTACAAGGACGATGCCCGCCATGGCAAGAGGTAAGCGGGCGATGAACTACGACAAGAGGTTCACGAGTTACTATATCCTTACGCTGCTGGGCGGGTCGCGCCGGCAGATCACGACCACGTTCGCCGGCTATCTGCTCGTCCAAACCTTTCACACCCCGGTTGCCGTCATGGTACTGCTGTCCGCCATCTCAAGCATCGTCGCCATTGTGACGCGCCCACTGATCGGCAGGATAATCGACTCCTGGGGCGAACAAAACAGCCTGGTGGTCAACTACTCTTTGGTGACGGCGCTGTTTGTGGGTTACGCCCTGGTCAGTTCGGCCATCCCTCTGTTCATCATCTACATCCTTGACAACGGTCTGATCGGGTTCGACGTTGCCATTACCACTTACCTCGGCAAGATCGCTCCCAAGGAAGTCCTCTCATCGGCTTACGCGATGGGGCAGACGGTGAACCACATCACCGGCGTCAGCGTCCCAGTTCTAGGGGGCCTTCTCTGGAAGGCGTTCGGCGGCCCGTCCGTGTTTTTGTGCGGGACGGCAATCGCCTTGCTCTCGCTCCTGTACAGCAGGGGCCTGAACAAGAAGGAGCAGCAGGCTAACGCGTAGGCTGCGTAGGCTGTCACGGTTCCCTTGTACGTCCTCCAGATGGCGGGTATAATCTGTCGTAATCTTAGGTTCCTTCCAACTGCACCAGTGGAGGCTTTATCCCATGCGTATGACACAAAGATTCGGCAAGAACCTTCGCGAGAAGCCGTCAGAAGCCGAAATGCCTTCTCACGAGCTGCTGCTTCGCTCCGCCATGATCGCCAAACTTGCCGCGGGGATCTACGACTACATGCCGCTGGCCTGGCGTTCGGTGAAGAAGATAGAGGAGGTCATGCGCCGTGAGATGGACGCGGTGGACGGCCAGGAAGTGAACATGCCGGTTGTTCATCCGTCTGAGATATGGGAGGAGTCCGGTCGCTGGCAGGCGGTGGGTTCCGAGATGGTGCGGTTCAAGGACCGTTCCGGCCGCGACATGGTGCTTGCGATGACTCACGAGGAACCGGTCACGGACATGGTGAGGCGGCACGTTGACTCCTACAAGCAGCTGCCGTTCGTGCTTTACCACATCCAGACCAAGTTCAGGGACGAGCCGAGGTCCAGAGGAGGCCTGGTGCGCGTCCGCGAGTTTATCATGAAGGACGCCTACAGTTTCCACCGCGACAAGGAAGACCTGGATAGATACTATCCGTCCCAGTGCAGGGCGTACCGGCGGATATGCGAGACTTGCGGCGTGCCGGTAGTCCAGGTGCTTGGCGACGTGGGCATGATGGGCGGGAGCCAGGCCCACGAATTCACATATGTTACTGACGCCGGGGAAGACACGTTGATCCTTTGCGATGAGTGCGGCTATGCCGCCAACCGCGAGACGGCGACTTTACGGAAGTTTGCCGAGACCGAGCCCGTCGCAGTGGCTAATCTTCCGTCGCCCCAAAAGGTGGCTACTCCCCACAAAGACACCATCGCGTCGGTATGCGAGTTCCTTGGGGCTGACCCTAAGGAGAGCATCAAGACCATGGTGTACTACGCCAAGGACAAGCCGGTCGTGGTGGTTATCCGAGG
Organism: Bacillota bacterium; assembly: GCA_040880305.1. Taxonomy (GTDB): domain Bacteria; phylum Bacillota; class Sulfobacillia; order Fermentithermobacillales; family Fermentithermobacillaceae; genus JBBDIP01. The sequence continues at coordinate 3,344 of JBBDIP010000009.1, forward strand.
CGACCTGGACGTCAACGAGAAGAAACTGTCGAACCTACTCCAGGCCGAGGAGGTCCGGCTGGCAGAACCCGAGGAGCTCGCCAAACTGAAACTGACGAGGGGCTACATGTCTCCTGTGGGACTGTCGGGGCTCACCGTTGTGACCGATGACAGCTTGGTCGACGGCAAGCCCTATGTCGCCGGCGCCAACGAGGAAGGATTCCATCTCACCGGCGTCGTCCCAGGCAGGGACTACACGGCGGAGAGCCGCGCCGATATCGCCGCAGCCAGAGAGGGCGATCCGTGTCCGGTGTGCGGCCATCCTCTCGGGGTCAAGCGCGGCATCGAGGTCGGCAACACTTTTAAACTGGGGACCAGGTATTCTGCCTCTATGGGCGCCAATTACCAGGACGAGGACGGCCACGAGCACCCCATCGTGATGGGCTGCTACGGGATGGGCGTGGGCAGGCTTCTCGCGTGCGTGGTTGAGGCCAACCACGATGACAAGGGTATCATATGGCCCATGACAGTGGCGCCCTACAACGTCCACTTGGTGGCCCTGGGCAGTTCCGAGGCCGTGAGAAGCGCATCTGAGTCGCTCTACCTCTCTTTACGGGATCAAGGCACAGAGGTGCTCTACGACGACAGGGATGAGTCGGCGGGCGTGAAGTTCAACGACGCCGACCTTATGGGTATGCCGATCAGAATAACCGTCTCCGAGAGGAGCCTTAAGCAGGGAGGGGCCGAGCTCAAACTCCGGAGGGAGCGATCGAGCCAGATCGTTGCCCTTGCTACGACGCCCGCCGTGGTGGCGGGCATCGTAAGGAGCGAGATTGAGAGGTTACAGCCCAAGGAGGCGGAGTAAGTGGGAGAAAGACTGGGAAAGTACATGAGCGCTTCTTCGATTAGAAGCGCTTTTCTCAGATTCTTTGTGGAACGCGGGCACACGGTCGTAGCGAGCTCGTCGCTTGTTCCTCACGGCGACCCGACCCTTTTGTTCACCAATGCGGGCATGGTCCAGTTCAAGGACCTATATCTCGGGATTGAGAAGCGGTCCTACACCAGGGCCACCACTTCTCAGAAGTGCGTGCGGGCCGGAGGAAAGCACAACGACCTCGACAACGTCGGGTTCACAGCAAGACACCATACCTTCTTTGAGATGCTCGGCAACTTCTCGTTCGGCGACTACTTCAAGGAAGACGCCATTGCCTACGCGTGGGAGTTTCTCACAAAGGTCATTGAGTTGCCCAAAGATAGGCTTTGGGTCACGGTCTACAAAGAGGACGATCAGGCCGTGGAGATGTGGAAGCGCGTAGCCGGGATCCCCGACTCGCGCATCGTCCGCCTTGGCGAGCACGATAATTTCTGGGCCATGGGCGACACCGGTCCCTGCGGCCCGTGCTCAGAGATCGTGGTCGATCGCGGCGAAGAGCACGCTTGTGGACCAAACTGCCGCATTGGCGAATGCGATTGCGACCGGTGGCTGGAGATCTGGAATCTGGTGTTCACCCAGTTCGACAGGCTCGAAGACGGTAGTCTGACCCCTTTGGCCAAGCCCAACATCGATACCGGGATGGGGCTGGAGAGGTTGTCGTCGGTCCTTCAGGGTGTGGATACCAACTTTGACACGGACCTGTTCGTGCCCATAGTGAAGAAGATAGAGAGCATTTGCGGGAAGGCCGCCGGAGCGGATGCCCCGGT
>JBBDIP010000009.1:5033-46529 GCA_040880305.1 Bacillota bacterium
GATCGCCGATCACATCAGGGCCTGTGTGTTTCTTGCATCCGACGGCGTCCAACCCTCTAACGAGGGGCGCGGGTACGTAATGCGCCGCATCCTTCGCAGGGCGGTCAGGTTCGGACGCGTATTGGGAATCGAGAAGCCGTTCATGGCGGAGCTTGTCTCGGTGGTAGCCGGTCTCATGAACGATGCCTACCCTGAGATTGAGGAGAAGCGGGAGTTCATTGAGAGGCTCTTGACGCAGGACGAAGTGCGGTTTCTGCGGACTCTTGCCGAGGGCGAGAAGAGAGCGGCCGACCTTATCGGCTTAGCCAAAGATGCCCACATGGACCGAATAGACGGCAAAGACGCCTTTGTACTCTACGACACGTTCGGCTTTCCTATCGATCTCACCAAGGACATGGCCAGGGAGCAAGGCCTTGTTGTCGATGAAAAGGGCTTCGAGGAGGCCATGGCCGAGCAAAGGAAACGCAGTCGCGGGAGAAGGATTGGCGTGGCATCTGACGCCGCAGCCCTTGCGGATCTCGTGGCCGAGCTTCCGGCGACCAAGTTCACCGGGTACGACAACCTGGTCGAGACCTGCCGCGTCCTCGCGGTGGTCAAGGGAGAGTCGCGGTCCACAGAGGCCGAGGCCGGCGACGAGGCCATGGTGGCGCTGGATCGCTCCCCGTTCTACGCTACGAGCGGGGGACAGGAGTGCGACACAGGGGGACTGGAGGCGTCAGGCAAGCGCGTCGCCGAGGTGCTTGAGGTCCGAAAGACCGCGACCGGCGTATACCTCCATAGAGTAAAGGCCCAAGGACAGGGCATCATGGTAGGGCAAAGCCTATTGGCAAGGGTCGACACGCAGAGGCGGCAGGGCCTGCAGCAGCACCATACCGCGACCCACCTGATCCACAGAGCGCTCCGGACTGTCCTTGGGGAGCATGCTCAGCAGTCGGGCTCACTCGTGCAACCAGCGCGCCTCCGCTTCGACTTCAGTCACTTCCAGGCGCTTACCCGCGAGGAACTCCAAAGAGTGGAGGATACTGCCAACCAGATGGTCCAGTCTGATGCGATCGTGGCCTGGACTGAGATGCCGGTGGATGAAGCCAGGAAGATCGGGGCCATGGCCTTGTTCGGAGAAAAGTACGGCGAAGTGGTTCGCGTGGTGGACGTGTGCGATTACACCAAAGAGCTTTGCGGAGGCACCCACGTCTCCCGGACGGGCCAGATCGGGCAGATCCAGATCGTGTCTGAGACAGCCGTGGCGGCAGGTGTCCGCCGGATTGAGGCGGTGGCCGGGATGGCGGCCCTGGAGCGGTCTCGCGCGTCTTGGCTGGTGCTCGGGAAGCTCGCGAGCGACCTTGGCGTCGGCGCCGAAGAAGTGCCGGCAAGGGTCGGCTCCCTCCTGCAGACCATCTCTCACCTGGAGAAGCAAGCATCTAAGGATAGGCAAGGGCAACTCGACGACGTCAGCCGGGAACTCCTGGCAAAGGCCCATTTGGTACCTTCGGCCGGGAACCGCAGCGTGGTAGTCTCCCGTCAGGAGAATATGGAGATGAACGACCTCCGCAATCTGGGAGACCGTCTCAGGGACGCGGGCGTGTCGGTTGCCGTGCTAGGATCGGCTAAGGGCGAGCGCTGCACCATGATAGTGATGGTGGAGGATGGCGCGGCGGAGAAAGGCGTGGACGCCGTCGCGATTGTTCGCAAGGGGGCGTCTCTCATCGGCGGCTCAGGCGGCGGCAAGAGCCACCTGGCGCAGGCCGGAGGCAAGAACCCTTCAAACCTCGACGATGCTCTTTCGGCCGCATCGGACGAAGCGGTGGCCTTACTTTCCAAAGTGTACGGATCTTGATGTAGGAATTCTTCGCAAGACGGCGAATCTAGGCACGTGATGGGGGGATCCTTGGTATGGCTGAATTTGAAGAGACACGTTTTTTCAAGGTGAAACCCGATAAGGAAGATGAGACGCGGGACATTATCCTCCGGGTCTTCATGGCTCTGAAGGAAAAGGGGCACAACCCGGTCAGCCAGATCGCAGGTTACCTGCTGTCAGGCGATCCCACGTACATCACGAGCCACAACAACGCCCGGAGCCTCGTGAGAAAGGTTGAGAGAGACGAGATCCTGGAAGAGCTCATCAAGTCCTACGTGAGCGCTCACGAGGGGGCGTAGTGCAGCACGCCGTTATCGGAGGATGATTGGAGCCCCGAGAGGGGCTATTGTTTTTGCGGCCGACGGCGGGAGCGTTCTGCCGAAAAAGTAGGCAGATGATGGGGGGACCTGCCGGAAAACTAGGCGGTATGCTCTCTAGTGCGATGGGACAAGCCGCCCTTCCGGCTGGATTGCAGAAGAACTAGGCAGTGTTTCGAGAGGTCTGCCGAGAAACTAGGCAGGTGCTCGCAGCGACTGCGGGAAAAATGGGCGGAAAGCACGCACCGCCGCATAGGCAAGCGAGGTGGCAGTCTTGGTCTACGCAGTAGCCTTTCTCTCCGGCGCGGCCCTCATGGGGTTGGAGATGGTGGGGTCTCGTGTGCTGGCCCCGGTGTTCGGCAGCTCCATATTCGTGTGGGGCAGTTTGATAGGTGTGGTGCTGGCCGCTTTGTCGGTTGGATACTACGCCGGAGGCTATCTGGCTGACCGCTACCCCCATCCGGCGCCTCTCGCTGTGCTGATGGCCCTGTCCGGGACGTGGACAGCCTTAATCCCGGCGGTATCCACGAAAGTGCTATCCGGCTTGGCCGCCTGTTTTCCGGGCGTAGGCGGACCCCTGCTCTCCTCTTTCGCGCTGTTCTTCGGACCCTCAGTCCTACTCGCGATGGTGTCCCCCTGGTGCATGCGCCTGCTAATCTCATCGGTCGAGCGCGCCGGTCATTCGGCAGGACTGCTCTACGCCGTCTCCAACGTTGGCAGCATCGCGGGGACTTTCGCCACGTCTTTCTACTTGATACCGCGGCTGGGTACTCTGTCCATAATCCGCTGGATCGCGGTGATGCTGCTGGCGCTATCCCTGGTTCTTGCCCTTCTGGGCAGGTCCAGTCGCATCTTTGCGGGTGTGCTCGCAGTTGCGTTGGTGGCCGCGCTTGCCGGCGGGTTGCTTTTTGGGGCGCCCGGGGAGAAGGGAGTTGTCTATCAATCTCAGTCGCTCTACCACCACATCTACGTTGTGGATCAGGGCGACGTCAGGGTGCTGCGATTCGACAACGCTCCTCAGAGCGGCATGTACCTTGGCAGGCCCTTTGACTCCGCGTACCCGTATCCGGATTACCTCCACCTCGCGCTGGCCCTGAACCCCGAAATAGAGGACGTGCTGGTGATTGGACTGGGGGCCGGACTGGCTCCCAAGAGGTTTGCCCGAGATTACCCGGACATGACTGTGGACGTGGTGGAGATAGACCCGGAAGTGGTGAAAGTGGCCAGGGAGTACTTTGGGTTTCCCGGAGATGAGAAGGTCAAGGTCCATGTGATGGACGGCAGGGTCTACCTCCGGGACACCGCGAAGAAGTACGATCTCATAATGGTTGACGCCTATTACGCGGACTCTATCCCGTTCCATCTCACGACCACGGAGTTCTATGAGGTCGTGAAGCAGCGCCTAAAACCCGGCGGAGTGCTGGCCAGCAATATGATAGGAGCTCTGGAAGGCGCCAGATCCAAACTCTTCCGGTCAATGTACCTTACGATGACGCGGGTCTTCCCGGCGGCTTACGTGTTTGCGCTGGACAACCGGCCAGGCACTGAGGGGTCGTATCGGAACATAGAGGTTTTCGCGGTCGCTCCCCCGGCTTCGACCGGAGATTTGCAGCCCGCAAGGTTGACGCGGCAGGACTTCATCGCGCGGGTCGGGGAACTCTCACAGGGCAGGGTAACCATCCCCGGCTTAGTGAGGATGGCCGGTGACCTCTACGAGAAGCCCATTAGCAAGGAGGGCGCGGTCCTGCTCACAGACGACCACGCCCCCGTCGACGCGCTGTTGCACCTGTACTAGCGGAACACGCCCAGGTTGGTCCCGAGTTCGATGTAATCCACTATCATCTCAATATCCCTATGGCCGGTCTCGGCTTCGACGCAGTCGGCGATCTCGGCGGCGGTGCGGACCCCGTCTGCCCAGTACTGGACGTAGACAGCCGACCGCATGGCACGCTTGTGCTTCTTGCTGAAGGCTTCTTGCAGAGCCTCCTGCTCCGGCGTCCTCTCGTGCCCCCGCCCGGCGAACGGCCCTTTGTAGGCCCTCGTGGGAACCAAAGACGCTGCCTTGGTCTCAATCTCGGACGCCTCCGGTTCCCATGCGGGGGGAAGGTCACGGACGCCACCGAGACCCGCCAGCGCAGCGAGGTCGTCGAGGCTTTTGGACTTCAGAAACTCCGCGGCGCAGGATATGTACTCCGCGGCGCGGCTCCGGGCCGCGTCTTGATAAGAAGAAGGGCCGCACAACCGGTCAAGGCTCGAAAGGTCTAGTACCTTGCGCATGGATAGGAAATCCGCCTTACGTTCGATGGCACGCCTGGACTTGGCCAGACACAAGGACCTGTCTTCAGGCCCCTGTGCCTGCGCGAGGGCTTCTCTGGCTGCGCGCATTGTCTGCCCGAGAGCGTCCTGAAGCTCGGATTGGAAGTGGGCTCCCATTTCCCCGGCCAGGTAGGCCGCATCTTCCGGTGTAGCCGACGCGGCGAAGTACAGGTACGTCGCCGTGAGCGTACCGGCCAAGTGGAGCATCGCCGGGTCGACCTTGTCGATGGTATCCAGGCTGGTGTGGTAGTACTTGTCGGGCCACTGGATGAGCATTGGGCATGTGACTCCTACAGTTGGATCCGCCCAGATGTAGTGGTCGCTCCCGCCCGAGAACGGGGTCACGGCCCACTTGAAAAGCGCATTGGAGGACGTGCCCGCAAGGTTTGCCGCCTCTGCGGTCATTGCGCGGAGCACGGATTCGGCCAGGTCGCCACCAAACCCCGGAAGGGCCTTTGGGGGCTTCTCCACCAGGAACGGCCCCTTGCACAGGTCTTGGTTCTCGCCCACCATGTCCAGGTTTATGGCGGCGGCGAACTTGCGTAAGCGGCCCTCATTCGCGGCCAGGTACATGTAGGAGCCGGTCATCTCCGGGACCCACAGGAACCTTATGGTCCTCTTGGGTCTGGGCAGGCGGCCTTCACGCACTAATCGGGAGAGAGCACGGGCCGCTTCAACCAGGGCGCCAGCGCCCGAGGCATTGTCATTGGCTGAGGGTTCCGGGTGGCAGAGGTGAGCGATGGCGACTACTTCCTCACCGGTCAGTCCGGGGATAACCGCGGTGACGTCCTCTATGGCCCCCTCGTAGAACCGGGACCGGACCTCGGCGACGGCCCGCAGCTCCTTTCCGCCGGCGGCGAAGCGCCTTCGGAGCGCCTCGCCCTGTCTGGGCGAGAGCACGAAGCCGAACGCCCGGAACTCGGCGGTCTTTACTGGCCAGAAGGAAGTGTACTGCCTCGCGTCGGGGATCTGCATCCTGTCGCGGACGGGTGGGAACTCGTTTAGGTTGTCCACCAGTATGCCCGCTGCCCCATGCCTGTCGACGGCCGCCGCGGCAATGGTGGTGACGTCGCCCCTCGAAAAGACGATCTTGCCTGCGACGTCCAGCCCCCGGTATGAAGCGTCTTCAGAGCCGTCCTCGACGTAGACGATGGAGGTTTCGATGGGACCTTGAGTCGGCGCGCTGCGCTGTATGAGGGACATCTTCTCTTCCTGAAAGGAGCACAGCCTCTGCCGCTTGCCGTCCTCCAATAGGACCAGTTCGGCGTCATCGCAGTCCCACTCCATGAACCCCGCCTGTGACCACCAGGTAAGGCCCTCTTTGGCCGGGAAGGTCAGGACCTCTGCGTCGATCCCAAACCGGCGCAGCGCCCCAAAGACGTATTGGGCGGCTCCGCGGTACCCCGGGCTTGCCTGGATCCTGTGGAAACCCGATATCTTGGAGACGTGGGCAAAGGCGGCGTCGCCTGAGAATTCGGACCCTATCACTGAAAGGCGCTCACTGAGCACGATGACTCCTCCTTGCTTTGGTCTGCGCGGTCCTACTCGGCGCTTCTAGACTTATAAGGGAGATCCCTTTAGAATCGTTTTGGAGAGCGCGTCGCATGCTTAGTGCGGACACGGTTGCTCGGAGGACGGAAGCTGAATGATACCTATCAGAGACACGCAGAGGTCGAGGACTCGCCCGGTTGTGAACTGGGTCATTATCCTCATCAACATCGCGGTGTTCGCCTACGAGCTGACGCTCACCGAGAAGACCCTACAGGCATTCACCATCAAATACGGCGTCATACCGGCGGTGATCACCAACCCTGGGGCGTTTCCCGCCAGGGTGCTATCGCAAACGTCGGGGCTTTTCGGTTTGGTCTCTTCGCTCTTTATCCACGTGGGCTGGATCCACGCGGGCGGCAACATGCTCTACCTGTTCATATTCGGCGACAATGTTGAAGACCTCCTGGGGCACTGGCGTTACCTGGCCTTCTACATCATTGTGGGGATCACGGCTTCCGCGGCCCACATCCTGGCAAGCCCCGCATCGGTCGTCCCGACTGTCGGCGCCAGCGGCGCCATCGCCGGCATCCTTGGCGCCTACTTTGTGAACTTTCCGCGCTCGCGCGTCCTGGCGCTTATCCCCATCGGCTTTTTTCTGCCCATGGTGGAGGTGCCCGCAATCGTGTTCCTATTCCTCTGGTTCGCGACCAACCTCTTCTCGGGAGTGGCGTCGTTGGGTGCCCAGGCCCAGGGTGGAGTGGCTTGGTGGGCCCACATCGGCGGGTTTGTCTGCGGGATGGCGCTTTCCGTCGTCTGGCGAAGCCGGCGCACTACGCCTGACCGCCCTGACTAGAAGGAGAGCATCGATGGCATCAAGAATGTCACACTCGGATCCCATCACTCATCCGGGGGGGTAGATCTTGTCAAAGGTCACGTTTTCGGTGATCAAGGCTGATGTAGGAGGTTTCGTGGGGCACTCCAGTGTCCATCCCGACCTCCTCACCACGGCCCGCGGTCACCTATCCGAGCACGGCAAGGGTCTTCTGACCGACTTCTACGTAACTCACGTGGGGGATGACATCGAACTTGTCATGACCCACCGCAAGGGCGTGGATAACCCAGACATCCACAAACTTGCCTGGGACGCTTTCCTGGCCGCCACTGCTGTGGCCAAGAAGCTCAAGCTCTACGGAGCGGGGCAGGACCTGCTCGCGGATTCTTTCTCAGGCAACATAAGGGGCATGGGGCCCGGAGTCGCAGAGATGGAGTTCGAGGAAAGGCCGTCCGAGCCCGTCATAGTATTCATGGCGGACAAGACAGAGCCTGGCGCTTGGAACTATCCGCTGTACAAGATGTTCGCGGACCCGTTCAACACGCCTGGGCTTGTCATCGACCCCAAGATGCATAAGGGTTTCGACTTCGAGGTTCACGACCTCTACGAGCACAAGAAGGTGACTTTTCACTGCCCCGAGGAGCTGTACGACCTTTTGGTGTTCATCGGCGCTCCTGGAAGGTATTGCATCAAATCAATCTACTCCAGGACGCTCAATGACGTGGGCGCGGTCTCCTCAACACAGCGTTTGAACCTTATGGCGGGGCGGTACGTGGGCAAGGACGACCCTGTCTGCATCGTCCGGTGCCAGAGCGGCATGCCGGCGGTAGGCGAGGCGCTTGAGCCGTTCTCCAAGCCGCATCTCGTGGCCGGTTGGATGCGCGGTTCTCATCACGGGCCACTCATGCCCTGCAGCATGATGCAATGCAACCCGACCAGATTTGACGGCCCGCCGCGGGTCATCGGCCTGGGGTTCCAACTGTGCGAAGGAAAACTCATTGGTCCACAAGACTTCTTCGCCGACTCCGCGTACGACAGGGCCCGTTCAATAGCCAACGAGGTGGCGGACTACATGCGGTCCCTTGGGCCGTTTGAACCTCACCGCTTGGCCCTTGACGAGCTTGAGTACACGACCCTTCCGGACGTCATGAATAAGTTGGCCGGAAGACTCGTCCCCATAGAGTGATGAAGACGGGTCCCTCTCATGACGGAGGGACCCGGTAAAGCCGGTGAACCCCTCATGAGATATTCCGAACTGGGTAAAACAGGACTTAGGGTCTCGGAACTCTGTTTTGGCTCCCTGGCAATAGGCCCGGCTCAGTACAATCTCGATCCTTCCCGCTCACACGATCTGCTTGCGTATGCATGGGAGCGCGGCGTGAACTTCTTTGACACGGCGGAGCTGTACGGGACTTACGCTCGCCTCCGCGAGGTGGCGGGCCTTAAGGGCGCAGTGGTGGCGTCCCGCTGCTACGCCGTAACCGCTGACGAGATGCGATCCAGCTTCGACCTCTGCAGAAGGGAATTGGGGAGGGACGTTCTGGACGTGTTCGGCCTGCACGAGCAGGAGTCGGGATTGACCCTGAAGGGACACCGCGAGGCGCTGGACTTTCTCCAGACGCGAAAAGGGAGCGGGGCCCTGAAGGCGGTCTCGGTCTCGACCCATGCAGTGGAATGCGTTCGCGCGGCGGCTGTCCTGGACGGCGTGGACATCATCTTCGCTCTCTTGAACGTTGACGGGCTGGGCATCCGAGGTGGGACGAGGCAGGATATGGAGGACGCCCTGGAGTTTGCGCGTTCTATGGGCAAGGGGATCTACCTCATGAAGGTGCTAGGGGGAGGGCACCTGTACCGCGACGCGGCCCGGGCGCTTGCGTATGCGCGGGACTTCCCATACAAGGACAGCGTATGCGTTGGCCTTAGGGACGAATATGAAGTAGAATTCGCGTCGAGGGCGCTGTCCGGCGAAGATAAGCCAGCGCCGATACCTGATCGTGGTGATGCGCTCAAACGCCTCTTCGTCGAGGATTGGTGCGAAAGGTGCGGGGAGTGTGTGAAGAGGTGTCCGTTCGGCGCTCTCTCCCTTGGAGAGGACAAGGTCCAGGTAGACGGCGAGAAATGCATGTTGTGCGGCTATTGCGCAAGGGCATGCCCACACTTCTGCCTTAAGGTGGTATAGCTGTTTGGCGGGACAAAAATGCCTTGGGATCGACCTGGGGTTGCGGCGGGTCGGCGTCTCAATAAGCGACGAAGCGGGGTTCATGGCCCGCCCTCTGCGAGTCATCGCATATGAAGGGCAGGAGAAGCTTGCTGCGTCCCTGGTTGAACTAGCCCTATCAAATGATGTGGGCGCGTTCGTGGTCGGATTGCCCCGGAACATGGACGGGACTTCGGGCGAAGGCGCCAGACGCGCCATCAAATTCGCGCAAAAACTCGCGGCTAAAAGTGGGCTGAGGGTCGTTCTGTGCGATGAGAGGCTGACCACTTCCCAGGCTGAGAAGGAAATGATAGCCTTGGGGAAGTCGAGGAAGGCTCGCCGGATGACCATAGATGAAGCCGCTGCGGTGCTTATCCTCGAGAGCTATCTAAGGCAGAAATCGCTAACAGGGCAGAGCGAAGGGTAGTGATCTGCGTGGCAAACAAGGATAAGAAAGACGTCAAGGCTGACGAGGAGCCCGTCTTGGAAGACGACATAGTGGTGCTCGAGGATGAGGAAGGCAAAGAGTCGAAGTTCAAGATAATGTTCAGTTCCCTGTTCGTTATGGAGCGCCAGTACGTGGTGCTGATGCCCATAGACCAGGAAGATAGCGCCGAGCCCGAGATCGTCATATTGCGCGTGGACTCGACAGACGATGGTGAAGGTGTGTTATCCACCATTGACGACGACGACGAGTGGGAAGAGGTGCTGAAGGCGTTCGAGGAGATGGAGATCGAAGAGGACTACGACGTCCGGCTTCCCGAGGAGCCCAAGGCTTGAGGAGGAGCGAGTTTGGCGTAGTCCCAAGCCCCGGTCCACGGCCAAAGATGCCTTCCCGACGACTGCTCTTAGAGAGATTCGGTGTCGCGATCGCGCTTACACTGCTCTTGGTCGGCGTAGCCACGGCGGGGTATGTTTTCTCGTGCCCGTTGCCCAAGGGGTCGCCCAATGTCACGGTTTACGTTGAGCCGGGGGCGTCGACGGCCAAGGTAGCCGACCTCCTGCATCAGAACGGAGTCGTGCGGAACCCTCTGGCGTTCAGGGCACTGGCAAGAATCATGCGGGCTGACGGTAGGCTTCAGTCCGGCGAGTACCAGTTCGAGCCCGGCATCTTCGCTTGGGACGCCATATCCTCGCTGGTCCACGGACGCGTCTTATACTACAGCGTTACTGTGCGGGAAGGGCTAACCGTAGAGCAGATCGCGACTTTGGTGGAAGGGAGGGGTTTCGGGGCTAAGGCCGACATCCTCACGCTGTGCAAGGATAGTTCACTGCTTCCCGCTTTGGTCTCCGCCGCTGACCGTGCGGGCGTCCGTTACCCGCTCGAAGGGTACCTTTTCCCCGACACCTACTACATCCGCAGGGGCATGACCCCCAAAGAGATCGTCCAAATGATGGTAAGCCGGTTTACGGCTGTGTTCACCGCCGAACTTGCGAACAAGGCGAAGTCCAGAGGGATCTCCGCCCACGACGCGGCCACGCTGGCGTCGATCGTTGAGCGGGAAGCCTACGCCCCCGAAGAAAGGGCGGTTATCGCGGCCGTGTACCTGAACCGACTCAGGATAGGCATGAAGCTGGACGCCGACCCCACCGTGGTCTACGCGATAGGAAAGCAGGCGGGCTACGCTCCGTTATACAAGGACCTTGAAGCTGATTCCCCCTATAACACCTACAGGAATGCCGGGCTCCCTCCCGGCCCCATCGGCAATTTCGGCAAGGCGAGCCTGGAAGCCGTTCTGGCGCCGGCCAGCGTCGACTACCTCTACTTCGTCGCCAAGAAGGACGGCACCCACGCGTTTGCGCGGACTCTTAGCGACCACAACCAGAACGTCCGCAAATACCAGGGCAACTGAGGTCTGAATAACTCCATCATCCTCTTTGGCATTCTAGAGTTGTGATTTCGCTTATTGCGATTCGCGAATCCTCAAGGATGTGATGGAGACCATGCAAAGATTAACCCGCTTTCTTTCCGGAGCCTTGCTGGCCGCTCTGGCATTTGGGCTCTGCTTTGGAGCGGACCTGCCCAAGTGCCTCTCTGCGCCCTCTTACGTACTGGCGGCGCCCCAGAGCTGGTGGGACGACGTCGACCTGCTCTCCAGAGTGGTCATGGGCGAGGCGACAGCAGAGCCTTTTGCCGGGCAGGTGGGGGTCGCCGCGGTCATCCTGAACCGGACCAGGAGTCCCCAGTTCCCCGGCAGCATATCCGGAGTTGTCTACGACATCGATGCCTTCGAATCCGTGACCAACGGCCTCATTTGGTCAAGGTCCCCCGATGAGAACGAGGTCAGGGCAGCCGAGCTAGCCATCAACGGCTGGGATCCGACCGGCGGGGCACTGTTCTTCTGGAACCCCTCGAAGCCGGTTAGCCCATGGATATGGTCGCGGGCAATCATCACCCAGATCGGGGGCCACGTGTTTGCCTACTAGTGTCCGGCGGTCGCCTTGGATGCGACCGTCTCCTCGGAGGTGCAGTTGCATATGAAAACGCGGAGCCGGGTCGGTCTAGTGGCTCTCCTGGGAGTCGTGACCCTTCTTGCGCTGATCTTCGCGCTCACGCAGTACAACCAAGCCAGGTCAGCGAGGTTGAAGCTGGAGGGTAACAGGCAGAGGGCGCTCTACGGCCTCATTAGCAACATCGAGAACGTGGAGGCGAGCCTGGCAAAGGCCAGAGGGGCTTCTTCGGTCAACCAGCAGGCTACATTCCTTACGGCCGCATATGCGCAGTCGCAGGTGGCCCGCGATACTGTGTCGCAGGTCGCGGTTCCCAATGTGGACTTCACCGCCGTCCGCCAGTTCATAGCCAGGACAGGCGATTATGCGATGGTGCTATCCCAGCGGCTTTCCCGCGGGGGCGCAGTGACGCCGACAGAATGGTCGGAACTGGCGCGCCTGGAAGACGGCGTGAAGGACTTGGCCCGCGGGCTCCTGACCACAGCCCAGAACGCTGCCGCGCCCGCCGTGCGCGCCGGCTTTCTCTCAGCTCTAGGAATTGGGCGTGCCGCCGCGGCACCTTCTGACGCCCTTGGGGAGGGCTTTTCTGAGATCGACACTCTGGCTCAGAGCATCCCTTCGCCCATCTACGACGGCCCTTTCTCTGAGAGGAACCAATCTCAGGTGGCCCTGGCCCATCCGGGTCCTTTGATCACAGCCGAGGACGCAAAGAAAGTGGGACTAGACTACCTGGATTTGGGCGAGGCATTCGCGTCAGTCTCGGTGGGGAAAATTGAAGGCGCCATCCCGTGCTACCTCGTGACTGGGAAGAGACCCGACGGGAGCGAGGTCATGACGGCGGTCGCCAAGCAGGGCGGCGCCGTAGTGTGGTCGCAGGACGGGCGCGTACTGGGGACAGCCAGGATGGATATTGAGGCGGGGCGGGACGCCGCGGGCAAGTTCCTGGCGGCCAAGGGGCTCAGCCTCAAAGAGACGGGCTGGAGGAAGCCCGGCCCAAGGAGCAACAGGATCGTCTTCACCTTCGTCCCGGCTACCTCGGTGGCGGGCACCGAGACGCTCTTGTACCCCGACACGGTGAAGGTGGAGGTGGCGCTGGACACAGCCAGGGTCGTGGCCTTCGACCAGAAGGCGTACCTGACGACTCACGACAACCCGACCAGGGTCATACCGTCGCCGCTAGTGTCCGCCCAAGAGGCCCGCGCCGTCCTGAAGTCCGAGCTCAAGGTGGTCTCAGGCAGCCCCAGGCTGACCGTGATACCGCTCCTGCCGACCACTGAGGCTCTGGCTTGGGAGTTCCGCGTCCAGCAAGGCAACGACGTCTACCTCGTCTACGTGAACGCGATGACCGGCAAGGAAGACTTCGTGCTTCAGGTGATCGAGAACGAGACAGGCGTCATGACCGTCTAGGTGCGGAATATGGGGTGTTTCAGAGAGGCATGCTAACCGTGTCTTGAGGGGAGGTGGTGCAGCCACTCTTCACGGGCGCTAGAAGCAGGCTTGCTGTTCGGACCGAAAGGGGGTTTGTGCTTGTCAATGACGAGCTACTACTACGCTCCGCCCATGGCGGAATCCGCCCGCCCCTTGAGCGCAGGACAAAATGACAACTACATAGATCGAAGGGGTTGGTATGAGATGAACCAGGCAGGCAACGAGATGAACCAGTCGAACCAAGGCAACTGGCAGACCGGCCAGTGGACCGGCACCCAGGCGGGCGAGGGCCAGAGCGGCATGGGCCCGTCCAGCCTTTACCAGGGAGCGCGTTGGGTAGGGCAGCCGAGCTACGGCGGCGTTGGCCAGAGCGACAACTTCAACAGCGGTTTTCGGGGCGGCTTCGGTCAGGGATGGCCCGGCGGGCAGTCTGGCCAGAACTGGACAGGAACCCAGTATGGCGAAGGACAGCCTGGCATGGGTCAGTCGAGCCTTTCTCAGGGCTCTCACTGGATCGGCCAGCCGAGCCTCTCGGGCCCTAGCGCGCAGGGGTACGGCAATCAAGGTTACGCTCAGTTCGGAGGCATGACGGGACAGCCCAACCAGGGGAATTGGGGACCTTCCCGCTGGACCGGGACCCAGTACGGCGAGGGGCAGCCTGGCATGGGCCAGTCGAGTCTGTCGCAAGGCGCCCGCTGGATTGGACAATCCACATTCCAGGGCGGTTGGGGTGGGCAGCAGGGTATTGGTGGGCAGCAGAACCTAGGTGGGCAGCAGAATCTAGGCGGGCAGCAGAATCTAGGCGGGCAGCAGAGCCTGGGTGGCCAGGGCTGGACCGGGACCCAGTACGGCGAGGGAGCGCCCGGCATGGGCCAGTCCAGTCTGGCGCAAGGCTCCCGCTGGTCCGGCCAGCCGAGCTTCCTACCCCCGTGGACTCGGGGATCACAGGGCAACTCAGGCCAGTAACCTGTCTTCAAATCTGTAACGGGAATAGAGGGGGTAGACCAGATCTACCCCTCTTTTTTCCGCCCATTCGTCGGTGAGAGGGCGAAGATTGTGCCAGAAATCCGGTTTGACATAGTTTCAGGCGCGTTTGCGGTCATCGCTACCGAGAGGACGAAAAGACCGTCTGATTGGAAAGGCGCGCAAAAAGCCCCCAAAGAGCATTTGGACAAAGACCCGGGATGCCCCTTTTGCCCGGGCAACGAGCATTTGACCCCTCCCGAAGTGACCGCGCTCAGAGAGGGCACAGAACCGGATCAGCCGGGCTGGAAAGTGAGGGTTGTGCCCAACAAGTTTCCTGCCCTGATCGAATCGGCGGCGTTGACGGAAGAGAGTAGAGAAGTCCCCTCGGTGCAAGGACAGGTGCCCGAGGACCTCGATACTGCCATGTACTGGAGGGCGCCTGGAGTGGGAGCGCACGAGGTGGTGATCGAGACCATTGCACACGACGGGACCCTGGGGTCCTACACCGCGGGCCACATGCAGAGCGTCCTTGAGGTCATGAAGGAGAGGACGCTTTTGGCGTATGACAGGAAGGAGATAAAGTACGTCCAGGTTTTCAAGAACCACGGCGAACGGGGAGGGGCCTCCATGGCGCACCCCCACTTCCAGATCATAGGGCTAAGCGTGCTTCCGACGGTGTTGGCCAACGAAGGCGCAAGGCAGCGGCACTACGAGTCCAAAACAGGCAGGTGTCTGTTCTGCGACTTGGTGGAGAGGGAGATCGAGAAGGGCGTGCGCGTGGTCCAAAAGAGCAAAGACTTTGCCGTTATTGCGCCTTTTGCGTCACGATACTCGTACGAAACCATGATCGTGCCTCGCAAGCACATCTCCAGCTTCGCCGACGCAAAGAGCGAAGACCTCTCCTCACTGGCTGAGACCATTGTGAACTTGTTCGGCAGATATGAATCCATGTTCAGCTCGCTGCCGTATAACATGGTGTTTCACGGCATGCCTCTCTCTGCCCGTGAGACGCGCAAGTGGCCCTATCACGCCCATATCCACATCTACCCCAGGTTGAACACGGAAGCGGGACTTGAACTGGGGACAGGGGTCTACATTAACCCGTCACCGCCTGAACTTGCCACACAGCAGTTTCTCGCGGCGCCGGCGGACGAAGGAGGCTTCGGTGATGCTTGATACTGGCCTTAAGGTGCTGGTGGTGGCCAGCGAGGTGGCTCCCTTCGCAAAGACGGGGGGGCTCGCGGACGTGGCTGGCTCCCTGCCAAAAGCCCTCTTGCTCCAGGGAAATGACGTGAGAGTGGTCCTGCCGCGCTACAGGAACATTACGTCGTATAGCACGCTGGGCGATTTCCCGGTCCAGGTTGGCGAACGCAAGGCCACCTGCATAGTTAGGGCTTCGCAGATAGAGGCCAAGAGCGAGGCGGGGGTCGCCTACGTGCCCGTGTACTTCCTGGATAACTACCACTACTTCGACCGCGAGCATTACTACATGTACCCTGACGAAGGCGAGCGCTTCAGTTTCTTCGATCTGTCTGTGATCCGGATGTGCGAATTCTTGGGGTTCATCCCCGACGTCGTCCACTGCAACGACTGGCAGTCCGGCATGGTCCCGCTGCTTTCCCGGCTACGCGCCAAGGAGAACCCGGCGTGGCGCGACGTCGCCACGGTGTTCACAATTCACAACCTGCGGTACCAGGGACGCTTTCCAAGGGAGACGCTGGACCTCTTGGGCGTTGGGCAGCAGTATTTCACGCCTGACGGAGTTGAGTTCTACGGCGACGCCAGTTTCATGAAGGCCGGGATCCTCTTCTCTGACGTGGTGAACACGGTTTCTGAGACCTACGCAAAGGAGATCCAGACCCCCGAATTGGGCGAAGGCCTGGAGGGGGTGCTCCTTAAGAGGGCGGGGGATCTCTACGGAATGGTGAACGGAATCAACTACCACGAGTTCAACCCGAAGAGTGATCCGCGGATATTCGCGACGTTCGACGCCGTCGCAGTAGCGGGCAAGAAGGAGAACAAGCACGCGCTTCAAAGGGAGCTTGGCCTGCCCGTCTCGGAGGCCCCGCTGCTTGGCGTGGTATCGAGGCTCGTTGACCAGAAAGGGTTTGACATCCTCCTAGAGGCCATGCCGCGGATACTGGAGGAGCGGCTGCAGTTTGTGCTGCTGGGCACGGGCGACCGGCGTTACGAGGAAGCATTCGCAAGGCTCGCCCAATCCAACAAGGACAAAGTATCCGCTGTAATAGGGTTCAGCGGCGTGCTCGCCCAGAAGATCTATGCGGGATCCGATCTGTTCCTCATGCCTTCGAAGTTCGAGCCGTGCGGTCTGGGCCAGCTGATAGCCATGCGATACGGCTCGATACCCGTGGTGCGAAGCACAGGCGGCCTAGTAGACACAGTGGCTGACTACGACATAGGCACTGGGACAGGCACGGGCTTCGTCTTCAAGGAGTACGAACCGGCGGCGCTGCTTTTGGCACTTAAGCGAGCCCTTACCCTTTACGACGACCACCAGGCCTGGCGCTCCCTCGTGCGGGAGGCCATGGAGCGGGACTTCTCATGGAACAAATCGGCTGCCCTGTACACGGAACTGTATCTGGAGGCTCTGGGGCGAAAAGGCCGGGTGGATCGGCCGGCCTAAGGACGCTTCACGACAGACCTGTAGCAGTCCAGGAGCTTCGCGGCCGAGGTCTCCCTAGAGAAGCGGTAAGCGTTCCGTTCGGCGGCCGCCTTCATCGTGGAAAGAGTGTCAGGCTGGGAGAGCAGATCCACTGTCTTTTGCGCCAACTCCGCCGGGTCGTTCCGGCAAAGGAAGCCGTCGACGCCGTGCTCAACCATGTCTTTGACGCCCAAGGCGCCCACGGCGACGGCCGGGAGCCCGGCAGCCTTGGCCTCCACGACTACCAGTCCCTGGGTATCGGTCAGTGACGCGAACAGGAACATGTCGGCGCCAGCGTAGAAGTCGGGCATCCTTGCGGGAGGAACAGACCCGGCAAATCGGGTCCTTTCCTTGACTCCTAAAGACAGCGTGAGGGATTCCAGTGAAGCCCTCAGCGGTCCGTCTCCCACCAGGACTAGCGTGGCGTCCACCTTTTGCGAGGCCAAAGCGAAGGACCGCAAGAGCGTCTCGACGTTCTTCTCGATGCCAAGCCTGCTGCACGTGAGGATGATCTTGCCACCTGGAGGTATGTTCAGCGTGTCTCGCAGGTAGGCAGGGTCCCCGGACTGGAATTCAGCCACATTGATCCCGTTGGGGATGGGGAACAGGGGCGACGTCACTGCGTGGGTTCGAAGGTAGTCCGCCAGCACGCTCGACGGGGTCACCACGGCGTCCACCGACCGCGCAACCTGGAAGGCTAAGCCCTCGACTATACCCGAAACGCTCCCGCCGAACAGCGGCACGTAGTGGGCATACATGTTGTACATCGTGTGATAGGTGAAGACGACCGGTATGCCGAGGCGTCTGCCCACCCTGAAGCCGGCCCTTCCCAAGTTAAAGGGCGAGTGAATGTGGATTACGTCCGGTTTCGCATGTGCGACCCAGTGCGCCAGTCGCGGAAAAAAGGGGTAGGCCACGTAGTACCCGGCGTTGGTAGGCGCTCTGAATGATGGGAGCCGGTGCACACCCTCCTCGCGCACGCAGCCGGGGTAAGCGGGGCAGAACACCGAGACCTCGTGCCCCATCGATGAGAGGGTCTCTTTGGCGACTGCAACAGCGCGGGTGACCCCTGATATGTACGGGTAGTAGCTATCTGAGAACATCGCAATCCGCATGTGTCACCTCTCAAACCAGTCTTTTCCGCAATTATCTACCACGCTGGGCCAAGAAGGCAACTGCGCATAAAACTCCCGTACAGTCTGGAAACCTATGTGTGGCAAACGCTGAAAGGAGATGTTTTCTGTGGGCGCCCCGGAGAAGTATTCCAGGTACCGATGGAAAGAAGGTAGAGAGAAGGACCTGTGGTCCTTTGTCGACGGCAGAGTGAGGGAGGGCGTCTCGGTTACTGCGGCGCTCAAGGAGTACGGGAAGCGCAACAACATGTCGTGGCTCACCGCAAGGTGGAAGTACTACCAGGTCCGGAAGCAGCAAGGGACCGGTGAACAGAGGCCCGTCTTGGCCACGCCGCAGGATGACGGCCGCCCGTTCTCCCGGGACGAGGAGGACTTTCTTGGATACCTGTCTGAGTTCGTGGCGTCCAGCCGGGACTATGGACAGGATGTGGTCCCATTCATAAAGGGTCTATCCAGGATGGCGGTACTGTCCAAGGAGGGCACGACGCTGCGCCAAGACCGCGACCGCCGCTTGGCCGCGTTGCGCGAGGACGCCGCCGTGATCTCGGAGGTTTGCGGGTTCCTGAGGGACTGGCTGTCTTTGTCCCAGGTCGATAGGGTGGCATCCTTGAAGGGATTTTCGGATAGACTCGGCTCGGAGATCGAGAGGCTAAGCGCGGTAAGGGACCGCCTAGCAGCCTCCTCCTAAGTCATGGATCGGCAGGAAGAGGGACGGTCGAGCGGCGCGAGACTCCGATGGCTGACATCGGCCTTTGGCCTCACGTTCCTCTTTTTCGCCGGCATGTTTCTTCGCTACCAGGTGATCGGCCCCCTGCAGGCCGACAGGTTCGTCCGTCCCGCCTTTTCGCAACGGCAAAGGAGCGTACCCGTCACCCTCGCCCGTGGGAACATACTGGACCGTCACGGCGTTCCACTCCACTACCCGGCCTGGGGAAACGCCTTGGCCCTCTTCCCGGGCGAGGTCGTCGACGCTTCGATAGTTGAGCGCGCGCTGAAGGACATAACGCGGAGCGACGCCTTCACCGGCCCCGCTTTCCCATCCGGGGACGATCCTCCCGTGAAAGTGGCCCGCTCTCTATCATCAGCCCAAATACAGCAAGTCCTCTCAGCGGCGCACGCGGGAGGGCTCACGGTCATCCCTGAGGAGGTCCGTTACGGCCCCGGCAGTCTCGCTTGCCACGTGGTAGGCCACATCCGCGCAAACGCTTATATGGACCCCCGTGACAACGTGGGGGAGAGCGGGTTGGAGAGCGCTTTCCAGTCCACGCTCGCGGGAGGCTCGCCCGCCTGGTCCGGGGTTGTGGTCACGGCGGAGGGCGGGGATGTTCCGGGCACTGGTATCAGGATAGCTCCGCCTGTGGAGGTGCCGAAGGACCTCTACACCACGTTGGACGCATCGGTCCAGCGTGCGGTTGAAGCGGTTCTGGACAGCCGGGGCGTCGATAAAGGAGCCGCCATAGTGCTTGACCCGTCGACATCCGAGGTTCTGGCCATGGCCGGAAGGCCTGTGTTCGACCAGAACCGCGCCGGGGAGTTCCTGTCGCAACCTGACGCGCCCTTCGTTAACCGCGCGATATCCGCCTTCACTCCCGGCTCGGTCTTCAAACCCGTCATTATGAGCCTTGCCCTGGAAAAGGGATATGTGTCGCCGGACGAGGTCTTCACATGCACCGGCGAGGTGACGGTGGGCGGGAGGAAGGTATCCTGCGGCGGTGCCAAAGAAGGCCACGGGTCGGTCACAGTCAGAGAAGCGCTGGCCAAGTCGTGCAATTCAACGCTGATCCAAGTTGGGCTCAGAATACCCGCTGACGAGCTGGTGGAATACGCCAAGAAGTGCGGGTTTGGGACTCTGACCCGAATCCCGCTCCAAGACGAAGCCGCCGGCGTGCTGCCCAGCCCATACGCGATGTATGCCGGCGATGTGGCCAACATGTGCATCGGCCAAGGTTACATGGCGGTGACGCCTCTCCAGGTAGCCGCTTTCTTCTCAGCGATTGCGGCAGATGGGGCGTACCTGCGGCCGTCTCTCACTATGGAGGGAGGCGTGGCCGCGCAGGTAAGGCTATTCTCACCGGAAACCGCCGGGCTCCTGCAGGAAGCCCTTCTCATGTGCGCGGTAGAGGGGACGGGGCGGCTGTCGTGGGTACCGTCCTACGGGTCTGCGGGCAAGACGGGCACCGCAGAGACCGGGTATGCCGCAGGAACCACTCACGCCTGGTTCTGCGGCTGGACTCCGGTCATCGCCCCGAAATACGTCATCGTCGTGTTCGTCGAAGAGGGCGGGGACGGTCCGTCTGTCGCCGCCCCCATATTCCGGGAGATAGCAGCCCGCCTTTTGGACACGCACGCAAGCGTCACACCCTGAATACTCTGTAGGGTCTCCAAACGCGAACACTATCGGAGGGGGCCAGGGCGTGCTGGATCTTCTGCTGCATGTGTCAGCTGTCTTGCAGAGGTTCCTCGAGACTTGTCTGGGATACGTTGCTGGAAACCACTTCCCGCTTCCGCTCTCTGAAGAGGAGGAAAAAACTTGCCTGGCGGCCTTCAAGAACGGTGATATGGTCAGCAGGAATACGTTGGTGGAACACAATCTGCGCCTCGTAGCCCACATCGTGAAGAAGTTCGATCCAAATCCCCAAGAGATCGACGACATGATCTCGATTGGAAGCATCGGGCTGGTCAAGGCCATCAACACCTATCAGGAGGACAAAGGGACCAGGCTCGCGACCTACGCCTCCAAGTGCATCGAGAACGAGATCCTGATGCACCTTCGCGCTACCAAGAACGACAAGACCGAACTGCATTTGTTCGACCCGCTCAGCGCCGAAGAGGACGACGGTGAAGTGTCGTACATTGACATCGTGCGGGACGAAGAACCCGACGTCGCCGAAGTTGTCACGGCCAAAGTCCAGGCGGAAAGCGTGCTGTCGCAGCTGACTGTCCTGGACAACAAAGAGCGCGAGGTCTTGGAGCTTCGCTACGGCCTGGGAGGCAAAGCCCAGAAGACCCAAAGAGAGATAGCGAGACTCCTGGGGATATCCCGTTCCTACGTAAGCAGAATAGAGAAACGGGCTTTGGGAAAACTCGCCAAAGCTTGTGAGTACTGCCTCCAATAGACTGAAAGATCCGCCCCCTCCGAGTGGTAATATACGGAGGGGGCGTTTCATTGGATAAGGCGCAGGATCTGCGGGGGCACGGGGCAATGCGGCTCTTAACGCCCGGCCTTCGCCTGCCCACGATCTACGACCTCCCGATCGGCTGGCTTAAGGAAAGGTTGGTACAGGCGGTCATCACCGACCTCGACAATACTCTGGTTCCGTGGCGCGACTACCGCGTCGCCGACCAATTGGCGCTCTGGTTCGCGTCCCTTCACTCCCAAGGGTTCAGGACGGTTATCCTGACCAACGCCCGCCCGTCTCCCACGATAAACTACCTTTCAGAGCAGCTCGGGACCAAACTTGTGCTAGGCGCCCGCAAGCCAGTGCAGCGGTTTTTCCGCCGCGCCTTGGAAGAAGTCGAGGCGACGCCTTCACAGGCTTGCGTCATTGGCGACCAGGTCTTCACGGACGTTCTCGGTGGGAACTTGGTCGGCTGCCACACCGTGCTGGTGGAAAGGATCGGCGATCGCGAGTTCGCCGGCACCCGGCTGATGCGCGTCTTCGAGCGCATGGTGCTCCGCTACCTGGACCGCGAATAGCATCACCGCTCACTAGATCCTCCGGATATTCCGATTAGTGCTATTGGTTAAATCCTCGCATGGAGGCGGGGCTATGATAAACGTATTGGTCTGTTTCGACAAGGTCGGCTGGCAAAAGGGAATTCAGTCGGTCCTTCAAAGGCAAAGTTTCGTGAGCGCGTCCTACATGGACCTTCGCTCAAGAGAGGCGAGGATGCCTGGCTATCACTACGATGTCATCTTTGTGCAGGCGGGCAGAGACAAAGGGACCCTTCGCAGAAACCTGCTTGACCTGCGCAGGAAGTACGCCACCGCAAGGTTTGTGCTCATGTTGGAGAGCTTGGGGGTCACTGACCTCACATTTGGACACAGGATGGGGATGTCGGCGTTCGTGGACGAACGGGCCACGCCGGAGCAGATAGTGAGCTCCATTGAGGCTGCGGCCAGGGGTGACCTCTACGCGTCGTCCTCTGTCATAAGGCGCAGTCTTGCCCAACCGGCGTCCGGAGAGGAACTCCCCGTCGAGCCGCTGACGCCAGGAGAGCTGTCTCCGCGGGAGACTGAGGTCCTAAGCCTGGTGGCCAGGGGAATGTCCAACCGCCTAATAGCAAGGAACCTCTTCATAAGCGAGAAGACCGTCAAGAATCATCTTTACAGTATCTTCCGCAAGATAGGGGTCACAGACCGCACCAAGGCAGCGCTGTTCGCGGTCAAGAGTCTGGGGGCTCATCAAAATGGGTCTTTCGGCCCTGCAGAAGTATTTTTCGAAGTCGATGAACATGATTGAGAAGTTGTCTTGTTGCCGCAGATCACCCCCCGAGATGCGACAGCAACAGCAACAGCGAGAGCCCGGGCCAAAACCCCGGGCGTTTTTTTGCTATACTTGACTCACGCCGGATTTAACTGGAGGTTGCCTTGGTCACTGTTCGCGCAGCCTGTCCTCTGGTTTGCTGGGATACCTGCTCGTGGCTAGTCTCTGTCGAAAACGGAGCGGTCACGGGTGTGCGAGGCGACCCGGATGACCCATATACCAGGGGCTTTGTGTGTCCCAAGGCCCGGTTTCAGATGGAACGGCACAACGCGCCCGATAGGCCGATGCATCCCCTCGTGAAATCCAGAGGGTCGTGGAGGCAGGCCGGCTGGGACGAGGCTCTGGCCCTCCTGTCCGGTAAGATACAGGACGCTGTGGAACGGTACGGGCCCTCGTCAGTCTTCTACTACCACGATGCCGGCTCGATGGGCCTAAGCAAGTCGCTTGGCCTGCGCCTCTTTAGGCGCCTCGGAGCCGCGGAACCTTTGGGCAGCCTCTGTTGGGCAGCAGGCATCAAGGCGCAGGAGTACGATTTCGGCTACCACCTTGCCAACTCTCCGGCAGACGTCCTGAACTCATCCATGGCTATCATCTGGGGCAAGAACCCCGCGGCTACAAATGTGCATCTGACCCCTTTTCTGAAAGAGGCCAGACAGCGTGGGACGCGCCTCGTGCTGGTCGACCCCATAAGATCGCCCTCGGTTGCTCTGGTGGACGAGCACATCCAGCTGCGGCCCGCGACCGATGGTGCGCTCGCGCTCTCCATGTGCCACGTCATTGTGGAGGAAGGCCTGGTAGACGTGCCTTTCGTTGCGGCCTACACAGTTGGGTTTGACGCCTTCCGCCAGCACCTCGCCAAATACACGCCGCTCTGGGGCGAGAAGCTCACAGGGATCGACCGTGAAGTCATAGCCAGCCTGGCCAGGCGCTACGCAACGGGGGGGCCGGCAACCATCCTGATGGGTTATGGGTTTCAGCGACACTACGGTGGAGGGAACGCCGTCAGAGCCTGCGATGCGCTTGCCGTCCTTACAGGCAATGTGGGGAAGGCGGGCGGCGGGGCAAACTACGCCAATGGCTACATAGCCAAGTCTTTGGTCTCGCTGGCAGGCACGTCCAACCCGACGCGCCCCGTGAGGCGCATCCCCCGGGCCACTTTGGGAGACATCTCTTCGCTGAAAGACCCGCCCGTCGAGGTCATGGTCGTCTCTGGCGCGAACCCGCTGAACCAGTCGCCTGGGGCGCGACGTACGCGCGATGCGCTTGCGGGTATTCCGTTCAAAGCCGTGCTTGACCTGCGTTGGACGGAAACGTGCGAGGACGCTGACCTGTTCCTCCCGGTGGCGACCTCCTTCGAGGACAGAGATCTTCACTCTTGCTCCTGGCACGACAGGCTCACCTTGACGGACCGGTGCGTTGCCCCACGGGGCGAAGCGCTCCCTGATAGGGTGATATGGCAGCGCCTGGCCGAGAGGCTCGGGTACGGTTCCGAGTTCTCCAAGACTTTGGACGAGTGGGTGGACGTAGCGCTGGAGCGGATGCGTGCAGCCGGACTCAGCGCCAAGAGCCTGAGCGGCAGGACCGTAAGTTTCCCGGGGATGCCCGCCGTCGCCTACCAGAGCGGCGTTTTACTCACTTCTTAAGGCAAGTTCGAGTTCGTGTCGAAGCGGGCTGCGGAAGAGACCGGGTATCCCATGGCAACGTACGTAGGACCTCCTAACGGCGACGGCAACGATGGCGGGAACGGCGCGTATCCGCTGCGTCTCCTGTCTCCAAGACGCATCGACCACCTTCACTCCCAGTTCTACGAGAGGGTCTTGTCGCCAGGGGGGCTGCCCGTAGCTTACCTGTCGCGGGGAGACCTTGCGGCCGCGGGCATGGTCGATGGGGATACCGCCCGCATGGAGTCGGCCTACGGCGCCATAGAGGTCCTCCTGAAGGAGACAGGCGATGTGCCGCCGGGAGTCGCGTTGATGTACGAAGGTGGGTCCGTCATTGACGGCAAGGGGGCTAACCTGCTCACGCCTCAAGGCGAGACAGACATGGGACACGGAGCGGTGTTCTATGACACCTTCGTGAGGGTCGTGTGCTAGGGAAAGAAGCCGTGGTGGTAGAAGTAGTAAAGCCCTGTCGCCGTGGACGTCACGGCCAGGAGCACCGACCAGACGGCCCCTACCTTGTTGCCGGCCTTAAGGAGCGTCCATGCCCATGACAAGGTATATATCCCAACGATTATGGTGGCAGCAATGCCCAGTAAGTGCATGCTAGGAGTATTTGCGGAACGAGCGCAAGGAATTCACCGCGCCAAGGCTGTTGCGCTGCTCGGGTTCTTGTTTTCAGGGACACATTGGGGGTGCATGGAAGATGGCTTCGCAGGACGCTGTTGCACAGAAGAAGAGGGTTTTTTCGGGCGTGCAGCCCACCGGGGCGCTCACCCTGGGGAACTATCTCGGAGCTTTGAAGCGCTTCGCCGAGATTCAGGATGAATATGACTGCTTCTACAGCGTAGTGGACCTTCACGCGCTTACGGTCCTTCCTGAGCCCGGAGCCCTTCGCTCTCAGATAGAGGACGTCGCAGGCTTCATGCTGGCCAGCGGGCTGGACCCCAAGAAGGTGACTTTGTTCGTTCAGTCCGACGTGCCTTGCCACGTGGAACTTGGTTGGATAATGGAGTGCACGGCCACGTTCGGGGAACTCTCGCGGATGACCCAGTTCAAGGAGAAGTCCGAGGGCAAAGAGACCGTGTCGGGCGGCTTGTTCACCTACCCGGCGCTCATGGCGTCAGACATCCTGTTGTACCAGTCGGACTACGTGCCTGTCGGCGACGATCAGAAGCAGCACGTGGAATTGTGCCGCGACCTGGCGATACGCTTCAATAGCAGATATGGAGCGACATTCAAGGTGCCTGAACCGCTCATCGCCGCCACCGGCGCGAGGATCAAGTCGCTGCAAGACCCAGAAAAGAAGATGTCGAAGTCCGATCCGAACCCGCTGTCGTATGTTGCGCTCAAAGATTCTCCGGATGAAGTTGTGAAGAAGATTCGTCGCGCTGTCACCGACTCGGGGCGCGAGATCGTCTACGACCCTGACGCTAAGCCGGCTCTGGCGAATCTTCTGACCATCTACTCGCACTGCGCGGGCCAGTCCATCCCGGAAGTTGAGGCCGCGTACCAGGGCAAGGGATACGCCGACTTCAAGAACGGCCTTGCCGAAGTTGTGGTGGAGACCTTAAGGCCGGTCCAGGACAGGTTTGCAGCCCTAAAGGGTAGCGGTGAGCTCGGATCCATCCTGGCGGCCGGCGCGCGCAAAGCCAACGCCGTCGCGGCCCCTACCCTGAAACTGGCCAAGGAGAAACTCGGCCTGTCGACCCTGATAGACCCAGTGAAGCGGAGCATCTAGAAGACTCTTAGGTACTGGTCCAGTTCCCATTGGTGGACTTGGGTGCGATACACGTCGGTCTCTATGCGCTTCGCGTCGACAAAGCGGGAGACGATGTGGTCCCCCAGTGCCGCGGCGATGACCTCGTCCTTCAGCAGTTCCTCGATCGCCTCTTCCAAGCTGCCCGGGAGGCTGCCGATCCCGTAGGTCTGCCTCTCCTCCAAGTCCATCTCGTAGATATTGCGGTTGACCGGCGGAGGGGGCAGAGTGCCTTTCTTTATCCCATCCAGTCCGGCCTGGAGCGTGACTGCCAGCGCCAGGTAAGGGTTGCAGGAAGGGTCCGGGCTCCGCAGTTCTAGCCTGGTGCCGATCCCGCGGCGCGCGGGCACGCGGATGAGCGGGCTCCTGTTGCGCTCCGACCAAGCCAGATAGACGGGGGCCTCGTAACCCGGGACAAGTCTTTTATAGGAGTTGACCAGGGGATTTGTAATCGCCGTGAAGCCGCGAGCGTGTGACAGGAGGCCCCCCAGGTATCCCAGGCAGAGTTCGCTGAGTTGATACTGCCCATCCCTGGCGTAGAAGGCGTTGGTCTCGCCTTTGAACAGTGACTGGTGCGTATGCATGCCCGAGCCGTTGATGCCGTGAATGGGTTTGGGCATGAAGGTCGCGTGCAAGTTGTGCTGAAGGGCAACTGTCCTCACGACCAGTCTCAGCGTGACCATGTCGTCGGCGGCCGCGAGAGCTTCCGTGTACCGCGTGTCGATTTCGTGCTGGGCCGGAGCTACCTCGTGATGCGAAGCCTCGATCTCGAAGCCGAGGTCTTGAAGCGCTATGACCATGTCGCGTCGGGCGTTCTCGCCGGTATCAATGGGGGAGAGGTCGAAGTAGCTGCCCTGGTCCTGCGTCTTCACAGTCGGCCGCCCGCGCTCGTCCAGATGGAAGAGAAAGAACTCCGCTTCGAGGCCGGCGTTCATTGAATAGCCCATGGCCTTCGCTTCGCTGACGGCCCGCTTCAGAGCCAGGCGGGGGCACCCGGCGAAAGGCTCTTCGTTGGGTGTGTAGATGTCGCAGATAAGCCTGGCGGTGTTTTCCCGGTCACCGTTTAGCCAGGGGAAGGATGCGTATGTGGTCGGGTCGGGCTTAAGGAGCATGTCGGATTCCTCTATGCGGACGAAGCCGTGGACGGACGAGCCGTCGAAGAGGATCTGCCCGTCGAGCGCCTTTGGGAGCTGCTCCACCGGGATGGCGACACTCTTCACCACGCCCAGGATGTCGGTGAACTGAAGCAGTATGAAGCGGACTTTCTGCTGTTCAGCAAGCCTAAGTACGTCTTCCTTGGTGCGTGGCTTGTCTTTCGGAGACACATCGCATCGTCCTTTCAGTTGGTCGGTTTACGGTCGTTTTCGGTCATGATGTTGACCCGACGGAAGTAGCCGGGGGAGTCGGTCTCAGGGCCCCTGAGCCTCATAGCGGCATCACCCATGGAGACAGGCCTCGAACGGGCAGCGGTGGGTCGGTCCAGGTCGGAGGCTATCATGCGCGCCACAGCCTCCATCGTGGTGATGCCGCTCTTGATGACATCTCGAATGCGTAGCAACGCCTCAACATTAGAAGGGGAGTACAAACGGTGGCCACCCGCGGTACGTGAGGGAATAACGAGGCCGGACTTCTCATAGTACCTGATGCGGCGCCGCGTGAGGCCCGTCATCCTCTCGACGACAGCCATAGAGAAGACGTATCGCGTGTCCTGCTGCAGAGGCGCATTGCCGATTTTGTAGTTGGTTGAGGCCACCACAGTCCACCGCCTGACGGGATTCATCCCTGTTGGTTTAATGGTCACATTATAGAGATGAGTGCTTAGCCAAGTCTACAGGTCATGTCATAATCACGGCATAAATCATAACACGAATATGACATAGACCAGATAAGGGAGCTTTTCCGCATAACCACAGGACTGCAATGCTAACGAGGGGGCAGGCAGACGCTGTCACCCGGGCGGAGGTTGTCGGGGTCCGCGGTGGGGTTTAGAGCCAGGAGAGTCTCGAGAGGGGCCCCTACGGATTGGGCTATGGAAAACATGGTATCGCCGGGAGCGATGACCCAGTAAAGTCCAGAATCGCACGGCGGTACCCTGCCCGTGGGAATCCCCGCCTCCAGGGGCACGCAGATGAGAGCCCCTACCTGGAGGTTGTCGGGATCGGTCGTTGGGTTCAGTCGGGTCAGTTCGTCAACCGTTACGCCAATCTCTTTGGCTACCAGGTAGAAGGTATCTCCCGGCCGTACGGTGTAGTAGCGCGCCCTCTCGCAGGGCGGACCGTTTGCGCTAAAGGTGCGTTCCCCCTTTGCGATCCCGGGTCAAATCTATTCCTATGCGGGGACAGAGGTGCTTCACACGTTAATTTTGGTCCAGTGACCTGCATTGAACCGGAGGTTAATCAGCACCGCTCTGGTAATCATGTCAAGGGCCATGGCGATCCATGCCCCAGTCAAGCCCATGTTCATCTTGAGTGCGAGGGTGTAGGCGACCACGACGCGGACTCCCCAGACCCCCGCCATCGTAATGTACAAGGCCCACTTGGTGTCGCCCGCGCCTCGCAGCGCTCCGGCCAGCACGAAGTTGATAGCCATGAACGGCTGAGCGATCGCGATTATCTTGAGCGCCGACGATGAGAGGCTGATGACCATCTGGTCGTCAGTATATAACCGCACCACATAGCGTCCGAACAGTAAGAGCACGCTCCCGGTGATTAACGCCATGGCTATGCCGAGCAGTCGTGCTTCCTGGCCGACCTTCATGGCACGGTCTGGTTTCTTGGCTCCCAGGCTTTGACCGGTCAGGGCGGTGGCGGCTGTCTGAAACGCTTGCGGAGGCGTGAACGAAAGGCCCTCTGCGTTTAGCGCCACCTGGTGGGCAGCGTACGTAACGGTGCCGAAACTTGACACTATCCTCGCGAAAACCATCTGACCCGAGCGCATCACCAATTGCTCCAAGGCAGCGGGGAGGCCAATTTTGAAGATCCTACCGGTTGTCTCCTTATCAAGACGGAAACTGTCGGTGGTTGACATCTTGATAGCCCCGCGATGTCCGAAGACCTTGCGCATGATGAGGATGAACGCGACGAAACGCGAGATGGTGGTAGGAATGGCGGCGCCGACGACTCCGAGCCTGGGGAATCCCAGGTGACCGAAAATGAGGAGGTAGTTGCCTACGACGTTAACTATGTTGGCTACCAGGTTCACCGACATAGGTGTTTTGGTGTCGCCCGCCCCTCTCAGCGATGCTCCAAGGCTGATGGTTGCGCCCTGAAAGACTAGGCCCGCCGCGACGATCCGGAGGTACTTGGTTCCAGGCACCAGCGCATCAAGTTCCGCGCCCATGAGGGTCAGGATGTCCTCCGCGAAAATCACGCCGACCACGGCAAGGACAGCGCCCATGGCCGACGCCATCACGAGCGCCTGGCGGGCCACTCTGAAAGCGTCTTCGGGTTTCTTAGCGCCGATAGACCTCGCCACAAGCGCGGTGGCTCCTACGTTCAAAGCCATGAAGACCGACATCGCCACGAACATCGGCTGGTTGGATAGCCCTACAGCCGTGATGGCCCAGGGACCGAGCCTGCCGACCATGATCATGTCGGCCATGGAGACCAGCGTCATTAAGGTCATCTCGGTGAGAGCGGGGAGGGCAAGGTTGATGATGCGCCTGCGTATCTCTTTGCGGTCTTCGGCGACTACCTCGTCGGGCTCGAGTGTTACCTCAATTTCATCCTCCGAGGCTGGGATGCTGATGGCTGCCGCAACTTCCGCTCCGTTGTCGGCAGCGTTTGGTTGCTCGTTGGGTTTTCCCACAGTGCGGTTTCTCCACCTTAGGCGATATTTCTATACACGAATATACTACCACCGGGCTGAATTGGGTCGCAATACTGTTCGCCCCACGCCGGGATGCCGCGCTAAGTGGCGGCGCTGGCTAATGAGGCAAAACGCCCGCCCGTCCAAAGCCCGCGCCACAGCGAGTGTCCCGTCCAGGTGGTCGCACTCATGCTGAATAATCACCGCAAGGTCACCGCGCGCAGTCTCCACACGTACCCGCCACTCTTCGTCCCGGTACTCAACCGAGCAGGCGGATGCGCGCCGCGTCCGCACAAGCAGATCGGGAAAGGACATGCAGTGCTCCCACGTCTCAATTTGCTCGCCAGAGAGCTGAAGCACTGGGTTCAGGAAAAACCTCGGGGGCCCCGGTTCGTGGATGTAGACAATCCTTTTTAGGACACCTATCTGCGGAGCGGCGATGGCCTTACTGGTCCCGTGACGGGCCCGGAAGTCCAACAAGGTCTCTCGGAGGTCCTTAAGGACAGGCGCGACGTCTCCCAAGTCGTCGACACGCATAGCGGAAGACTCGTTGTAGAGCGCAGGATTCCCCAGTAGCAGGATAGGTCGCACTGTCAAGAGACCGCCTCCTTCGGGGATCATAGTCGTCCGGCGGAGAGATGGTGATTGGGGTGGGCGCGATGGTAAGATTTGTGAGCATGAAGAGGAGGCGGGAAGGGTGAGCGCACGGATGGAGGCAGTCCTGTCGGCGGCCGGGGTAAATGTACCCGAAGACAGCGTGGAGGTGCTTCGCGACGGATCCCCTTGGTATGTTCTGCGCGCGAGCCTTTCCGAGGATGCTCGTCATGCATCGGTAATACTCAAGACCTGCGCTCTGACATCCCGCGAACCCGAGATCACGGCAAGTCTCTCTGGGGTTTTGGAATGCGTGCCTAGAGTCCTGCGGATCGGCGGTGGGATCGGATTTCGAGTGATGATGCTAGAGGACTTCGGAAGGCGGGGCCTCTATGAGTGCGCCACTCCTGAGACGTACATGGAGGCGGTCAAGGTCCTAGGTGGGATTCATCGCCGGTTCGAGGGCGATTTCGAGCAGTGTACAGGCATTGCTGGACTCGTCCCGCCGCGCGGGCTAACGGAATGGCCGGCCAGTTTACAGCTGATCCCGACATATGGGCGCAAGGAGTGGGCGTCCACTTTGGCAGCGGCCGCGCGCTTGACCTCGATGCGCTTCGCCGACGGGACGTACCGTGGCACAATATCTCGTGGTGCAAGGCGACTGCCCGATTCCCTGAAATGCCTGCTCCGGCGGTCTTTGGATATGCTCGACGACACATGGGGACGTGGCCTCACGATGCCGTCGACCCTAGTACATGGGGATTTCCACGAAGGCAACATACTCTTGCGCGATGGAGAAGGCTCCCCCAAGTTCGGCCTCATCGACTGAGGAGACGCAAGGCGGGATTGTGGACTCATTGACCTTGTGTCACTGATCGACGTGGCCCATAGGATGAAGACAGTTAAACTGGACGAGGATCAGGTCCTCAGCTGGTATCTTGCGGTCCGCAATGGCTCTTCGGCACTGGTGACTCCCGAGGTGCAGGCGGAGTGGAACCTTGCCTGGGTGCTCCGGGCGTGGATGGAACTGCGATGGTTTGCCGACAGCGGGGAAGACTTCGGCGAAAGGGCAGACCGCGAGATAGGCATTATTGGAGCCAGGTTGACAGCCCTGCCCATCTCGTGGGCACTGGCAAGGATTCTGCAATCCCCGACCGATATCTCGCAGCGGCTTGTCAGAATATGGGAATTCGTGATAGTGTTGGAGCACAGACTCAGAGACATCTCGTCCGCAGCACTCGTCATGCCACAAGACAAATCCAGTGTTGAGGGGGCCTTGCTTCTGTTTGCTTCTGCATCGAGCGCTACTATTGCCGGCATCGACGGCGTCGTCGTCCGCGTCGAGGTTGACGTGGCCGGCGGCCTTCCTGGTTTGGAGATCGTAGGCCTCGCCGACCCATCGGTCCGCGAAGCGCGGCACCGCGTCAGGTCGGCGCTGCACAACGCCGGGGCAGGGCTTCCGCCCAGAAGGATAACGGTCAACCTTTCGCCGGCCTCCCTCCACAAGGAAGGGCCGCAGATGGATGTGGGCATTGCTGCAGGCATTTTGGCAGCTTCAGGTCAGGTGCCGACAGGTCCGCGCTTGACCGGTTACTGCTTTCTCGGCGAGCTCGCGCTGGACGGTGCGGTTCGGCCGGTCAAGGGAGTCTTGGCGATGGTGCTCGCGGCAGCCGGTGCCGGCCTCAAAGGGGCTGTTGTGCCGCGAGAGAACCAAGGCGAGGTCGCATTCCTCTCGGGACTGGACCTGCTGGCAGCCGGGAGCCTTGCGGAGCTTGCGGGTTTTCTCCGGGGTGCCTCTGACCTGCCCATGGTAGAGAGCGGCGTAGCTGTGGAGCACGCGGGCGCCAACGGGACTGTGGATTTCGCTGACATTCGGGGACAGGGGACAGCGAAGCGGGCCATTGAGGTGTCGTGCAGCGGCGGGCACAACGTTCTCATGTCGGGGCCGCCGGGGGCGGGCAAGAGCATGCTAGCCCGAGCAATGCCTGGCATCCTCCCTGAACTCACGCAGGAGGAGTCGCTGGTGGTCACGAGGATCCACAGCGTTGCGGGGATCCTGCCCGAGGGCCAAGGGCTGGTCAGGGCGAGGCCATTTCGGGCTCCTCATCACACGGCGACGGCCAGCGCCCTCGTTGGAGGCGGC
Source organism: Bacillota bacterium (assembly GCA_040880305.1). GTDB lineage: Bacteria > Bacillota > Sulfobacillia > Fermentithermobacillales > Fermentithermobacillaceae > JBBDIP01. The sequence goes on from JBBDIP010000009.1 coordinate 37,130, forward strand.
GTCAGTCCCAGGCCCGGGGAGGTCACTCTGGCTCACAGGGGAGTGTTGTTCCTGGATGAACTCCCTCTCTTCCCGCCGTCGGTGCTGAACGCGCTGCGCCAGCCCCTTGAGGACGGCGAGACGGTGGTCACCCGGTCGCGGGCGACGCACCGCTTCCCGAGCAGGTTCTTGCTGGCTGCGGCAATGAACCCATGCCCCTGTGAAGCGTAACCTGGGAGAAGAGGTAGGTAATCTCTATGAGCGGTTTCTTCTCCCCTTCGCCCGGTGGTTTCACCCGGATCTCCTTGACCAGGAGCTTCGCAATTTCGCGCTTCTTTTCCCAGGACACTTCGACCGCCACGGAAGCCTGTAGGGAGGCCAGCAGAGCCTCTGCGGAGTCGAACCGAGTCAAGATGTCCTCCTTCTCCGCCTCTGCCGATACAAGGCCCTCCAGCTCGTTCCGAAGGGCGCTTTCTTCCCGGTCGAGGTCCTGGAGCTGCTTCTCCACGTCGTCCATCCGGGCAAAGCCCTTCCGGTACAGACTCATCACCCGCTGGCGTTCAGCTTCCTTGCCGGCGAGGGCGGCTCCGAGGCGGGCCTCGTCTGCGGCGAGGTCGCGGGCCGTAGATTCATTGGCGGCGAGCGAAGCGCGAAGGCCCTCTAGGACGTCACCAGGATCGCGGATGAAGCCGAGCAGGTCCTGCCACACAGTTTCCTCCAACCACTCAGCCGGTACGTTGGAGTTGGTGCATTTCCCCTGGAGCGGGCCGCGATATGCCGTCTTGCCTCCGCACACGTAGTAGGCTTTCAGCTTCCCGCCCGGTCCTTTGTAAGACGTGCCGCCATAGTGTAGGCCGCAGAGATCGCACGTGACCAGGCCGCGAAGCAGGTATCTACGCTTCACGTTACGCATGACTTCCAATGCGTTGTCCCGCATGACTTCCTGGGCTTTGTTCCAGGTGGAGCCTTCGACGATGGCCGGCACCTGGCGGGGGATGAGGTCGCGCTTCTTGGCTGTGCGCTGGCCGTAGAAGTGCTCTCCCCGGTAGGTCGGACTGATGAGCATGTTCCTGATGCGTCCGGGCCTCCAGATGTTCGCGGTGTGCTCCTGGCGCTGGCCCCGCTTAACGAGCCGCCCGTCCTTGCCGTAGGCCGTGGGGATCCCGAGAGCGTTCAGGTGGTCGGCCACCTTTACGGTTGACCAGCCGCGTTCGGCCACACAGTCATAGATAAGCCTCACCACGTCGGCCTCGGTCATGTTGACGCCTTCCAGCGGAGCCTCTGAGACTTCTAGGTGCCCGTCCTCAGCAACCCGATACCCGTAGGGCACGATGCCGCCGAGCCACTTGCCGTCACGCGCCGCCCGGGCGGTCCCCAGGGCGCTCCGTTCCAGGAACACCCCGCGCTCCAGTCCCGCCACGCCTGCCAGGATGCTCATCATAAACTCGCCGTAGACCGTGCCCGTCTCAAAGGGCTCAGTCATGGACTTGACGTTGACGCCGGTCTCCTGCAGCTCATGGACGGCGTTGAGGATGATCCTGGGATCGCGGCCGATACGGTCGAGTCGGTAGAGGAGGACCTGGTCAAACTTCTTGGCCTTCGCGTCTTCGAGGAGCCTAATGCCTTCAGGACGTTCCTCGAGCGGGAGCGTGCCGGTCACACCGTCATCGGCATAGAGGCCGCCATCGATGATCTGGTGGAGGTCGCAAAACTTGCGGTAGAAGTCCACCTGGTTCTGAATAGTCTGCTTCTCGCGCTGCTCTTCTGAGGAAACGCGGGCATACAGGACAACCTTCGGCTGCGGCGTCGCCGGCTGTCCTTGCCTGGCAGGTAGAAACCCCGTGGTGCCCACAATGCCCTTCCCCTTAGGCATCAGTACGGCCCTCCCTCATCTTCAGGATCCTCTCCTCCGTACCGGCAGGCGGTCGGAGGCTCTTTGTGAAGGACACTAGTTTCTCTGTGTCGTAGTAGGCTTTCCTTACAGAGCGCCAGACCTCGTAGGGCCTCTGTCCATGCCGCAGGTTGTACTCGCGCATTATGCCCTCCCAGAAAGTGGCCGCGCCCTTGGTTCGCTTGGCCGGGGGCCCGTCCCGGTCCCAAACGAGGCTGTAGACTTCTTCGTGTTCCGGAGTCAACTGCCGGCCCCCGTTCTTCTTTCCGAAGTAGCCCCGCACTACGCGGTTAATCTGTCGCAGGTCCTCGAAGGAAAAGTTGCCGTTCAGGATGGTGAAGGTGATTTTCGGAAGGTATCCCAAGTCGGTGCCGTCCACGTCTGAGACCTTGAGCCAGTACTTCGTCACAAACGCGGGTGGGTTGACGGGGTCTTGCCCGGTGAGGACCCAGCTCACGAGGTCCTGAGCTGCGAAGGTGGTTCGCCTCGATGCCTCCCGTGTCTCCTCTTCAAGCAGGTGCAGCGGTGAGCCGGGATACACATAAGTGGTCTTTACCTCGTCGCCCGGGATGGGTGTGAGGTAGTCCATCTCCCTGATGACGAACTGCACATCAATGGCCGCTTCCTGAGCCAGATTACTAATCTGCTGTGCTGCCGCACGTCTGGCTTCCAAACGCCGCTCCATGTCCGGCAGCATCTTGAACCTCTCCCTCTGGACCCAGTCCGCCGCCTCTTGGACCGTGGCGAAAGGCGGCTCTTCCTGACCGAAGAGCTTCTCCCGGACGGCCCGACACCATGAAGCCCACTTCCTCGCCAAAACTACCGAGGTGACGCGCTGGGTCCGGACGGCCGCCGGACTCCCGCATGGCTCGACGGTCTCCCGCCTCTCGGTCGAGACTGTGGGTTGTTCGGTCGAGACTGTGGGTTGTGCTGATGGGGCCGATGCGTCCAGCTCCATGCACTGCTTCGCCCTTTGGATTACCTTGTTCCGGTGCTGACTCACATAGAGGCTGCTGTACCAGAAGTGGGCGTCCTCGGCTGCCGCTCTCAGGGCTTGCTTGCTAAGGTTGTCCCGCATGTCCGGTACGTCCCCCATCGCGCTCAAGAACTCGTCCACCTCCATAGCCATCCCCCCATTAATGAAGTTCGGTGTACCGCTAGACATAGTGTATGTTGGTCGTGACCGGGAGTCAACAAAAATAAGGAGTGACCTATGATGCTGCAGATAACCTGCCTCCGCCGACGGCTCAATCTCACGCAAGCTCGCTTCGCGGCTTTGGCCCTCATGCATGCTTCGGACATCTCAAAAATCGAGGCCGGGCGTTTGCGTCCCTATCCAGGGCAGCTCCGCCGGCTGGCGCGTGTCCTGGGCGCTAGGCCTGAGGAGCTCCTGGTCGAGGTTCCTGGCGAGGAGGCTGAAACTCGTGCCAAGGATGAATCCCTGGGTCGCTGAAAAGCCCCTGCTCCGCCGCCGCTATGAACCCGACCCCGAGAGGGAGATCGAGGTCTTGAAGGTCGTGCTGGGCATTCGGGATACCCGAGGAAGCGTCGGGCAGCGGCCGTGGGAAGGCGGACGACTCAGGACCAGGCAGGTCGCCAAAGCAGTTGGGGAACCGGGGGAAGGGGCGAGGGGTCATGCCGTGGGTACGTCTCGATGACGAGTTTTGCCAGCATCCTAAGATTCTAACGGCCGGTCCACTGGCTATGGCCTTGCAGGTGGCCGGACTTTGCTACGCGAGTAGATACCTCACCGATGGGTTTGTCCCGGCAGTGAGCCTTCCCCTCCTCCTAGACCTGAAGGGTTACGACTCAACCGCAGAATCCCTCGCTAAAAGCCTGGTAGAAGCGGGTATATGGGCCGCGTGTGAGGGCGGCTATCAAATCCACGATTACCTGGAGTTTCAGCCCTCCCGGACTCGCGTGCTCGCTGACCGAGAAGCAGCGAAAGAGCGGATGGTTCAGCAGCGTGCCAAGAAACGTTCGCCCGAAGTTCAGACGAACAATGACCGAACACCATCCTCGCGTTCGCGTAATGTTCGCCCGAAGTTCGCGAACCCCGATCCCGATCCCGATCCCGATCCCGATCCCGAGAGAGAGAGAGAAAAAACTCAGGGAAAGAGAGGTCCAGGGGAGGAAACTGAATCCCATCCCTTCCAACAGATAACCCCTCCACCACTAGGTACTCCACTCTGTCCCTTGAAGGATGGACCCGAACCCCTGTTAACCAGGTGGGGCAGGGAACTTGGGATGGAAAACCCAAGCAACGGCGAGCTGACGCCTTTAGCGACAGGGTTTGAGAAGTATTGCCAGGGCATACGGAAGGTATCTCTCTGTAGGCCGGAGGGGCCCTGCGGCTGTCAAACCGTCCTGGAAGAGGCGGTCGCCCACGTCAAGGGGGCGATGACGAACACCCAGCCCAAGGAGCGAATTGCTGCCCTGGCAGCGTACCTTCCCACCCTCGCGAAAGGTCAAAAGACGTTGAAGTTTTTGGCTGCTGGAGGGGCGAAATGACGCCTCAAAAATTTCGGGTGAACACGGGTTTCTGGAGTGTTTCTGCAGCAGAAACTCCTGTCCAAGCACATGCTCTAGCAGATATTGAGCACCCGCCTGAGCAGATGGCGAGCGCCCGTTGAAACGGTTCGCCTAACTGTTCGCCTAACGGTTCGGGTAACTGTTCGGCCAACAGCGGGTGGGACAGGAAAACATCAGGAAATGGGTGGGAATCCGCTTGCGGCCGGAAGAGGGGGATGAAACCGATACTGAACAGGCAGTGCTTACCATCGAATGACTCTTTGCGGACAGATGCGGACAGAAGTTCCATATCCCCCGCGAAATCGAATTTCTATAGGAGGATACGGAAACGTTGGTCGCATTTGATCGCACCGCCCTGAATAGGGCGCGTGAGCAGGAAATCCTTATGGACGAGAGGGGTGAATGACAAATCATGACGCTGTTTCCCATAGTTAGCTGTAATTTTTCTCTCGTGAGGATTACCGGAAAGTCTGTCATGTTACGTCATGCCTGCTAAGGGCTATCGGGTAAAAACGGACATGACAAGTGAAATTAGGAGGCGGTATCCATGACGGTAGTCTTCAAGATTGTGCTGTTCTCAGTCTTGGCGGCGGCGCCGGTACTGGTAACGGGCTTCTTCTGGGTGCGGAGGGAGGCGGAGGCTGCGGCCAGGCTTAGTGCCGTCGAGCATCAAGCGGCGGAGGCTCTGGCGAAGAGGCGGTACGACGAGGCGGTCGCTGCGAACACGGCTGCCACGGCGGCGCTAGTCGCGGTCCTGGGGCAGACGCGTGAAGCCCTGGCGTCCCGAAGACGTGGCGACAATGGGGCTGACGTTGAAAACGGTCAAGGCGCCTGAAGTGTTCCGCGCCATGCTCACCGTAGACACCGTGACCCGCGCGGTTCTGCTGAACCGGATGGCGGAGGTCATGGGACCCGTGTTCGGGAGCTACAGCCAGGCGTCGGCTTTTGTCGAGGAGCGGCCCATGTCAAGCGAGAGAGGGGGAGTTAAGCCGTGAGGCTGACACAGGAGGAGAGAGAGACCCACTGCTGGCGCGACGACCGGCCTGGTGGTGGATGGGGGATAGAGACCTCGTCTGCGTCAATGTGGCAGAAGCTCGACAGAATGTTCACGGCGACGGAGGCGCGGACGGACCACGGCAAGGTTTACGGCAAGTGCTACGAGGTCCCGCTAAACTGCGTGAGTTTCCACAAGCAACGCAAAGGGAAGCCGATGACGGAGACGCAACTGCTGAAGCTCGCGAAGGGCAGAGCTGCTAAGAGGGCAGCTGCGGTGGGCGCCGGGAACGCCGGGCCGTCGTGAGAGTGCCCTTTTTACCGTTCCTGGCCTATCACCAGAGGGAGATCGTGAGGACATCTCATCGGAAAGGGGTCGGGATGCCTTTGACATCCTTCCCGCAGTCCATGACCTGGTCGTGGCTCTCGTGGCTATCGAATTGGTGAGGAACCGCAGGGCCAAGAGGGTGTCCAAACCTGCCAAGAATGAACCTGTCTAGGACGTGTCGTAGACGTGTCTGAGACGCAACGGGCAGGGCCGCTGGCAGTCAGGCCGGCGGTTGCGGCTACGGCGCAGGTCAAGTAGTATTCGAGATGTGCGGGGCTCGTGTCAGTCTTGGTATTCGAGGCTGGCGCAGCCCTCTTCGTTTTGGAGGAGGTGGCGAGGGTGGGTTTACAAAAATGCTCGACTAAAAAAGCAGCCTTCCTTGCCGCTTTCGCCAAGTGCGGCATTGTCTCAAAGGCCGCTCACGCTGCGGGTGTGTCTCGACGTATGCACTACGAGTGGCAGAACAGGTATCCTGAGTTTGCGGAGGCCCTAAAAAAGAACAGGGAGATCGTTGATCGCGAAGTCGAAAACGCCCTGCTAGAAAAGGGTCGAACTCCCTAGATACCTGGCTGGATAGTCGAAGGTTGGGCAGAGAGGGTAGGTGCAGCATGACGTCCCGGGAGCGCTTCGAACAGAACCTGAGGCTCGCATACTACCACGGAAACGCCTGGGCCAGGCGAGTGCCCTGGATTGATGCGGAGGACATCATTCAAGAGGCCCTGCTCGGCCTATGGAACGCGGCAAGGGCGTTCGACTCGTCCAAGGGAACGGAGTTCGCCTCTCTTGCCAGAGTATGCATCGATAACCAGGTGCGAGCGCTCATCCGCTCTTGTAAGGCCGCCGGGCAGGATGTGGTTCACGTGTCGCTGAACGCCGCCATTGCGGACGGTGGAGATGCCGAGATGTCTCTTGAGGATGTCCTGACTCGACCTCAACCTCTTTCGGACATTGAAGCCGAGATCCGGAGGACGGCCCCTCTTGCCGCGCAGTGGTTTCTCGACGGCTACACGCAAAGGGAGATTGGCCGCTCGTTCGGGTTCTCGAAGGCTTACGCAAACAGCCTGATAGCCAAGGAAGTCCGTACGCTCCGTGAGGTCCTGGACGTGCCCATGACAGAGGCGCCGCCGAAGAAGAGGATACAGCTCCAACCCTGCTGGAACCTCCGCGTCGAAGGCGAGAGCGGACCTATCATGGTTCGGAGACAAGATCATCCTGGGGGTAATGGAGTCCCACTCTCTGTGTGCTGAGCAGATAGCCAAAGAACGGGGGCTTGTCTGCGCAACCCCTTCTGAGTGTAGAAGCGACATCCCGAGTTTTGCGAGGCCCCAAAAAGGGCAAGGAGATACCGCACACTCTCCCGGCTTCCTGAGCCAACCCTTTGCCTGATGAAGGAAGTCTGCCATCTAGGTCGAATGATAGGCAGTGAAGCTTCCCCCGGCCAGATTCTCCGCTCGCAAGAGCAGAGCCCCGCACTGGCCGGGTGTTTTGTTTCAGGCCTGGCTGCGCGGAGAGGGCGAACCTGCGGATGCTCGCAGGCAAGCCCGCAGAACCCTCAGCAAATGTTTGCTTAGGGTCGAAAGGCCGGCCTCACTTCGCGCCCGCGCGGGAGGTTCCACCCGCAGAACCCTCGGGCAATGTTGCCCTAGGGTCGCCTCACTTCGCGCCCGCGCGGGAGGTTCCACTTCACCTCGTGCCAACATTGGCACAAGGTCGGGCCGCTCTCTCTCGCGTGCGTATAAGGGCGCGCACTGTCTGGGCTTCCCGCCTCCGTCACTTCCTTCCGTCGTGCGAGTCTGCGTTGCTCCTCTGGCTATTCACAGGGGCTGAGCAGGCGTTTTGCGATGATGGGGGGGTATGATGTGCGCCAAAGGCATTTCTGGACTAGTCTCCGACGCGTCCCCGACTGCTCCCCGACCAGGGACACCGCCGTTCGTGGGTGAATGTGGATTATCGCCCCGGCCAGCGTTCGAATCGCGCCGCCCTGCTGCTGGTCGGGTTGCCTATTCCTCCTCGAGCAAGCACGGTGCTGGCACGTGCTAGACACGATGCTTGATACTTAACGCAACCGAAATGTTCATGCTTTTGGTGGAGTAAAGTACGGCGTCAGTCCGGTGCAAGGCTGCAACCAAATGGATGCAAGCCTTCCGCAACCCTGCAACCAAAAAAGACGCAGGCATGGCGCCGGCGCTTCGAGGCTTCCTGGAGGATGACGCTGCCTTTTTGGAGGGGCCGGAGGTCCGGGAACTCTTCGACGGTCCGAGCTATCTTGATGGCCTTACTAACAGCGGCCTGGGATATACCAAATTCGTCAGCGGTTTTGGCTTGGGTACGTCCCTCGTCCGATTTATTACACTGTAATGAATCGGTGCCAGCGAGTTGAAGCAAGGCTCCCGTATACCAATCGTTAGTGAACGGCCCTGGTCCGATTCGCCAAAGTTTGGTGAATCGGGTTTCTGCTGGGTACGAACCTCGCTAAGGTTTAGCGAGGTGGCCCGGCCAGCACGCAGGGGCGCTGCCGTTACAGAGCTGGCCGGATGCTTCCACATTCCACCCGCCGCGTCCATCTCCTGCCCGCACTGGCAGTCCGCAATCGTTCGGCGGGAAGTTGTCGGAGACGTGTAGGAGACATGTTAGGGGGCAGGTTATATCCCTGCGTGACCGCAAAATGCCTGCTCAGCATGTGTTGCGGCCACTGTCTCCATACTCGCCATAGTGGGGAAACCGAATAGTGAGCCCATCCCTGCGTGCACGCGAACTCTAGTTTTCTGTAGCAGATGGTGGATGCCGCACCCCAAGTTTCACGCCCTTTTTTACGTGTAGCATTCTGTCCAATCCGATATCTGCCGGAGGCCCGCAGCCCCGCCAGATATCGGCTCTCTATGTGCGCGAAGACTAAGTTCTGCTAACCAGGACCCTCCCCCTATACGCGCGCGAATGTTAGGTTTTATTAGGTTCCGCCTATACGTGCGCGGACTGAAGGATTGTGAAGGAGCTGGTAGGCCTGCTGTTTGGCCGGCGCCTCATATATGCGTGCGCGGATGTTAAGTCTGGCTAAGAGCTGCGAGCCCTGCTCTGTCGCCGTCCTCGGAGAGTATCCCGCTCTTATCGCTGCTTGAGTGCCGTTTAGGAGAGTTGCCACTGTGAACTAGCCTGAAGTCCTTGCCGTCGCGTCCGTTTTCGGTCCATTTTCCCGAGGTGCATCCACCACTATGGCCCGTTGTCTTGCCCGCACGGAGTACGCGAGGAGGGTTCGCTGCTTTTTATGGCGTCTGCTTTTGTCTCCCAAGGAAAGGAGACCGCATCCTGCTCCCTGGTCACTTTCAGCGTAGGCAGCGAGGAAGGCTCTCTTTTTAGGGTGTCGGATTACCCATCCTACCGAGGAAGAGCTAACCTACGGACAGGACCATATGTTTCGGAGAGCGCTATCCAAGAGCTCGACACTCCCCACCCCATGGGTCACGAGCCACGCCTTCCCATCGGCAGTCAGCGACACCTCACTGGGGGCGAAGTTGCGGGGGTAGATGTACCAGTAATCGCAGTAAAAACCGACGACTTTCAGCGTCGTTCGCAAGGACGCCTTCTTGGCTTCTAGAAGGGCAAGGGTCAGGAAGAAATTCCGGTCTGGGGGAGTCGCAAGTAGCCACCACATGTAGCCGGGCGTCCCGATGACCACAAGG
>JBBDIP010000010.1:0-5461 GCA_040880305.1 Bacillota bacterium
GCCTCCGCTACCATCCCGCCATCTAGATAGTGAGCCATGGCGGGGTCTAACATCCCTTCCTGCTCGTAGAATGCGGCTGCCTTACGATGCAAGGACAGCTCCTGCTCCTTGGCCATCCCGCGCCGGAGGAAAGCCTGGAAAACCTGGTGGAACAGGAATATGTCCTGGTCGACCCCTTCAGTCCTGGTCAGGAACAGCCCGTCCTCCACCGCTCTTGACAGGAGCTCACCCGCATCTGGAAAACCCAGCACCGAAGACGCCGACCTGGCTGTAAGGTTTCGGAGGAACGCAGCCCCGGTGAGGAAAGCACGCATGGGTTCCTCCTGCCGGCTGTATATCTCTTCAGCGAAATACCTGAAAGTGGCCTCCCGGTCATGAGCCAGGGGATCCTGAGCCCGCATCTCCCAGCCCTGCTTGGACGACTGACCTACGAGGACAACCCCTGCCGGCCAACCTTCGGTTGATGCGGCGACTTCCTTGACCGAATCAGGAGTCCACGACTTTCCACTGATCCTGTTCAGCAGCTGCCCGATCTCTTCGAGTTCGAAACACAATTCAGCGGGACCAATGGTCTGGACCTGCCCCTGCAGAGCCATGCGCTCCAAACGCAACGGGAGATCGTGGCGAGAAGCCACGCACAGGTGCACGTTAGTGGGGGCATTGGCCATAAGGTACTCCACAACATCGTTCACCGGCTTGGAAGCGGAGACAGCGTGGTAGTCGTCCAGCACAACGACCAGGTCATTTTGCTCCTCCGCGAACATTTGCCAGAGCTCCTCGGAGACCGAAGCCGCCACGATTTTGGCCTGCTTTTCGAGGTCCGGCACTCCGGATAGCGCCCTCTCCGATCCTGCGCCAAAGCCAGGGATTGCTCTAACAATGCTGCGCACAAGGTGAGTCAGGAAGACGGAGATGTCGCCGTCGATGTCCTCAAGCGTGTACCAGGCCACCGACGGCAGGCCCCTACCTTCAGATGCGGCTGCGGCTCGCAGGCTTTCGTCGCTTGCGAAGGCAGCGAGAAAAGTGGTCTTGCCATACCCGCCAGGGGCGATGACCCTGGTAAGACGGCCTGATGTGAGAAGTGGGGCAAGGCTACCGTACCGCTGCCTCGCGAGTACGACCTTGGGCAGCGCGGCGGGCCGGAGTTTGGCTTGAACTACAGGGACTCTAAGGAGTTCCATGGTGAGGCAGGAATACTACGTCGAAGCCCCCAATACCTGCTACCCAGCGTCTAGTACCCCAACGTCTTGTCCACCACGTTGACCAGCGGCCGGCCTGCTTGAAGGCGGCGCAGGTTCTCGACCAGGATGTCCAGGACCCTCTGGCGGTTCGCTCTGGAGTTACCCGCTGCGTGAGGAGTGACTATCACGTTTTCCATCTCCCAGAGGGGGCTCTCCTTGGAGAGCGGCTCGATCTCGAAGACGTCCAGTCCGGCACCCTTTATCTGCCCCTGCTGAAGAGCGCGGATCAGGTCTTCCTCCAAAACGACAGGCCCGCGACCCACGTTCACGAAGAAAGCGTCGGACTTCATGGCGCAAAAGCGTCCGTAGTCCATGAAATGCGAGGTCTCATGGGTGAGGGGCAGGGAGCACAGGACGAAATCCGCCTGATGCAGGACCTCATTGGTCCCTTCAGGAGCGAATACCTCATCCACGTTTGGAGGTATCTCGGTCGCGTCCCTGCGCGTCCCGATTACCCGCATGTCGAAAGCTTTGCACTTCCTGGCTATCTCCTCGCCGATGGCGCCCAGGCCAAGCAGCCCGGCAGTCTTGCCCTCCAGCCTTCCTATCTCGATCTCCTTCCAAACCCTCTGGGCTTGGTTTCGACCGAATTGCGGAAGGTTGTAGGCAAGAGCCAGCATGAGCGCGACGGCGTGCTCAGCCACAGGCTTGGCGTGGACACCGCGGCTGTTGGTCAGGATGATCTTGGACGCCCGCATTTCCGGAGTCACGAACATGTCGACCCCTGTCGAGGGGACATGGAGCATCCTCAGAGTGGGAGATTTGGCGATTACTTCGGGTGAGACCCGCGGAAAACCGTAAAGAACATCTGCCAGGCTGATTAGGTCTTCGACCTTGCCATCCACGCCCGGCTCAAGAAACGTAGCGTCCTTGACGGCGGCGGATATGGCGGCCTTCTCCCAATCTTCCCAGGTCCGAGTAGTCAGCATCTTCATGTGTCTTGATCCCCCTGCTATGGCTGTCTGCCGAAACCTTATGACACTGAGATTCCCCAGTCAAGACGCCCTGTCCGCAGCGAAAATAGCGTACAATTGAGGGTAGGCATTTAGCGGGATTAGGCAGTGGAGGCAAACAGCATGACGGCACGGCTTCTCTTCTTTGCTGGGAAAGGCGGCGTTGGGAAGACCAGCATGGCCTGCGCGACAGCGATCCACTACGCGGACCTCGGGCGCAAGGTCCTTATCGTCGCAATAGAAAGCGCATCCAACTTGGGGGATCTCTTCGCCCAACCGATAGGCTCCGAGATCACGCCCATTGAAGGCGTCCGTTCACTGTGGGCCATGGCGGCTCTATCTGATAGCCCGTGCGCCGCGATGACTGGGGCGGAGCCTTTGACCACCCAGTTCGATATCGTGGTCTTTGACGGTTGCGTTGGATCCACCGCAGCGCCGGGGGTCCTCAAAGACGCAGCCCAGGCGTGCTTCACCTTCGTCCTCCAGCCCGAAGCGTCCTCGATTCGCGAGACCAAGCGGTCTATCGAGGAACTGGAGGCGCTGGGAATAGAGGAGTTCAGCCTCATAATCAACGGGATCATCCCGTTTGCCGAGACAGTGAACTCTTTCTTCAGGGACAGGTCAACCATGCAGCAAGTCCACCTGGAAGGCATATATGACGACCTGCCCTATCCTGCCAGGAAAATGTTCCTCCTGGACTCAGAGATCTCAGGCATAGGCGGGCTCAGAAGGGTCGCCGGGATGCTCTACGGAGGGGATGCCGACTACAGGGTCGGAACCCCCATCGGCCTGGTGCCGACCGGCGGGCCGGATGCAGCCGCAGCAGGAGAGACCAGGGCTGCGGCTCTAGCGCGCATATTGCCAAGCAACGGGCCCAGGACTATCTTCTTCGCAGGAAAAGGAGGGGTTGGCAAGACCGTCCTCTCCTCTGTCACGGCCGCTTGGCTGGCGAAGCGCGGGCACCGAACGCTTCTGCTCACTGCCGACCCCCAAGGCTACATGAGCGACGTGCTCGGCGTGGACGTGACCGCGGAGCAATCGCCCTACCCAGGAATCCCTACCCTACACGTGGCCCATCTGGCGGCTTTCGAGAAGTTCATCGATTACGCGTCCACTGAGGAATGGGACGCGGTCGTGTTCGACACCGCGCCGACCGGCCACACCCTCCGCATGCAAGGATCCCCCGAGGTCATCGACATGATGGGGGACCCTTCCAAGTGCACTTTCGCGTACGTCATGTATCCTGAAAGGGCCCCGATCATGGAGTCAGCCAGAGCAATGGACGATCTGCGCACCTTGGGGATCGAGCCCGGGCTGATCCTTGCAGACCAGGTTCTGCCTGCCGAAGCCTGCAGCACGCCCTACGCTGCGGCAAGGAGGCGGATGCAGGAGAAACACCTTGCCGATTTGCGCAAGAGGTTTGACCTGCCGGTCCTCCTGGTCCCCATGCTCCCGACCGAGGTGACAGGCATAGATATGCTGGTCAGCCTGGGCGACTTAATCTACGGCTTGTAGGCGTTCAGCAGCAACACACTAAGTTCATCTTCATCATGGCAGCGGTCTTTGGACACGTTGACTGGAATTCAGAAGACCCTGTCACTGGGCCGGTGACTTTTGACCTGTCCACGGCCCAGAAACCGCGTCGCCGGGCGTACTTCTCAGCGGTGGTCGTCAGAATGTAGGCTTCGGTGCAGCCTTGGGATCTCGCCAGCCGGATTAGGGCCGCCGTCAGCCTGGTCCCAATCCCCTTCCCCCGTTGGTCGGGCCTGACGCAAAGGGATCTGAACAGCGCCTGGGTGCCGTAGAATTCGACTCCCGCGATCCCGGCGATCTGGCCGTCTTCATCCTTCATGACTATGAGGTTGCAGGCGCCGCCGTCAAGGCCGTCTGTAGGAAGTCCCGAACTCGAGACCAGGCGGAGGATGCCTGGCAGGTCCTCTTTGGTCGACGGCAGTGGACGCATGGTACCCTGGCGCACGGCGGGACGCGTTCCCGAAATGAAGGCGCTTCCTACTCTGAAACCTCTTCCTTCTTTATCGCCATCGTCCCATCCCGTAACATCCACGCCAACGTTGATAAAGCCTGCCCCTTCAAGGAGCGCGCGGTACTCGTCAGGCTGCGGGGCCCCGGACATGCAGGCGCACCACAGCTGCATGTCGTTCCTGGCAGCTTCAGAGACAGGCCTATCCATCACTGTGTCTGAGATGGCGAGGCGTCCCCCCGGCCTGAGCACGCGCATCATTTCCCTCGTGACCGCGGGCTTATCCTGGGAAAGGTTGATCACGCAGTTGGAGATGATGACGTCGACCGACGCGTCCGGGAGCGGAATGCTCTCGATAGTCCCCCGGATGAATACCGAGTTGAAAGCGCCTGCGCGACGACGGTTCTCCAGAGCCAGAGCCAGCATTTCGTCGGTCATATCCAAACCGTAGGCCACGCCGCCTGGCGCAACCCTCATGGCCGACTCGATGACCTCGCGTCCCGCGCCCGAACCAAGGTCCAGGACGTCCTCGCCCGGCTTGAGGTCGGCTCTGTCGAGCGGGTTGCCGCACCCGAGGATGGGACCGGTGAGGTCCTTCGACCCCTGGCGTCCGGTCTCGCCGATGTCGGTGGCGGCGTACATCCCATAGTGGTCTCTAACGGTGGATCTCAAGTCATTGCCCGAAGCCATCTCGATCTCTCCCTTCATTCGACTATCCCCGCGGCTCTCTTGAGCTCGCGGCAGAAATCTGCGACTTGCTCGGAGGCAATTCCGTAGTAGGTCCATTTCCCGCGCGGCCGTTCCACGATCAGGCCGGCCTCCCTGAGGATCCTGAGGTGATACGAAGCCCGAGGCTGAGATATGCGAAGATGCTGGGAAAACTCGCAGACACAGACCCCATTCTGGTCACAAGCCGGGTTAAGCGGAGCAGAACACACGGGCTGACCTGGGGGGGTGGCGATAAGTTTGAGCATGGCGATGCGGACCGGGTCAGCTAGGGCAGCCGCCGCTTTCGGAAGGTTCATGGAGAGTCACCTCATCAAATCATTATATGTTGATATAAAGATTTGGCAACGGGATCTTTTCGGCCGCTGACCGATGTACAGGTGCCTGCAGAAACACTCGACGTCCGACCGTCGCCCGGGGAACGGGTGAGCGTCGGCAGTTGCCTGGGGCGACGGACTTGCGGGCGAATGGTCACCCACGGAAACACTCGACGTCCGACCGTCGTCCGGGGAACGGGTGAGCGTCGGCAGTTGCCTGGAGTGACGGGCTTACGGGCGAAT
>JBBDIP010000010.1:5561-46481 GCA_040880305.1 Bacillota bacterium
CCGGGGAACGGGTGAGCGTCGGCAGTTGCCTGGAGTGACGGGCTTACGGGCGAATGGTCACCCACGGAAACACTCGACGTCCGACCGTCGCCCGGGGAACGGGTGAGCGTCGGCAGTTGCCTGGAGTGACGGGCTTACGGGCGAATGGTCACCCACGGAAACACTCGACGTCCGACCGTCGGCCGGCGAACGGATGGGATGAGAAGCGTTCACGTACGCGACGGACTTCGCCGAGATCGGCGGCTCACGGAAACAGTCGGGCGGGTTGCGTAGCTAAAACGACCTATCGAGCTGATAACCGTCACCGGGAGAAACAGCCTACTTCAGCGCGTCCACCGCCGCCGCGACCCTCCGCAGTCCCTCTTCCAGAATGCTTCTGGGATAGGCGAAGTTGAACCGCATGAAGGTCTCCCCGCCCGGACCGTATGAAGCGCCGGGTACCAGTCCAACGCCTGCTTTGTCCGCGAAGAACGACTGGAGCTCCTTGGGACCCATGCTGAGTCCCGTGCAGTCAAGCCACGCCAGGAACGAGCCTTCGGGACGCACCGCCTTGATGCGGGGGATCTTCTCGTCGAAGAATCGAAGGAGGTAATTGCGGTTGGATTCCAGATAGTCCAGCACCTGCTCAAGCCACTCATCCCCGTGCCTGTAGGCGGCCTCCATAGCCAGTAATCCGAAGATGTTGACCCCGCCCATGAGATGTCCTGCCGCCGCGTCGAACCTGTCCCTGAGATTCTTGTCTGGGATTATGGCCACTGACGCGACAATCCCGGTCATGCTGAAGGTCTTCCCCGGCGAGGTGCAGACGATGGATTGGGCCTCCACCTCGGGGGATAAGGAGGAATAGGGGAAGTGCCGGTGTCCCTCATAGATGACCTCGCCGTGGATTTCGTCGGAGATGACCTTGGCGCCGTACCGGAGCGCGATCCGCCCAATCCGCGTGAGCTCCTCTTTGGTCCAGACCCGCCCGATGGGATTGTGCGGGCTGCACAGGATCATTGCGGCGGGATGCTGTTCATCAAACTTCCGCTCAAGGTCCTCGAAGTCGATTTGGTACTGCTCGCCGTTGAACCGGAGGCGGCTGTTGGTAACCTTGCAGCCGGCCTGCTCTATGGTGTGAAAGAAGGGCGCGTAGACGGGGCTTTGGACCAACACGCTGTCGCCCGGCTTGGTCACGGCGCGAAGCGATGCCTGCACACCCGGCATGACGCCCGGGGTGAAGCGGACCCACTCCCTTGGGACCTTCCATCCGTACTTGCGGCCCATACGGTCAATCACCGAGCTCACGAGCGACTCGCTCTTGAATCCGTATCCGTAGATCGAGTGGGCGGCCCTGTCCTTCAGCGCCTCGACTACCGGCCAAGGAGCCTCAAAATCCATATCGGCTGCGGAAAAGGGCAGCACATCTTCCCTCGGATAGGCGCCTTTGCGCCACTTCATGCTGTCGGTGTTCCTGCGATCGATCACGTTGTCGAAGTTGTACTTCATGTCTCTGCCCCTCTCCGCTCACGGTCAGTCAGTATTCTTCCCAGAGTGACTTGCGCGGCTGATAAGGATCTCATAAGAGTGCTCCAGGAGTCTCTGGTCAGCCGGTCGCCCCATCTTCACATACTCGTCAACAAGCGGGACAAGATGCCCTGTCAGACGCCTCGTCCCTATGTCAAATTGCATGCTACCTAATTCCAGACATCGCCGTTCGTTCCTTCAGGCGGTTACGGATAGCTGAGGGCTCAACAGGAAAACGACGAGCCACGGAGTACTTGGTCGGTGAAGGGAGGAGTCTGATGTGAGGATCAAACTTGGAAGGGGTGAACATCCATGCGCATCTTCGGAGGACGGGCTTCAGGAGCCCTAACAGCCAGCATCTGCTCCCATCTTGGGATCGAGCAGGGCAAGGCCGATATCTTCAAGTTCAGCAACGACAACACCTTTGTCAGGATAAAAGAGAACGTGCGCGAGGAGGACGTGTTCGTCATACAAACGTCCGTGCCTCCCGTCGACGAATCCTTCATGGAACTCCTCATCATGGTTGACGCCCTGCGGAGGGCGTCGGCAAAGCGAATCACCGCCGTGCTGCCCTACTATCCCTATGTGCGTTCGGACAAGAAGGACCAACCCAGGGTTCCTATCACCGCGAGGCTGGTGGCTGACCTCCTCGTGACGGCAGGCGTGAACCGGGTTGTAACCGTGGATCTCACGGCCGACCAGATCCAGGGCTTCTTCACTATCCCCGCTGACCACCTCACAGCGCAGCCCGTACTCGCCAAGTACTTCCTTGCTAAGCACCTCACAAACCCGATTGTGGTGGCGCCCGACCCCGGTTCGGTCAAGCGGGCACAGAGGTTCTCCCAGCGCGTGGGAGCACCGGTGGCCTTCGTGGACAAGAGACGGGTTTCGCCAACTGCGGAGTCGGAAGCCGAGGTCGTCGCTACGACCGTAGTGGGCAAAGTTGAGGGCTGCCAAGCCATACTCTTCGATGAGGAGGTCGACCGCGGGTCCTCCATCGTGAACGCCACCAAGTTGCTGCTAGAGCACGGGGCGACCGAGGTCTACGCGGCATGCACTCACGCTGTGCTTTCTGGACCCGCTAAGGAGCGGCTCTCTGCCGCACCGGTCAAAGAGTTGGTTGTGACGGATACGGTCCCTGTGTCCCAGGAGAAGGCCTGGGACCGCCTGGTCGTGCTCTCTATCGCTCCATTGCTGGCAGAGACCATCAGGCGTATAAACAAGGGGCAGTCCATTAGCGTGTTGTTTGAGTGAAGCTGCCGCAAAGACAGTCTAGGGGGACCAATCCATGAGGTTTGACAAAGCTGCGGCGATTGCCGCCATTTTAGCCATCGCCATCACGGCTACGCTCTACCCGAGGCTCCCGGCTAAGATCCCCGTGCACTGGGGACTCACCGGGAAGCCCGACCGCTGGGGACCGCCCATGACCATCTTCCTGCCACCCGTGATAGCTCTCATCGCCAACTTCTACACAATGGGCGACGAGAAGTACGACCTCCGGGCGAGGACAAGGAAAGTCAGATTGGTCACCGGGGGGCTCATGGCCCTACAGACGTTTGCGCTCTGGTGGACCCTCACAAAGATGGCCGGATAACGGGCCTTCGCGTCACAACAACCGGGTTCATCCTCGTGCCTTGATCTCCGTCTGGAGATCGACTAGGGCGTTTTCCAGGGCTGAAAGCACCGCCAGTATTTCGGTCCAGTAGATGGAGCCCATGTGCCCGATACGGAAGATAGAGTCCTTGAACTTGCCGAGTCCCTCCCCGATCACCACTCCGTATTTCTCCTCGAGGAGGACACTGAGCGCCTTGTATGTGACGCCGTCCGGGACCTTTATGGCGGTCACGGTGGGCGAAGCCTCTTCCTCGGGAGGGAGCACCTCCAAACCCATTTGCCTGGCTCGTTGCCTGAGCCCGCGGGCGATGTCGGAATGCCGCCTGAACACGTTCTCCAGGCCTTCGTCCAGGATCATCCGCAGAGCGACCCTTAACCCAAACATCAGCGTGGTAGCAGGCGTGTAGGGCACACGTCCGCCGTCCATCGAGTCCCTCATCTGCTGCCAATCCCAGTACCAGCGGGTCATCGCCGACTTGGAGTAGGCATCCCACGCTCTTGGGCCAACACTCACGATGGCCATCCCGGGCGGGAGCATCAGCCCCTTCTGCGAGCCGGTGACCACAACGTCGATCCCCCACTCGTCGGTCCGGAGGTCGATCATTGCGAGCGAACTGACCGCGTCAACGATAAGGAGGGCAGGGTGCCCGATCTCCCGTTTGCCCAGCCCAACGCTCTTGACGTCGTTCACGACGCAAGTCGAAGTCTCGTTGTGGTCCATAAGGACAGCCTTGATGGAACCCGACTTATCCTCCCGCAGTTTCCCCAATACCGTCTCAGGATTTACGGCCCTGCCCCACGGCACCTGGATAGCCTCAACCTTCGCTCCATGAGCAGCGGCGATCTTGGCGAACCTCTCGCTGAACATTCCTTGGACGGGGACTAGCACCTTGTCTCCCGGGGAAAGCGTGTTCACAATGGCTGACTCGAGCCCGCCGCTCCCCGAAGAGGGGAACATGAGGATGTCATTTTGGGTCTGAAAGACCTGCCCAAGCCCCTCCCGGCACTCGCGGAGCAGGCTTTCGAACTCGGCCCCCCTGTGGTTAATGAGAGGCCTGCTCAGTTCCCTAAGGATGCTCGCCGGGATGTTGACCGGACCGGGGATCTGAAGATACGTCCTGCGTTCGACCACCTTGTTCAACCTCCCTGTGACGCCTGTCTATGTACGCGGAACAACGATGCCCTAGCGGCAGATGATCCCGAGGCAAGGCGCGTCCAGGTTGTACGGCGCCCCTGCCAGGTCTCCCCAGAATTCCGCGTCGCGAAACCCCTGGGCTTCGAGGACCGGCATAATGGTCTCAGGCGTGTACACCTGGTCCCAGTTCCGGTACACCTTGACTGACAGGTCCTCGCCGACGACCACGTACTAGTCGAGGAAGACCTGTTCCTCCGGGTAGTAGAACGTGTTCTCCAGGCATAGATAGGGGTCTGGCCGCCAAAAGCCCCGCTCCCGCGCCACCCAAGAAGACGTCTCAGTGGCCGGGCGGTTCGCGGGTGTAAAGACATCAAAAGCAAACCGTCCCCCGGGTTTGAGAGCGCGGCGGACTCGCCCGAGCAAGTTGTTGCGGTCGTGCGGGGCTAACACCGCGAAGTCGCAGTAGATCATAAATACTGCGTCACACTGGCCTTCAAGGTCCAAAGTCAGGTAGTTCTGATAGACGTATCCGATATCGCGTCCGCTTTGGGCTGCCGCTGCGCGAGCATAATCCAGCGATCGGTGGGAGTAATCCATCCCGGTCACTCTAAGCCTACGCTGGTGCAGGCGGGTGCAATACAGCCCTGGGCCACAGCCCAGATCGAGCACGCTGTCTCCAGGTTCGAGGCCAAGGTGGTCGACCAGCCACGCGACCGTTGTGTCGATGGTCTCGGGACGTCGGCTCGCGGCATCGGTGTTGGGATCCAGATGGGCCTTCAGCATCTCGCCAGATATGTGGGGGTCGTCCCAGAAGAGAGGCTCCCCGGCCTCAAACACCTTCGGCCTTGTGCCTAGCCCTTTCAGGAGCCCCACCCGCAGTTTTCCATCGACCGCTGCCTTGGGCCTGTCCACCTTGTGGCCGCCTCGCTTAATGGAGCCCCCGAGTTTGTCGACCCGGGGGCTTTCCTCTCGAATCCTCTAGAAGCTCTTCACTACCTCGTCAACCAGCGATCCCACGTACTCGACGGCGGCACGGATTGGCTCCGGCTTCGACATATCCACTCCTGCCATATTGGCCAGTTCGATGGGCTTTTTGGTCCCGCCGGTCTTTAGAACACTGAGCCAGCGCTCAACGGCCGGCTCGCCCTCTTCACGGATGGCCTTGGCAACCGATGTGCCGATGGTGAGACCCGCCGAGTAGGAGTACGGGTACAACCCCATGTAGTAGTGGGGCTGCCTCATCCAGGTCAGGCGGGCTCCGTCGTCAACCTCGACCTCGCCGGCCCAGAACTCGTTCAGGATCTCGCCCTGGACCTTGCTCAAGACATTGGCCGTGATGGGCTGCCCCTTCTCCGCCAGGGCATATATGCGGCGCTGCAGTTCTCCCTCAATCAGGTGGCGGACGAAGTTGTGGTAGTAGGTCATGAGGAACTGCATGATGAGCCAGCGGCGCATCCGCGCGTCGGTGGTCTTGGCGAGAATGCTGTTCCCCACGATGGTCTCGTTGATGGTGGAAGGCGCCTCGATGAAAAACATCGACGGCCGGGTGTTGGCCGGACGCTGGTAACGCTGGGACAACACGCCCTGGCCGGCATGACCGAGCTCGTGAGACAGCGTGAGCGCGTTGCGCATGCTGTTGGTCCAGGTGATTAGGATGTACGGGTGCACGCCGAACACCGAATTGCAGAAGGCGCCGGTGGACTTGCCGACGTTGTCGGCGAGGTCGATCCAGCGGTTCTTGAGCCCCTCGGCGATGATGGCGGTGTACTCGGGCCCCATGGCCTTGATGCCGTCCAGGATGATCTCAGCGCCCTCCTGGTAAGTGATCTGGGGGTTGAACTCGGGATCAAGCGGCGCCTCGATGTCGCAGTACAGCATCTTGTCCAGACCAAGGACCTTCTTGCGGAGTTGCGCGTAGCGGCGCATATGCGGCGCAAGTTCCTTCAGGATGATGTCGTGAAGGTTGTTGTAGACATCCAGCGTGACTTCCTGCCGGTCCAAGAGCATGTGGACCGCTGAAGGGAAGCCGCGCAGTTTGGCAAGCACAACGTTCTTCTTGACCTCGGTCCCCCAGGTAGCTCCGTAGGTGTTCTGGTAGGCTTTGAGGCCCTTGGTGAAGGACGTCCAGGCGCTGCGGCGCAGCGTCATGTCGGGGGAAGTCTCATAGGCGTTCTCGTAGACCGCGAACGACATCGGAAGAGTGTTGCCTTTGCAGTCCTTGATTGGCTCGAAGGCCATGTCCGTGGCCTTGGACCGCTGGTATACCATCGAAGGAGCGTTCAGTACTTCGCCCAGAGCCGCAAGAGCCTTCTCCGTCTCGGGGCCAAGCAGGTGCGGCTTCTCCTCAATAAGGCGCTCGATGGCGCGGCGGAACGCCTGGAGCCCCGGCTCCTCGCGGAGGTACCGCTCCAACGTGCCCTCTGGCAGGTTCAGGGCCTCGGACTGGAAGAACGCGGTTGACGCGCCGATCTGGGCCGCCAGTGCGCCAACGCGCCCGGCCGCCATCTGATAGGCGGGATTGGTGGCATCGGCCGACTGGTTCAAAGACGCGTATGACATGACTCTGGACATGCGGACCTGCAGAGCTTCCTGTGCCTCCAGGCAACCCAGCAGCATCTTCGGACCCTCGCCCAGCTTGCCTTTGTACTGCGTGATGGTCCCGATGCCGGACGCCACCGCGTTAAGCTCGGCTTCCCATGCTTCCGGAGTGGCGAAGATATCCTCGACTCTCCACGTAATCTCAACCGGCACTTCCGAACGTGTGAGACGCTTTTGCACGAAAACTCCTCCTCGTATGCTTAGGCTTCCACTGCCCCGGACTTCACCATAGCCTCGATTTCCTGTTCAGAGTAGCCCATCTCAGACAGCACGCTCCTGGTGCTGCCGCCGAGGCGCTCGGCAGACCGGTACACGCAGGGGTCCGTCCTGGACATCTTGATGGGCGTGCGGGGCATGCGCAGCTTGCCGCCGCCCATGGCGTCCACCTCAACCAATGCTCCCCTTGCCTGCACCTGTGGGTTTGTGACCACCTTGTCCATGGTGTTCACCGGACCGCAGGGGATTCCCCGGGCTTCCAGGAACTCTATCCAGTCGTCGGTGGTCCGCCGGCAGAATATGTCGTTGAGCAACGGCTCGATCTCGGACCAGTTCTCGGTGCGGTGCCTGTTGGTGTCGAATCGCGCATCGGTCACGAGCTCGGGCCTTCCCACGCTCTCGCACAACCTGCGCCAGAGGGAGTCGTTTCCCGCTCCAACCAGAATGTAGCCGTCAGATGAGGGAAACGCCGCGAACGGCGTGATTGAGGGGTGCCTGGTGCCTAGTGGCCCGGGGATCTCCCCCGTCACCAGGTGCCGCGCCACTGCGTTTTCGAGTATCGCCAACTGGGCATCGAGCATGGCGACGTCTATCATCTGCCCCTGGCCGCTCCTGTCCCGCTCGTACAGAGCGCCGACGATACCTATGGTGGCGAACAGCCCTGCGGCGATATCTCCAAGAGAGATACCGACTCTGGTAGGCGGACCTCCTGGGTGGCCGGTGATGCTCATCATGCCTGAGAGTCCCTGGACGATGATGTCGTAGGCAGGCTTGTCCTTCCACGGCCCGTCTTGCCCGAAACCCGAGACGGAAGCGTAGATCAGCCTAGGGTTGATCTCACGCAGGGCCTCGTACCCAAGCCCAAGGCGCTTCATGGTGCCCGGTCTGTAGTTCTCCAGCACAATGTCGGCGCGGGCGGCCAGCTTCAAAGCCGCCTCAAGTCCCTCGGGGGACTTCAGGTTTAACGCAACGCTCTCCTTGTTGCGGTTGATGCTCATGAAGTAGGCGCTCTCTTGCCCCATGAACGGCCCGTACTGCCTGGTATCATCACCGGACCCCAGAGGCTCCACCTTCACTATCCTGGCACCCATGTCGCCCAGTACCATTGAGCAGTACGGTCCGGCCAGCACTCGCGAGAAATCCAGTACAAATACGCCGTCCAGCGGTCTTGCCGGCACGGTACCAGACGTGTCGCCCATGACGTATCCTGCCTCCCCATTTGCCTGTACCCGCAGGTGGATATATTTATCCGTGCTTTAGCGTGATCCCTTCCTGCATGCAGACCGGCTTCACGCACGGATGGCGCGAAGGATCCCTAGGCCAGCCCAGGCATCAGAAGTGGCGATACCGTGACATGAACCCGGTGACGAGGTATATGGCGCCCATGGAGAGCGAGAGAACAGACTCCAGAAGGTCGCCGACTGTCAGTCGATAGATCCCGATCCCCAGCAGTATTACGGGAGCCCAGAAGTCCCAGGGGGAGCGTTTCACTTTGCCCACCTCCCGTGCTCCGAATTACCGATTATGGGCAGATTATGTAAAGTCGCTCTTTGGTGAAGCTTGTGCACCGTCTGACCTCTGACCGGGCAGTCCGCAGGTATTGGCGACGGATTGCCGAATGATGCTCCATAGGACACACTGGCGCGAGCTTCACCCGCGCCACATGAGGGGGCCTAACCTATGCCTGAGCTCTGGTATCTGAATGGATCAGTCGTGCCCCAGGAAGAGGCGAGGATTTCGGTACTGGACCGCGGCTTCCTGTTCGGTGATGGGCTCTATGAGGTCGTGCGGATCTACGACAACCAGCCCCTCTACCTGGAGGAGCACCTGGATCGGTTCTACTTTGGCGTAAACGGGGTGAGCATGCCCCTTCCCCACACTAGAGACCAGTTCAAGGACATCATCATGGGACTCATTCGGCAGTCGAACTTGGGCGGAGCGTCAATCTACTGGGAGGTCAGCCGCGGGGCATACGACCCGCGCACCCACTACATCACGGACAAGATGACTAAGCCGAGCATATTCATGCAGACCCGGGTTCTTGATGCCCAGCCCGAGGAGCCGCACAGGGTGGGGACCGGCGCGCCTTTAGTCCAGGATATCCGGTGGCTAAAGTGCTGCTACAAGACCGTGAACCTGCTGGCGAATTGCATGGCCATGACTGTGGCGCACGACGCGGGAGTAAGCGAGGCGGTCATGTACAGGGACAAAGACCGCGTGACTGAATGCAGCGCCTCCAGTTTTTTCATCGTGAAGAACGGGGAGATCTGGACTCATCCCGAGGGCGATCTGATCCTATCCGGCATAACGCGGCTCCTGCTCAAGCGGATTTGCGAGAAGAGCGGGATCCCCTTCGTGGAGCGGGTCTACGGATTGAAGGACCTGTTCGAGGCCGATGAGGCCTTCTTCTCTAACACCATCCTCGAAGTTGTACCGGTGGTGGCGGTCAGCGGGACTGTGATCGGCAACGGCAGGCCGGGTCCTGTCACCGCGAAGGTCATTGACCTATTCCTCAGGTATACGGGGCAGAAGTAGACGGAGCGCCCCTCCCGCGGGAGGGGCGCCCTGATTCAGTGACCGTGACCGTCAACGGTCTGTTTTCCCAAGGACACCTTAAGCGTCACCGTCTGGTCGGCATTCTCCACGATGTCATAGAGTTTGATGCCGGTCACGCTACGGCCCGGCTGCCACTGCAGCCAGGAGACCGTGTTGGGAGCCGACTTCACCTCGGGATTCAGCGCGGCAACGTTCCCGGTGCCTGGTAAGACGTCGCCCGCGTCTCCGTCATTGACGTATCGCTCCATGTGGAACTGGCCGTCAGCCTGCTCGATGCCTATCGCGTAGTGCATCTCACCGGTCTCGGGGTCCGTGAACTGGTGGAGCTGTCCCCGGTTGTTATGGTCCCAGTTGGCCGCCTCGTCACTCACAACTTCTGGGTCCAGCTTCTCGTATCTTGGCAGGGTAGACACAAATCGCTTCTCTGACCCGGCGCTTAGCACGGGCGCGTAAGCCATACCCAAGACCAGGCCCAGGACCAATGCCGAGACAATGATCTTTCTCAAACTCGTGCCCCCCTTTGGATTCTCGCATCCGGGCTCCAAAGGAGTATTCAACGGAAGTGCCCCAGGATCATATCGCTGACCAGGATCTCGAGGTCCCTTATCCCGAACTCCAGCGCATCGTCCAGGTCTTCCATGTAGACGTCGATGCGGTTGGACTTGATTGCGCCACCGACATCCTCAGCGTAGAACCAGCCTTTGTTCGGCTTGTCCTCGAAGTATGGGATGAAGACCCACGAGCCTAGGGGGATCTCCTTTGGATCGACCGCGAGGGTATACCAGGGCGTCACGTGGGCGCCGGTGTAGGTAAGGGAACCGCCTTCGTTGCTGGTATAGGCGGTGGCGGTGACCTTCAACCTTCGCCCGCTGCGGGATGCAGGAGCAGGGGGCTGAGGCACAGGTTTGGCCGCCTGGGCGGGCCGCTCGGGCTCAGGTTCCGGAGCAGGGGCCTGCGGGGGATCCTCCGGCTTGCCGAGCCGTGCGCCCGCCAGGGCAGCGGAGGCTGCCTCCGCAACGATTACGTCAGGGAGTCCCGGAGCGCTCCGGACAGGTGATACCATATGTAGTAGCGGCATCCTCTGGCGGCAAGAATGATGAGGGCCGTGAGGATGGCAGCCAAGGGTCTCTGGCGGTCTCGCACTGCGCACCGTCCGTAGTCCGACTTCTGTAGCACCCTGCTTATGGTTCCGGGTCCAGCCACCATCCTCCTGCTCCAATAGCCACCAGCGCGCCAGAGCCCGCCGCCTTCTCCGCACCCTGAAGGTTGGCTTCGACCCCTACGGCTACAGCTACCAGTCCCACATGTTCAAAGGGCTTCGGAAAATGGTGAGTCGCTAGGCCGAGCACCCTCCCGTGACTTCGGAGAGGGCACTTAGTGGCAGGACGTCGCGCCGCCCTCTTCTTCATCCTTCTTGGCGCTGTGGTCGCGGGAATGGCCGTGCCCCATGAACAGCATCATTCCCACGTGCATTAGCGGGCAGAGGAGGAAGACTCCATAGGTGGCCACGCTGCGGAGCAGCCCGCCCTTTGCGAGGGCGAGGCCGACTGCCGCGAGCAGCAGGCAGAGGACGAGGATACGGCTAAGTTTGGTTGGTTGGATCATCGATACTACCCCCATTCATACTATGGCGTGTCGTAGTGCGAACCAAAAAGAGGGCTAGCAGACGTAGAGCGTGATCAACACAAGGCCAGTGACCGAGGTTAAGACGAACGGCAGCTTGGCCTGCCTCAACTCAGAAGCCCCATCCAGCAGGCGCTGCACCCTCTCCGTGACTCTCCCGGCGCCGGCTGCGTTGGCCAGCGCATGAGTGGGTCGCATGCTTCCCGCCCGGGCTACCTTCACGATAGCGGATGCCAACCCGATCCCGTTGTCTACTTCCCCCGTTCCTTTCTGCGCTCGGCGATAACGTCCGAGAGCTTGTCGAGGTCCTCACTGCTGCGTTTGCCGACCCTGTCAGCAAGGTGGGCGACAGTTTCCTCCGAAAACGACTCCAGCAGACTATCAAGCACCTCACCTACCAGGGCCGATCTGAACTCCTGGCGTGACATAGCAGATTCGTAGAAGTAGCTGCCGTCCACCATTTCGCGCTTGAGGAAACCTTTGTTGGAGAGGCGCGACATGACAGTCATGACAGTTGTGTAGGCCAGGTCCTGTTCCACGCGAAGGCGGTCGTAGACCTCCCGCACAGTGCATCTCCCGATGGACCATACGGCGTTCATGACCTTGGATTCGAGCCCGCCAAGGGCTTTCTCAAGCCCCTGCTCGTGAGGCTTAAACTCGGAGAACTTACCCACATTCAGCCACCTCACCTGCATTGTACATTTGCATGGATACTACCGTCAATAGTAGGAAGCAAAGACGAGGCATGCCGCCGCAAGGAATCTCGCGCTCAGAAGAGAACTCTCATAGGACGCCATCTACACCGCACTCCACTTCGGGCGACAAAAACGCCTCTCCGACAAGAGAGGCGTCTTAATCCCCTTATCTGTCGGACCGTTCTGGACGGTCTGCTTTGGCACCTTCGCGCAAGCTTGCCGCCGGTTGCCGCAGGATCATCGGGCCAGTCCCTCACCTGCTCTGGATAAGGTCCAGTGGATATTCAGTTGTTGGGTCATGGGTTATCATCGGGACAAAGCCCTGTCAACGCCGATTTTCCCGGTTCTCATAGACCAGTTCTCCGTCTACGAACGTCATATCGACCGTGGCATGTCTCACCTCTGGAGGTGACATCCGCAGGATATCCCCCGAGAAGACCGCCAGGTCGGCCAGCTTTCCAGGTTCCAGGCTGCCGATCTCATTCTCCCTGAACATGGCGTAGGCCCCATTGTACGTGTACATCCGGATAGCGCTCATGATGTCCACCGTCTCCTCGGCGGCGCAGACCTGTCCGGTCATCGTCTTGCGGGTAAGGGCAGAGTATAGCCCCAGGTTGGAGTCCACGTAGGTCACCGGAGAATCCGAACTGGCCGCGACCGGGATCCCCTGCTCAAGGAAACTCCTGGCCGGGAACATGTGCCTCACGCGCGCGGGGCCGTAGTTGCGCAGGTAGCCATCGCCGAACTCTTGGAAAAAGACCGGCTGGGCGACGGGGATGACTCCTAGCCTACGGATCCGCTCCTGCAAGTCGGGGGGACAAATGCCGCAGTGCTCGATCCGATGCCGGGGGTCGGGCCTGGGGTGATTAGCCATAGCCATCTCCAGGGCGTTAAGCATCATCTCAACCGCTCTGTCGCCCACGGCATGGCAGGTCACTTGGCAGCCGGCCGCGTGCCCTTTCTCGATGAGTTGATTGAGCCGCTCCTGGTCCATGTAGAGCATGCCGGAGTCGGCCGGGTTGCTGGTGTAAGGGTCCCTCGTAGCGGCAGTCGGCCCGCTGGATGAGCCGTCAATGAAGACCTTCAGCGGACCGACCTTCACGCGGTCACTCTCCATCCGCTCCCTAAAGCCGGATTCCAGGGACGTCAACCATTTATCCAGCGAGGCCGGGCCGTCCACCGTGGCCATCATGTAAACCCTGAGTTTGACCTCGCCCGCTGCCAGAGCGTCCTGCAGGACCTCGGGTCGTCCCGCTATACTGCCTGCGTCTGCCGAACTGGTGAACCCGCTCTGGAGCCAATAGTCGTTGCACGCCTTGAGCGCCTTGCGGAGGTCGTCGTAACTGTAGCGACTGGGACCACGGACAAGGCCCTGAGCAGCCTCGAATGCCACGCCAGTCAGTCTGCCGTCGCGCCTGCCAAACTTGCCGCCGGGTGGGTCGGACGTCTCGTCCGTGAGGCCGGCGCTTTTCAGGGCCAGACTGTTGGCCGCGACGATGTGCCCACAAGTCCTGCTGACCAGGATCGGATGGACTGTCGAGACCGCGTCGAGGTCCCATCGCTCAGGATGCCGGTTTTCGGCCAACCTGGAGTGGTCGTAACCCCATCCCCTGATCCACTGGCCGGGAGGAGTCTCGGCAGCTTTCTTCCGAAGAGCGGCCTGCAGCTCCCCCATGGACTTCACGTTCGGGTACTTCAGGTTGACGCCCAGTTCGTTGGTCCCGAAAGAAAGCATGTGGCAATGGCTTTCCACCAGGCCCGGGAGCAGGGCGCGTCCTTTCAAGTCAACAACCTCGGTGGACGGGCCGCGGTACTCCATCGCCTGGTCCCTTGACCCTACGGCCAGGATTCTCTTGCCGTCAATGGCTATCGCTTCGGCGATCCTGTCCTCCCGGTCAACGGTAACGACAGGACCGCCGGTGAAGATCCATGTAGCCTTCATCTACTTGGCTGCCGAGACCCGCTCGCAGGCCTTGCCCAGCTTCTCAAGTGCCTCGGCGACTTCGGCCTCGGTGATGGTCATTGGAGGAGTCAGGCGGACCACATTTCCGTACAGGCCGCCCTTGCCGATGAGGACGCCTTCCATTCTGGCGGCATCCATGAAAGCCGTGGCCAGGTCAGGCGCCGGGACCTTGTTCTCTTTGACCATCTCAATGCCGATCATGAGGCCCTTGCCGCGAACGTCGCCCATGAAGGGATGCCTCTCCTGGAGCGCGCGTAGACCCGCGAACATCATCTTCCCCATCCCGGATACGTGGGTGGGGATGTTCTCTTTCTTCATGACTTTCAAAGTGGCGACCGCTGCCGCCATGCTGATGGGATTGCCGCCAAAGGTGGAGATGGTGCTGGCGGTCCAGGCATCGGCTATCTCGGGTCTGGCGATGGTCGCGCCGATGGCCGCGCCGTTCGCGAGGCCCTTGGCAAACACCATGATGTCGGGATCGACGCCCCAATGCTGGATGCCGAACATGAAGTCGCCCGTGCGCCCGAAGCCGGTCTGGACTTCGTCGCAGATGAAGACGCCGCCGAACCGCTTGACTATCTCAGTCGCTATCTTGAAGTACTCAGGCGGGGGAGTGATGAAGCCACCGACTCCCTGGATTGGTTCGGCGATCAGCGCGGCGATGTGGCCGTCGGTGGTGGTCTTTATCAGCTCTTCGATGTCCCTGGCACACGCCATATCGCAGCCGGGGTAAGTCTGGTGGAAAGGACACCTGTAACAGTAGCCGTTGTGGGCGTAGGTGATGCCGGATTCGCTGGCGGGCAAGCGCCACGGTGCGTGCCCGGTGAGCGAAGTCGCCAAAACTGAACGGCCGTGATATCCGTGCCGGAGGGACACGATCCAGTGCGACTTGGTGTAGAACCTGGCGGAAGCGATGGCGGTCTCGATTGCCTCGGTGCCGCTGTTTGTGAAGAACGACTTCTGGAGGTTGCCGGGGGTGATGGAAGCCAACTCCTCGGCCAGCTCCAGTATCGGAAGGTTCAGATAACAGGTGGAGGTGTGGACGATGCGGCGGACCTGGTCGCACATTGCTTCAACGACTTCCGGCCTTGCATGCCCCACGCTGGTGGTCAAGATGCCTCCGAAGCAGTCGAGATATTCTCTGCCGTTGACGTCCTTAACCCTGAGCCCATTGCCTTCAACCAGGACCAGGGGATCAGCATAGTAAGTCTTGATCGACGGGTACAGGAACTTCTGCTGCTTACCGGCATATTCGCTTGCCAACATCAATCACACCTTTTCTTGGATCGGATTCGTTATTCATTCGATTCGCAAGCACAAGAGTCCTCTCAAAAGGCTTCGTCATCGCAGCGGCGAATAAGGAGACAATCGCTACGGTATCAATGTCTGGGGGTGGGAATATGAGAATCCTTCTGCACGGGTGCAACGGAAAGATGGGCCAGGTGATGACCCGCGTGCTGGCTGCGGAGGCGGGCATGGAAGTCGTCGCCGGCGTCGACATCGACCCTAGGAAGTGCGCGAACAGCTACCCGGTCTACGCGTCGCTGAGGCAGGCAGCGGAGGTAAGAGAGGCCAGGGAAAGCCCGGACATGCTGGTCGACTTCTCTCATCACACAAGCCTCGACGCTGTACTGGAGTATGGACTGGCCAAAAAGGTCCCTCTTCTGATATGCACCACCGGCTTCACTCTCGAAGAGAAGCAGAGGATGGCGGACGCGTCCCGGCAAGTCGCCATCCTAAATTCAGCCAACATGTCCCTAGGTGTGAACCTCGTGCTCTCCTTGGTCAAGCAGGCATCCGCACTGCTCCACGACTCCTTCGACATAGAGATAGTCGAGAAGCACCACAACCAGAAGGTGGATTCTCCCAGCGGAACCGCCATCATGATCGCCGAGGCCATCGAGTCTTCAGTGGGCGAGGGCTTGGAACGCAAGTACGGCCGGCACGCAAAATCCGAGAAGAGGCAGAAGCGGGAGATAGGCATCCACTCCGTGCGCGGAGGGGCCATTGTCGGGGAGCACGACGTCATTTTCGCGGGCCAGGGCGAAGTGATCCAGATCACCCACTCGGCTCTCTCAAGGGATGTGTTCGCCTATGGAGCGGTGCGGGCAGCCAGGTTCCTCTCGGGGAAAGGGCCCGGCCTCTACAGCATGAGGGAAGTGATTGAGTCCCGCTGATGTCCCTTGGAAGGAATGACCGTTCGAGTCTCGAACTACTTCAGGAGATCTCATCTACTGAGGAGGATCGCCATGCAGAAGCGTTTTACCCGTTCCGAAGTCCCGGTCGAGCTGACATGGAACCTCGCTGACGTCTTCCCTTCCGTGGAAGCCTGGGAAGCCGAGTTCAACGCGGTCGCGGGGATGGTCGACACAGTCACCAAGTTCAAAGACAAGCTGGGCGAAGGCGCCAAGGTACTGCTGGACTGCTTCCTGGCCCAGGAAGCGCTGCAGAAGCGGCTCTCCAAGGTCACAGCGTACGCCTCTCTCAACAACTCATCCGACGGCACCAACCCCGCCTTCCAGGCCATGTCAGGCCGGACTGCGGGACTCATGGCCAGGATCCATTCGGAGACTTCGTTCATCCAGTCAGAGGCGCTTGCTCTGCCCGAAGGCGTGCTCAAGAAGTACCTGGCCGAGGAGCCGGGCCTCGAGCCCTTCCGGATCACCGTGGAGAAGATGATTGAGGACAAGCCGCATCTCCTGGGCCCCGAATCCGAGATGATTCTCGCGGCTTTGGGCGAAGTCCTGAACGCTCCTGCCAGGATCTATGAGCGGTCGAGATCGGCCGATATCCCGTGGGAGCCTGTCGAGGACAGCAAGGGCAACAAGCTGCCCATGACCATAGGGCGCTACGAGAGCGCCGCCGACCCGGTCCTCAGGCGCAACGCTCACTTCGCCCATGCCAAGGCCCTCAAGGGGTACCAGAACACGTACGGGACTGCTTGGGGGGCAGAGGTCAAGAAGAACGTAGTCATGGCCAAGTTGCGCGGATTCCCCTCGGCCATCCACATGCTGCTCGATCGCCAGGAAGTCACCATCGACATCTACAACAACTTGCACGACATCATATTGAAGGAACTGGCGATCCATATGCGCCGTTACGCCCAGCTGAGGAAGAAGGTCCTCGGTCTGGACGAGATGCTCTACTCGGACATCGAAGCCCCGCTCGACCCCGACTTCGAGGTGCAAACCACCTTTGAAGAAGGCTCTGAGATCATCCTGAAAGGTCTCTCTGTGCTGGGGCCTGAGTACATCGCGATCATAGCCGAAGGGCTGAGGAACCGCTGGATCGACAGGGCTGACAACGTCGGCAAGCAGACCGGGGCCTTCTGCAGCTCGGTCTACGGCGTCCACCCCTACATCTCAATGACCTGGGGCAACAGCCTGCGTAGCGCGGTCACGCTGTCCCACGAGCTCGGCCATGGCGGCCAGGGCGTGCTCGCGCAAAGGTACCAGAGGCTGGCCAACACCAGACCCACCATGTTCTTCATCGAGGCGCCGTCGACCGCCAACGAGATAATCGTCGGCAACTACATCATGGCCAACACTAAGGATGTCCGGACCCGCCGGTGGCTCCTAATGCAGTTCATCAAGAGCTACCACCACAACATGGTCCGCCACCTGATTGAGGGCGAACTGCAGCGGCGGGCCTACGCATTGGCCGAGAAGGGACAGCCGATCACGGCCAGCGTCCTGTGCAAGTTGCAGGGCGAGATCCTCGACGAGTTCTGGGGCGGCGAAGTGGAGATCGACGACACCGCGCGGACGGTCTGGATGCGCCAGTCCCATTACTACCGCGGTTTGTACCCGTACTCCTACTCGGCCGGCTTGACCATCGGGACCATGGTCGCGATGAACATCGTCAAAGAAGGCCCGGTCGCCGCAGAGAGATGGGTGAACGTCCTCAAGGCGGGCGGTACCAAGAAACCCTTGGAGCTGGCCAAGATGGCGGGCGTGGATATGAGCAAGCCCGACCCGATCCGGGCCGCCGTCGCCCACGTGGCATCCATGATCGACGAGGTAGCGAAGAGCTTCGAGTAACGCCCATCTGGCTAGATAGGCGCTATTGACGGGCCGCCCTTGCACGCAAGCGGGGGCGGTTCTTTTTACGTCAGCGCGAAGGGCGGATCACTCTGTCCATTTGCTGTGATAAATTCCCTTCCGGTCCTTCCGCTCATAGCCGTGGGCGCCGAAGCAGTCCCGCTGGGCCTGGATGAGATTGGCGGGAAGTTCGCCCGACCTATAGGAGTCGTAGTAGGTCAAGGCGGATGCGAAGCCGCTTACAGGGATACCCCTGCTGACGGCCTGCCCGACGATGGATCTCAGCTGGTTCTGCGACTTTGCCAGGTCGGATGCGAACTTGGGGGATAGCATCAGGTTGGTTGGTGCGTCGCAGAGGACGTCGTCGTGAGCGTCGTCGCGAACGAAGGCCACCGCGATGGCATCCAAAAAACGCGCACGAATGATGCACCCATTCCTCCAGATGCAAGCGATTGCCGCGTAGTCCAGCGGCCACCCGTACCGGTGGGAAGCCGCTTGCATCAGGGCGAAACCTTGCGCGTAGGCGATGACCTTGGCGGCGTAGAGCGCGTCGTGGAGGGCGGGGATCAGGTCCTCGGCTGGCGCCGCTGCAGGTAGAGGTCCGGGCCCACCCAGGACAGCGGCCGCTCCAATCCTCTCGTCTTTCACCGCGCTCATGAACCGCGCGACGACCGCCTCCACCAGGGACGGCGCCGGCACGCCCAACTCGAATGCAACTTCGGCTGCCCAAGCGCCAGTGCCTTTCTGGCGCGCGACACCAAGGACCATATCGACCAGGTAGTCCCCCGTCAGCTCGTCCTTCTTTCCCAGCACCTGGGCGGTAATCTCGATTAGATAGGACTGCAGCGGCCCTTGGTTCCACCCGGCGAAAACATCGCCCATGGCGGGGGAGTCCATTCCCAGCAGCACCTTCATCAGCCAGTAAGCTTCTGAGATGAGCTGCATATCCGCATATTCAATGGCGTTGTGCACCATCTTCACGAAATGGCCCGCTCCGCCCAGTCCCATCCACTCGCAGCACGGCTCGTCGTTGCCTGGACCAGCCTTGGCTGCAATGCTGCGGAAGAGATCGCGCACTTCCAGCCACGGTTCGTAGGCGCCGCCGGCCATGATTGACGGCCCGTGCAACGCTCCTTCTTCCCCGCCCGATACGCCGGTGCCGAGGAAATGGACCCCCGCACTCTGTAGAGCGCCGGCACGCCTGCTGGTGTCTTTGTAGTGGGAATTCCCGCAGTCGATGAGGATGTCGCCGGGCTCCAGGTGTGGTAGAACCTGCTTGATGACCTCGTCCACGGCGTCCCCGGCTTGGACCATCAAGATGACCTTCCGCGGTCTCTCCAGCGATTCGGCCAGTTCCTTCAGACTCCGGCATCCGGTAACCCGCTTGCCGGCTCCTCGTCCATTCGAAAACTCGTCCACCCTGGACAGAGTCCTGTTGTAGACTGAGACTGAATAGCCTCGTGACTCGATGTTCAGGGCCAGGTTCTCGCCCATAACCGCAAGACCAATTAGGCCGATGTCGCTTCGCAACGCGCTCGCCCTCTCCCGCATGGTTCTGAGTTGTCCGAGCTACAAGCTAGCACGTCCGTGTAAGGTCCGCCAGAGTCAGCCGGCGCGTTTGACGCGCAGATCCAATAGTTGGTATTATCGCGTAGACGGGAGATGATGGAGTGAAAGGCGACCGATACAGCCAGTTGTCAGACGTGCTGGCCCGACACCACGTTTCCCTTGCCTACCTATTCGGTTCTCAGGCAGAGGTCGGAAAAGCACTACTGGACGGGGAGTCCGTGAAACCTATAGACGCCCTGTCCGATCTGGATCTAGGTGTGGTCTCGGAGAGCCCCCTGCCTACCGGGCTGGAGCGAGTACGCTTCTACGCCTCCGTCTACAACGATCTGGTTGATTTGTTACGCCCTCTCAACCTCGATTTGGTGCTGCTTCAGGAGACTCACTCGGTCTTCCAGCTCGAGGCGGTCAAGGGGATTTGCGTCTACCAGCAGAGTGAGCAGGTGAGGGACAACTACGAGATGAGCATCCTAAGACGGGCCGCCGATTTCCGGCCGGTGCTGGCCAAGTTTCTGCAGGAAACTCTGGAGGAGGTCTGAACGCCGTGATCAACGTAATCTTGGTGGAGCAGCGCTTAGGACTGATCTCCGGCTACCTGACGAACTTGAGCGAGCTCGCCTCGATCCCTGAAGACGAGTTTTTGAGAGACCCAATGATGATAGCTGCAGCAGAG
This sequence comes from Bacillota bacterium, assembly GCA_040880305.1. GTDB lineage: Bacteria > Bacillota > Sulfobacillia > Fermentithermobacillales > Fermentithermobacillaceae > JBBDIP01. Next base: position 25,747 of record JBBDIP010000010.1, read on the forward strand.
AGTTTCCTTCGGAGAACGCTTGAGGCCATCTTCGATATCGGAAGGCATGTACTAGCCAAGTCGGGTTTCCTGGAGCTAGCGGGAGAGTACAAGAGCATCGCCAGGGGATTGTCCGAGCGCGGGTTCATCAACAAGCAGCTCGGCGAGGTGCTCGTGGAAATGGCCGGATATCGGAATCGCATGGTTCACTTATATAACGAAGTTACTGCGAATGAGCTACACTCCATCATAGCTAACCACCTAACAGATATCCGGGAGTTCGTTCGGCAGATGCGAGCATCCCTCCAGGGACGCTAGATCATCAGGAATGTGTGTCACAGACACCTGCGTGTTCAACTCAAACATACGAGGAGGGTTAGATTTGTCCAGCATGGATCTGCGCCAGTACCAAGGTCTCTTCCCGGCCTACACGGAACTGCGGGCACAGGAGAACCGTAGTGTCCAGGTCGCCTTCGTCAAGGGGAACAATACGGCAAACTCGCGTCTGGCGACCGGCGGCATCTCGGCCCGGGTCTACATGAACGGGTCGTGGGGGTTCTCCTCCAACCCGGATACGACCCCGGACTCTGTCAAGACGGTGCTGAGAGCCGCAACTGACAACGCGGCCTTCCTGGACTCCCGGGAACGCAAGGCCAAAGGCCCGCTGCCCGCAACCAAGGCAGAATCCAAGAACGATTTCTCCACCGAAAAGCCGAGGCTCGGTCAGAAAGCGCTGGCTGACTTCGCGAGGGAGATCGACGCCCACATCGTAGCCAAGTATCCCAACCTCGCAAGCAGGTCGGTCAGTCTGAATTGCCTCGACATGGAGAAGACGCTGCTCACGTCCGACGGATCCTACTCCCATTCGATGATCCCGAGAAGCATCGTGAACGTTTCGCTCTCCCTTCAGAAGGACGGGCGGCCCGTCGACCTCTCCTGGTCATTTGGAGGGCTGGGGCAGTTCGAGGACATTTTCGGATCCCCCTCCGCCCTGAACGAGGGCATAGAAGAGATCTACCAGCATTTGGTGCGCAAGAACGAGGGCGTCTACGCTGAGGCGGGCCTCCAGACGTGCGTCATGGACGCCGATCTGGCGGGAATCCTCGCCCACGAGGCGATCGGACACACCACGGAGGCCGACCTGGTCATCGGCGGTTCAGTCGCGGGTCCACTGCTCAACAAGATCGCTGCAAGCGACTTGGTGACGCTGGTCGACTTCGCCAACGAGTTCCGCGGCAAGACATGCCCGGTCCCGGTCTACATAGACGACGAGGGCACAAAAGCTGAGGACGTCGTCGTCATCGACAAAGGCATACTCAAGGGCTACATGCACAACAAGGAGAGCGCCGCGATTTTCGGCGTCGCCCCCACAGGCAACGCTCGCGCCTACCAGTTCTCCGACGAGCCACTTATCAGGATGAGGAACACCGCCATAGTGCCAGGGTCAAGCAGCCTGCAAGGGATGATCGCATCGGTCGACAACGGATACTACCTGATAAAGCCCACTAACGGACAGGCCGACTCCACGAGCGAGTTCATGTTCGGCGTGAACTTGGGCTACGAGATAAAGGACGGCAAATTGGGTCGCGCCATAAACGACACCACAATCTCCGGCGTGGCCTTCGACGTCCTTCGGACCGTCACCATGGTATCGGACGAGATGAAGTGGACCTGCGCCGGGATGTGCGGCAAGAAGCAAGCCATCCCCGTCGGCATGGGTGGCCCGGCCATCAAGTGCAAGGTCAGCATAGGAGGCAGGTAGATATGACGGACCCCAGGCAAAGCGCCAAATACGGCCTTGAAGCGATGCTTAAGGCCGGGGCGGATAAAGCCCAGTGCAGCGTGACCTTGACCGGCAAGCACGAGATGAACGTGGATGCGGGCGAGCTCAGCCTGCTCCGGACCACCTTCGACACACGGGTCGGCCTCACCGCCATTAAGGGAGGGCGCAAAGGGAGCAGCAGCGTCAACAACGCTGACTCCGGCTCACTGGACAAGGCCGCCGCCGAAGTCCTCGACATCGCCGACGCCTCACAGCCCGACGACGCCAACGATATAGCCGAGGCCCAGTCCCCCGCCGAGTTCTCCGCAGGGAGCGACGCGCCCGACCTCGACAAGATGCACCTTCGACTGAAGGACCTGCTCGGGAACATCAGGACCCGGTTCCCCAAAGCGGTCCTTCGCCAGGCCTACGTCGACTTCACCCGAAGGCGGAGCTACCTGGTTAACTCCAACGGCGTTGACTTCGTGAGTTACACCGGCGCGTACCACGGCGTCGTCATGTTCTCGTCCAGAGAAGGCGACAAGACGTCGTCCTTCAACTACACCGCAGTCTCCCTGAAGGATCTGGACAAGGATCTCTTGTCCTGCGCGTCCCTGGCCACATTGCTGCGGCAGTCAGGCGAGCAGATTGACACCCGCCCCGTCCAGGGCAAGTTCGTTGGGGATGTGATCTACACCCCGGAGTGCTTGGAGGATCTGCTGAGCTTCCTGCTCTACTCCTTGTCAGACGGGCCCATGATCGCAGGGACCAGCATCTACAAGGACAGCCTGGGTCAGGAGGTCGCCAGTCCACTGCTAAGCGTCCATGGCAGGCCTACTTCACATGAGGTCGCAGAAAAGACATTCATTACACCCGACGGCTATGCCGCACATGACTGCACCTTCCTGGACCGCGGCATCCTCAAGAGCTACCTGCTCAGCCTGTACGGCTCAAGGAAGACTGGCAAAACGCGGGCTCTGAACAACGCCGATGGGCTCGTAATAGACCCCGGGGCCACCTCATTCAACGAGATGGTGAAGGGCGTAAAGAAGGGCCTGCTCATGGCCCGGTTCTCGGGAGGCCGGCCCAGCAACAGCGGAGATTTCGCGGGCGTGGCGAAAAACAGCTATCTCATCGAGGACGGGGAGATTAAGTACCCTGTTAGCGAGACAATGGTGTCCGGCAACTTCGCCGAGATGCTCCGAAACATCAAGGCCGTGTCCCGTGAAAGCGTGGATTTTGGGTACGGCATATCTCCGTGGGTGGCGGTGTCGGGAGTGACTGTTTCGGGCAAGTAGACGGCGAGCGGCGAGCGGTAAGCAGCCGAACACCACCCGGTGTGTGATCCCTTGGGGTACCCTAGCTGACTCGTGATACCGTATACGGTGCGCGAAATCACCAGGGTGGTCCAAGAGAAAGCACCACGCGCTGGCCAGCGGCGGGAAGGAGCCCTGCAAATTCTCGTTCGTGGTCAGAAACCCTGCCCATTGACACAACTGCCGGGCGTACAAGGGGACCGTCAGCGGCGATCTATCGCTCTTACAGGCGGCGGCAGGCTCTTTCTGGAATGGCGCGTATCAGGCAAAGGACTGGGCTTGTCTGGGCTGCCAGCCCGCCAACCAGCCGTTCATCGCCAAGTACTGCGCCGAGTGCGGAATAAGGAAGTGCGCGGTAGAAAAGGGTGTGCCCAACTGCGCAGCCTGCGGTGACTACGATGGTTGCGAGCGGCTCCACAAGTTTGTTGGGGGCGAATCCAAAGAGTGAGGTTGCCGCAGACCCGGCTGTCGCACCAAACTCGCGACATCGCGCGGCTGTCGTCATAGAAGAGCCATCCGCATTCGGGGTTGGCGCAGATCTTTAGACGCTTCGGATCCCCCTTCAAGAGAACGTCCACAAAGGACTCGGCAATCTGGGCCACGACCCAATCCGAGTCCTTGTTTTCGGGCTCCGACTCCACCCCGAAATGCGGTGAGTCGGAAAGGTGGTTGCGATAGCGCACTCCAGAGATGGCCGCGTCAAGGCGCGAGATGCCTTCAGGGGACAACGATTCACCAGACTGCACGCGCTTGACCTCGGAGGCCACCACTGCGCGGAGGTCCTTCAGAACAGAACTCAGGCGCGGGCCTTCGCCCGGGGGGACCTGCAGACCCCACTTGGAAAGGAATTTGTCCACCCATGAAGGGTTATCCAGGCGGTCCTCGCGCCGTCCAGATCCGCGCCAATCGCTCCAATCGCTGTTGATGAGATCTATGAACGGGGCTTCCAAACGCGTCCCTCCATCACGTCCGCACCCGGCTCACCGCCGCCAGTGCGGCGACGGAGACCAATTGGGCAGCTACTGAGAAGCCAACCAGCAGTGGCACAGAGAAATCGTACAAGATGCCCATCAGGGCGCTCCCGGCGAACCAGAACAGGCCGTAACCGGCGTTGAATATGCCGTAGGCGGATCCCCTGCGCTCAGGCATGACCATGTCCGCGATGACCGCCTTGAGTATGGACTCCTGAGCGCCCATCCCAATGCCCCAAAGAGCTATCCCGATGATCGCCAAGTTTAGCCTACCGGAGAAAGCGAAAGGAGCGAAGAACGCGGAAATGGCCACCGCCCACATCAGCGACCTGATCTTAATGCGATCGAAAAGCCACCCGAAGAAGAGGGCGGCCAAGGCGTCGATCCCCATTGCGCCGGCATAGAGCAGAGGGACCCATGTATCAGGGATGGCGGCGGTCTGCTTCAGGTGGAATGCTATCAGCGGAAAGTCGGCGTAACCGGCCGCGATCATGCCAACTGCCAGGATGTACACCCAGAACTCCCTGGACAGGCCCTTGCTTTCGATCACAGTCGTCTTGACTTCGAGGTCCCGCGGCTTCGGGTAAAGGACCCTGGCCACCGCAAGCACTCCCAGTGTGAGCAGGGCGGGGATCAGGAGAAATTGAAATGCGGAACGGTAGCTGTTGCGGGTGCTCAGCGCAAAGGCCATGAGGAGGGGCCCTGCGACCGCTCCTATCTGATCCATAGCTTCGTGGACTGCGAAACCCCAACCGTGTCCGACCTGCGAGGTGGCGTACGAAAGCATGGTGTCACGGGCGGGTTTCCTTATGGCCTTGCCAGTTCTCTCCATTATCATTAGGGCCGCGGCGAGCTGCCAACTCCCAGCGTATGCGAGTAGAGGCACCGCGAGAAGGTTGAAACTATAGCCGAGCCCGGTAATCAGCCAGTACTGGCCTGTCCGGTCGCTAATATAGCCAGTGACCAGCCTGAGCCCGTAGCCGATGAACTCGCCCAGGCCTGCTACCAGGCCAACAACGGTCCCACTGGCTCCGAGGGTGGCCAGGAACGGTCCTGTGACGCTCCGGGCGCCTTCGTATGTCATATCGGAGAGGAGACTCACGATACCGAACAAGACAACCAGTTTCATTGCTGCGTCTCTATTCGAGCTACGTTTCGTCTCAGCCGATGCCTGCGACACAGACGTCACCCCTAGACGCGTGCGGCCTTAAGACCACTCAGGGCCAAGTCTACACCAACGTGTACGTTTGCGGTGATCAACGCCATGCGTAGTAGGGCACGGGTGCCGGTACCTCCACCCTGCCGCCCTTCACGACCATCCCGACTTTCCGCAAGTCCGAGATGTCCTTCAGTGGGTCGCCGCTGACCGCCACGAAATCCGCGAACTTGCCCTTCTCTACCGTCCCGAGGTCGCTCAACTTCCCCAGGGCCTCGGCTGCGACACGGGTAGCGGCGCAGATGGTGTCCATAGTCCCGTAACCGAACTTCACCATCATCTCCATCTCGGTGTGGAGGGGCGAGAACTCGACTTCCGGGATGACGATGTCGGTCCCAACCGCAATCTTGAGACCGGCCGCGACTGCCTTTCTGAACTGGCTCTCCAGCATCTCGTCGGTCTTGATCCACCATGCAGCGTATTTGGAGAGCGTCGTGCGGCGGTAATCATCGTCCGCAGACACCCCTTGCATAGACCGGCGAGCAGCCTCGGCCATGCTGTGATAAGCGATCATCGTAGGGATCAGGTATGTACCTCGCTCAACCATCATGCCGCGGACCTCGTCGGTGAGGTGCGTGCCGTGCTCCAGAGTGTCCACTCCGGCCAGGACCGCCATCTTGGCCGCCGGCATAATCGCGGCGTGGCATGCGACGCGGAACCCGAGGCGGTGGGCCTCGTCCACTCCGGCGTCCAGTTCCTCCTGGCGGTACTCGGGGGTCTCGGAACGGTGGCTGGTCAGGATCTTGATCAGGTCGGCGCCGGCCTTGACCTGCTCACGGACGGCCTTGCGGATGTCTTCCGGGCCATCCGCCTCGCGCACCCCACGAAGGAGCTCGTGGCCGTGCCCGCCGGTCATGCAGATCCCCTTGCCGGCAGTAAACAACCTTGAGCCAGGGACGTAGCCTAGCTCCACCGCGCGCCGCATTGAAAGGCCTACTCCACTCGACACGTCGCGGAGCGTGGTGATGCCTTTCTCCAGCGTGGAGCGTATGTTCCGGGCGGCAAGACACGCAGGCAACGCGTCGCTGTCGACGTACTCCGCCACGTTGGGCTGGCTGTACCAGTAGTCGACGTGCACGTGCATATCTATAAGGCCTGGGACCACGACGTAGTTCGACAGGTCAACGACGTTCGCTCCATCAGGGGTCCCCCCGCCCGACGGGATGATCTCCTTGACCCGGTCACCCTCCACCCATATCGAAGCGTCGCGAACCGGCTGGGCGCCCTTCCCATCAATGAGCAGCCCGCAACGATAAACTGTGTTCATGAGAAGCACCTCCACATAGCCCTGGTTCGAGAGACTTCGGCTGGAAATGGCGCTGTAATCTGACACCCAGGTGCCCACCTGCACTGCGATTGTACCCCGGCACGCCTCAACTCAGGCATCGCGTCACCCCGTTAACGCCGACGATTGCGACCCGAGTTCCTTCTATGGAACAGAGACAGCCCCCCGAAGCCACTAACGACGGCCATATAATAGCCGAGATCGTACCACAGGCCGGAGTTCGCCGGCTCGTAAATCCGGATATCTTTCCTGAATATCTCCGCGATGAGTGAAACAGGCGCCACCCAGCCATGCCAGATCCCCCAAAAGAACCCTGCGGGTTTCGAAGGCTTGGCAGCCCCGTCGCCCGGGAGACATCCGGCCAGCAGAACCGATAGCGCTGCCACGGCCACGATAAGCAGGAGAACCTTTCTGCTCATTTGGGACCCTCCATCACTGCGTGTTTCCCTACCACCATATGCCGCCGGGGGGGCTGATCCCTTCCTTTCGGAACCACCCTTACCACTCAGCTCGGTTGCTTACACAACAAATACCTGGAGGCGGACACCGCAAGTCCGTCACAAGAACCTCCTTGGGAACTGCCTCACGATCCCTCGCGTCATCGTGTCGGCCATCGTGAGGGCTTGCCTTTCTATCTCGTCGAAGATCGTGATCCCTTCTTCGAACTGCTGTGTTAGGATATCCACTGCTTCCGCCTTGGTCAGCGCCAGGTGGTCATGCAGCATCGTCCGCCACTCAGCCTCGGACCAGTGCGGGTTAATGCGTGCCAGGAACGCGGCGATCTGGTCCGCATTCACGTACCACCGCCTCTCCGCATCCGCTGCCGCCTGGCTGTTGCCGGCTTTGGCTGCTGTCACCAGTTCGGAGGCGATGACAAGGTGCTCTGTGAACAACCGGGCAAACTCGCCGGCAATCTCCCGGCCGTAGAAAGGCTCCAGGGCTCTGGCAAAGTCGACTGGGTTGCGGAGGAGCCGGCGTGTGACGAGATCCACGTCCGCCGAGCCTGCGGCGATGCTCATGATTGTCAGCCTGGTCCAGGTAATGTGCTGCTCCCATAGCATGCGCATGTGGTTGTTCAGTTCCAGTTCAGCTTGGCTGATCCTGCGCCTGCGACGAAAGAACCGTGCCTCTGGCGGCAACTGATCCGACGGAATTGTCATATCTACCCCCACCTTTTGGCGTGCTCGACATAATGTATGGCGGCAGCGACCAAAATGTCAGGGTTCACACCTGGTTGGACATCGCTGTAGGCGGGCGCGGACAGGAGACCGGCAGCTCATTCACGAAACCTTCTCCATGTGAAAGAGCAACATCGAGCTTATGAGAGTCGTCCTGTTCGTGATGGTTGTCGCCATTCACGTGGGTGCGCCTTACCTGTCGTCCCATAACGTATCGGGGGTCCTGAACTGGCAGTTTGCCAACCTTCTTGATGGCGGCTCAAGAATAGCGGTGGACTGCTTTGTCCTGCTCACGGGCTATTTCCTGAGCACCGCGAAGGACACGAAGCCGTCTCGCCAAATCGCGCGGATCCTTTCGCCCGTCGCGTTCTACATGCTCCTGTACCTGCCGCTTTTTTACACCGACAACTCGGGTAATCTCAGCGGCGCCCTATCTTCCGCAGCAGTCGACCTGCTGGCCAACAACGTCTACTTCTATCACCTGTGGTACACCCAGGTCCTCATCGTCCTGTACCTGCTATCGCCCTATATGAACGTCCTTGTCTCCGAATTGCCCAAGGAGAGGCTTCGGAATCTGATACTGGTCTTGTACTGCGTGGCTTCAGTGATACCGTCCATTGTGTATGCCACCGGGGTCCAGTTCTATGACCTCGGGCTGCTAAGCTCGCGGTTGGCCCTGTTCGTCCTGCTGTACTTCATCGGGGCCTACGTGCGGAAGCACCTGCTCACAAAAGCAAGCGCGAAGGGCCTGTTCTCTCTGTTGTCGAGATGACCTATCCATTGGGAGGGTTCTCGGGAGCGTTCTACGAGTTCAACAACTTCCTCGTCATTGTCGCGGCAGTGTTGATGCTTCTGGCTTTCCTCCAGACCAAAATCCCCGGCAGCCAGGCGATCAATCGCATGGGCGGCCTTACCTACGGCGCATATGTGGTGCACGTGTTCTGGATCACGGTCCTGTCCAGGTTCGTAAACCCCTTCGCCGCCTCGGAGAGCCCGCGATATCCGCTTGTGGCGGCTCTGCTAATCCTTTCCGTCGCGATCTGCTCGCTTGCCACCGAGGCGCTTCGTCAAATGGTAGTTCATCTGGTGTCCGCCTGGCGCGGCAAACCATCGAACACGCAGGCCTAGCACTGTCAAGGGATGGTCTTCCGATGCTCGCTACTTACTACACCGTTATCGCCGTGTTCATCATCCTGGCTCTCGGACGAGTGTATCCTCTGCGGACAGTGCACCGACGGATGCCCCAGGAAGGCGATTCGGTTCACCGCGTGACCTGCGGCTTTCCCGGCTCCATGTTCCGTTGCCTGTCAGCTATCTCTTCCTTTTCCCTGTCCGACACGGTCACCTTGAGGACTCCAGCGATGACCAGGATGACCACGACGTTTGTCGCCCAACGGGTTACCGAGAAGGTCGCCCCCAGCGAGGTTGTCTCGAACAGGAACATCGGCACTTTGAGCGTAGACCAGGCGCCAAGGAAGACCATAACGTTGAAGAAGGAAGCGCCCTTGCGGAGCATCATGGAGGCGATTGGGAAGGCGGCATACAGAGGTCCGGCGGCAAGCGCGCCGAGCAAGATTGCCAGGAACCCGCCGGTCAGCGCGGACTTCTCGCCCATGTACCGCACAACGGTCTCGCGGGATACGTAGACATCGGTCAGTCCCATCAGTATGAAGATGGCAGGGATGATGGATACCATCTCACGAACATTCCCCACCATGTTCTGGACGATCGCCCCCTGGCTGTCCGGGAAGATGACGCTGAGCAGGCCCGCGAGAAGCAACATCAGTATCGCAAAGAGGTATCTCCTGCCAGTCTTCATCTCACAACCACCCCGATCACCCAGGCCACTAGGAATGATGCCAGGTAGGCGAGAGAGTTTCGAATTAACGCCGTGCGTTTACCGAAGTAGTGAACCTCGAGCGGCATGGTCACTATGCCGACCATCATCAACGTGGACACCAGCACAGCTATCTGCGGGATGCCAGCGCCCAGCGAGACCAGGGACTTGGCGAGCGGGAAGGCGATGAATCCTGGGACAAGGGTTACCGACCCTATGATCGAGGTGAGAAGCATACCCCAGATACCGGTGTTCCTACCGACGACCTGGCTGATCATACTCGGCGTGACAAACGCCAGCATGATGCTGATGAGAAGGATTATCCCAATGAACTGCGGCAGTATGTTCTCAAGGCTGTTCCAGGCTTTCTTCAGCCCTTGCCTGGTCCTTTTCGGATCCCTGATTGCTGACGCGCATAGGAGAGCGGAGGTCAGACCCCATATGGCAGCGGTGAACGACATCCAGCGGCTTCCCCCGTTCCTCTGAGTACCAACTCTCTCTCCAGCTGCTCCAGCCTTTCCTTCATGAAATACTATCAGAGCCCGAGCTTCCCGAACCGATCGAGGAAGGTATTTAGGGTCGCGATGTTGAGTCTGATCGTATCCGTCCAGGCTTTAATAAGTTCCCTGCCCTCCGGAGTCACCTCGTAGAACCTTCTGGCCGGTCCCGATCCTGTGGTATCCCATTCAGAGCGGATCATCCTCTGGTCCTCGAGACGTCTCAGGTTCCTGTAGATCATTCCGGGATCCTGACCCTCTCCAAAGCCAAAGTCCTGAAGGCGGGAGATGAGGTCGTAACCGTGGGCAGGCCTTTCGAGTAGGAGCAACAGAAGAGAAGGTTCGATGAACCGCGCCATTCTGGAACCCATGCAACTGCAAGAACCGGGACGATGCTCCCCACAATCCGAGTGATAACCTCCACCCATGACTGCGTCCTCCCTCTATGTGCGTGATGCACATAGAGACAGTACATCCGTCAAGGCAGAAGCGCAAGTGGAATTAGCGGGCTGATAGAGAGAAGGATCCGGCCGGGGTGTCACTAGTTCATGCCCCGGCCGGATCAAGGCGTCTTCCTATTCGTGATGCTCGCAGGCGCTGTCCCCGAGGTCCAGAGTCCCGTCGAGGTACTTCACCATGACTTCGTTCACATCACCATCTGCGCCGGTCACGACCTCGATATGGTTCTGGCGAAACAGCCCGATTGCCCTGGGGCCCATTCCGCCGGCGATTATGCAGTTGACGCCATGGGAGGCAAGGAAACCCGGCAAGACCCCCGGTTCATGCCCGGGGTTGGCCAACTCTGACTTGCGTTCAATCTTTCCGCCCTGAATGTCAAACAATACATATTCAGGACACTTCCCAAAATGCTGAGCTACCTGGCCGTTTTCCGAAGCTACGGCGATTCTCATGAATTCCTACCTTCTTTCACTCACATTTGTCCGTCTCAGGGGGACCCTTGCTTCGACTATGGAAACCAGGGATTCACCGACCTCGGAACGACAATCTTCGATGGCCCCCTTATCGCCCATTTCTGAGATCTTGGGATCTATAGGCAGTATCCCGAGCAGTTCGACGCCCATGGCAGATGCCGCGTCCGCAGCGCTGCCGGAGCCAAAGGGCTCTATCCTGCCACCGCAATGGGGACACTGGATCCATGCCATGTTTTGGATCATGCCCAGGATGGGGACGTTCAACATGCGGACCATGTTCACGGATTTCCTTACGACCATCTGCGACAGGTCCTGCGGCGTCGTCACAATGACCACCCCATCGACAGGAAGCGATTGCAGGACAGTTAGCGACACATCTCCGGTCCCCGGTGGAAGATCGATGACCATATAGTCGACCTCGCCCCATACCACGTCGGTCCAGAACTGCTTCACCGCGCCGGCGATGAGAGGTCCACGCCAGATCACCGGCAGGTCCTCCTTATCGAGGAGGAGGTTTAGAGACATCACTCGGATCCCCAACCCCGTCATCTGAGGAAGGAGTTGATCATCAAGGGTAGTGGGATCGCGTTTTAGCCCAAAGAGCTTGGGGATGCTTGGCCCGGTCACGTCGGCATCGAGAAGGGCGACGCTGTAGCCGCGCCTCGCCAGCTCTGAGGCGAGAAGTGCTGCTACCGATGACTTCCCCACACCTCCCTTGCCGCTCATTACGGCTACTACGCGACTGATGCGGCTATTGGCGGGTTGACCCAGTTTCTCTATGCCTTGCTTGGATCTGGTCTGCTCCGGCTCTGCCGACAACGACTGTCATCTCCTGTCCTTGGTTATGGATGTATACCCATAATAGCGTATCTGCGTCGTTAAGCCAACAATAGTCATGGAAAACTTGACAGGCGGCTGGTCCACGCTGCATCCTGATTCCAGGAGGTGCCGTATGCCGAGACCAACCAAACCGAGGTGGGTTGAGTTCACCCCCACCGTCACTTACTTCAAGCCCGCCGGGATACGTATGCGAGAACTTGAAGAAGTGTCGCTCGGGATTGACGAGGTGGAGGCGCTCAGGCTCAAGGACCTAACGGGGCTGGAACAGGAAGACTGCGCTAAGCGCATGAACCTGGCTCAAAGCACGTTTCAGAGGGTCCTCACAGCAGCCAGGACTAAGGTTTCGAGGGCCCTAATCGAAGGAAAGGCCCTGCGTATCGAGGGCGGCAACTACCTGGTCTCCCCGTCAGTCTTCACCTGTCGGGACTGCGGCCTTGAATGGCCTAACCAGCGGAGGGGCCCACAGCAAGATCTACAGTGCCCATCCTGCGGCAGTCGAAAGGTCGATGAAAGCAGGGGCGCTCCCTGTGGCGAGAAACCGGACCCGGATGACTACTGCTAGTCCTTGATCTGATGGGCAAGTGTCTTCTCGAGGAATGCCACCATTCTCTGCATTGATTCAGTCCCAACAGCGTGTTCCATCTGGCAGGCGTCCTGCTCGGCTTTCTCTGGATCGACCCCAAGGACGTCCCGGAGGAATGTGAGAAGAATGACGTGTCTTCGCCGGACGGCCCTAGCTTCCTCGGTGCCGATCTCAGTCAGGAAGATCCGGCCATACTTCTCCTGCGTCACAAAGCCTCTTTCCTTAAGCAGACTCATGGCCTCAGATACGCTGGACTTGGCAACGCCCAGGCGTGACGCAACGTCAGTAACCCGCACGGCCCCGTTCGGATCTGCCAGCGCGAGCAACACCTCTAGGTAGTCCTCTATTGATGAAGATAGTGGTTTGGTCACCCGGTTTCTTTCCACACGAACCCTGTGTATCCTCCCGCTCACTGAGACGCCCTTGCGAAAGCCTCAGGCAACCGTCCACACTTGAGGAGCCAGTTTGTTTCATGCTGTTCACTCTCCGGTGTTTCGATGTATACTCTATAGAGGAATGTTCGGATAACCTAACTCCAAAAGTTCGGTTTGCCTAACACAGCGACGGTTGGAACAGGGAGGAACAAGACATGGATGATACCAGCGATAATCTAGTTCAAAAGCCCATTCGCAACAAATACGCATCCACTCGCCAGTGTACTGTTGCACTGGTCGGACAACCCAATGTAGGCAAGAGCGTCATCCTAAACTCCCTGACTGGCGCCGACGCTGTTGTGTCGAACTACCCTGGGACTACCGTCGAGGTGACCCGAGGAAGTCTCGCTCTCCCTTTGGGTGGTCGCGCCACCGTAATCGACACTCCCGGCGTTTACAGCCTTCAGTCCGGAACCGACGAACAGGCGGTGACCCAGAGGATTTTGGCCGAGGAGAAGATCGACCTCATCGTTGACGTCTGCGACGCCTGTAACCTTGAGCGCAGCCTGCGACTCACACTGGAATTACTCGGGCTGGGAATTCCTTTAGTTGTGGTGGTCAATCAGATGGACATGGCGGAGGAAGCCGGGATTTCGGTCGATGTGAGCAAACTGGCCTCCTCTTTGCAGATCCGTTCGATGTCAATGATTGCCCTTCGTGGAGAGGGTATAACCGAACTGAGGAGCCTGATCGATGAACAACTGCCGGCCGCCGACCGCATCGCTCCCACTTCAGGAAATGCCCGCACTCTTCCCTGCGGCAGGAGCCGTCGGTGCTCAACGTGCCCAGACAATAGCGCGGCCGCCCGTCAACTTGCCTCCGGTGTGGTGTCGCGCCGCGCCAATACCCCAGTCAGTCCGCGAGCCAAACTGGAGAGGTTAGTCGATTCGCCGCTCACGGGGATTCCGCTGCTCTCCCTCACCGTATGGGCAGCGTTCCGGCTTGTCGTCACGTTCATGACCCTCGCGGAAAACATGATGGAGTCGGCGCTCGCGCCCGTCATCACTGGGTTCGCGCGGTTGACCCTTTCCTTGGCCCGCTATCCGCTGCTCAAGACTATCCTTGCCGCGGTCCCCGATGGCCTAGTCCTGCCCCTCTCCGTCGTCATGCCGGCAATGATCGCCATATATCTTACGATGGCAGTCCTTGAGGACACCGGTCTCCTTCCAAGGATCGCCATCACGACGGATCGGCTGATGTCTTCCATCGGACTTCCCGGTCAGGCTGTGATCCCGATTGTACTCGGGTTTGGGTGCAAGGCGCCGGCCATTCTTGGCACAAGAGCGCTGCCTGGGAAGCGGGAGCGGTTCATAGCCACCTGCCTCCTGGCTATCACGGTCCCATGCGCGGCAAGCCTGGGAATCATCACGGGAGTGGGACAGTCGTTTGGAGCAAGTCTCCCTATCATCTATGGCACCATGGCGACAGTGTTTGTACTGCTCGGGATGGCAATGGGGCGAAGCGGGCGATCGGCAGACCGTGAAATGGTCCTCGAGATACCTCCCTTACGCTGGCCTGCCGCCCCCAACATCATGGCCAAACTGCGGATGCGGTTTGCGGGCTTCTTTACCCACGTATTACCGCTATTGGTTGTCACGAGCGTGGCGGTGAGGGTCCTGGTCGAGACCGGCGTACTGTCATTTGTGACCCGCCTAAGCCCCCTCACCTCTCGCATCTTCGGGATTAGCGGGGAAGCGATGGCAGCCGTACTTGTATCAATTGTCCAAAGGTACATGGCCCCGATGGTGCTCCTAAATCTGCCCTTGTCAGCCAGGGAAGCAACGATAGCAGGCTCGATGGTCTCTGTGTCGTTGCCCTGCTTGCCGGTGGCCCTCCTCATAGGACGGGAACTTGGTTGGACCTCTCTGGCCAAGATAGTCGCATTGGCCGCAGGACTATCCCTCCTGACCGGGTCCGTCCTAAACGCAGTCTTGCCGGCGTTCTAGCCTCGTTTCAATCTTGGAAGGAGGGAACTGCATGACGCTCGCTGACGCACGATCTGGAGACACACTGGTGGTTGGCTCCGCCATGGGCCGGGGTGCCCAGATTCGGCTATGGGATCTTGGGGTGATCCCCGGCACCGTGGTGCAGGTGATCGCCGCGCACCCGTTTCGTGGCCCTGTGCTGATCAAGACCGGAGGGACAAAAGTTGCCGTCGGAAGGGGACTCGCAGACTCGGTTTCCGTCAGATTCGCCGAGCCCCCGGAACTGTGTTATTGATATATACCCACAATGGAGTATGATAGTTATGGGTAACGACCCATTAGCTTTCCGAGACGAATGCAGACTTGAAAGCAGAGGTGAATCGCGACTCCATGAAACTGGCCATTTGTTCCCAAGGACGTGGTCTGGATTCCCGCGTTGACTCCCGGTTCGGTCGTTGTTCCTACTTCAACATCATCGACACCGAGTCCGGAGAGTTAGAGACCTTATCGAACGCATCGATTGAGGCATCGCACGGAGCAGGCACGGCAGTTACCCAAGCGCTCGCCTCGGCAGGGGTTCAGGCCGTCTGCGCCGAGCACATTGGACCCAATGCCTATTCCGCTCTGTCTGCAGCGGGCATAGCCATGTATCGTTCCAACGAATCGGAGACTGTCACGGATGTTGTCAGCGCTTTCCGAGCCGGAAAATTGGCCCCCCATTCAGGGGCCACCAACTAGGTGAATCATGAAAGGAGATAGTGAAATGCCAAGAGGAGATGGTACTGGACCCTGGGGAGCCGGACCTGTAACTGGCAGAGGTCTCGGATGGTGCCCGGGTTATCGTGGGTCAGGCTTCGGCTTTCCGCCTGGGAGAGCATGGGGTCACGGCTACGGCGCCGGTCGCAGTCTTGGATGGAGAAACGCTGGTTACTGGTGCGGCCCCGGAGCTGAGCTGAACTCCGTCGCGCAAGAACGGGCGGTCCTCCAGCGGCAGTTGGAGGCCATCCAATCCAATCTGACTACCATTGACCAGCTGATGGGTGCTGAGGGCTCTAAACAGAGAGAAGGCTCGACAAAGGAAGACAAGGGCGAATAATGGCCGCTGGCGGACCGATACAGATATCCGTGGCCAGCGGAAAGGGAGGCACCGGCAAGACGACGGTTGCCCTCAACCTTGCCTGCACGGCGTCGCGGACTCTTCGAGTCCAGGTCCTCTCTCTATTACTGGAGAACACGGTTGTGGAGACCCAGGAATTTGGCGGGGGTTTGAAGGCTCGGATTGATGCCAGGAAGTGCGATGCTTGCGGAATATGCGAGAAATCCTGCCGGTTCCACGCGATCGAATCCCTGTCGATCGATCCGGTCTTCTGCGAGGGATGTGGCCTGTGCCAGCTGCTGTGCCCAACTCGGGCAATAGAGATGTACCCGGAGCTCTCCGGACACTGGTACGTCTCAGAAACGGCCAGAGGCCCCCTGGTCCACGCCCGGCTTGAGCCAGGAGGCGATAACTCTGGCCGGCTCGTCACTGTCGTCCGGCATTCACGACCTGAAGCGTGTGATGGAGGTCTGCCGGCGTCTCAACGTCCGAACAACACTCAGCATTAACAAATACGACGTTGACCTGGACAACACCGAACGGATACGCGCTATAGCAGGTCAGACCAGCCCCGTCCTCGGCCTCATACCGTATGATCAGGCGGTGCCGAGGGCAATGGATGAAGGCGTACCCGTTGTCACTTTCAAGAGTCCGGCCGCCACCGCTCTTGTGAACCTCTGGACTCGGGTCCGGGAGGAGTTGCACCGAGAAGGAGCTCCGTCTCGACGGGCGCACTCGAAAGGACGATAATGACATATTGCGGGCATGATGCGATTTGCCTGGGAGGGGACGTAGTGAAAGCGGAGGACCAAAGCCAAGAACTAATCCGCTTGTTAAGGGAGCAATCTTGTTGGGCAAACGTCTGCACAGAGCCGGGCATGGTGGCCTTCATGGCCTCGAAGGCCGCGGCCCTTCTTAGAGAGCAGCCGACTAGCATAGAGATCCACTTGAGCGGCGGAGTGCTGAAGAACGCTCTTTCTGCGGGGCTACCCCACACAACTGAGAAAGGTCCTGCAGTTGCGGCAGCTGCCGGCGCGGTCGCCCGGCAACCGGAAAAGGGACTAACAATACTGGGAGACCTGACCCCATCCCAGGTCGATGAGGCCTTGGGACTGGTACGGACGGGACGGGTGACCGTCAAATGGGATACATGTCGCCTGGGTGTGTACGGCAAATGCATCGTCAGAAGCGCCGGACATGTTGCGGAAGTCGTGGTCAGCGGCTCTCACACAAGGGTGGCGGAGCAGCGGCTAGACGGTCGTCCCGTCTTCGCGTCAGATGATCACCCTGTCACAGCCGGATTGTCCTCACTCAGGAGTTGGACATTTGACCGGCTTATCGACACGGTGCTGTCCCTGGAGACCTCGGAGCTGACGTGGCTGCTCGAGGGCGCCAAATCCTGCATCGGCCTATCGGAGACCAATACACTGGATCCCGCGAGATTGTCTGCGACGCCCGAAGACGCATGCGCCGCGCTCTCATGCAGTGGCACTCCAATGACTGACGCAGCAGGGCGCACGTTCAAGGCGATTCAGGCTCGAATGAGCGGGACTCCCTGGCCTGTCCTCACATCGGGCGGTAGCGGAAACCAAGGCATCATGGTATCTATACCGGTGTGGTCGATCTCGAGCGAAATGGGCCTTTGCGACGAACAAAAGATCCGCGCCTTGGCGCTGGCTCACGGGGTCAACATGCTCGTAAAGGCCTATACCGGCGAAATATCGTCGTCCTGTGGAGGCGTCAGCGCCGGGGCCGGGTTGGCGGCGGCCATATGCTGGATGCTCGGCGGCAGCAAGCCGCAGATATCTGAGGCAGTCACTGAAGTCCTCGCGTCCCTGTGCGGAATGGTCTGCGACGGCGCCAAAGCGACGTGCGCTCTTAAAGGGTCCTCTGCCGTGATGACGGGCATCATGGCCGGCGCTGGAGCCAGCCGCTCAAAGCAGGAACTCCGGGATCAAGGTGTTGTGGGACGGTCCATTGATGAGACCCTCGCGAGACTCGAGACGCTGAACCGCAGAGTGCTTGACCAAAGCGACGCCGTGCTTCTCGAACTCGCGGGAATCGAAAAGGTGTGATGCTTCCGGGGAAGGGATCAGTGCCCGAAGCCCCCGGCCCGGTCAAATACATCTCCTTCAACCATCCCATCGTCTACCCGCGCCACCTGCGCCGCGGGTCCTTTGCGCCCGGCTTTGGGGCGCTCGTCCTCACTCATGTCTCCAACGATCTCCGTCAGAATGTCCTCCATCGTGGCGATCCCGAGCGGGCGCTTGTCCTCCGACACCACCGCAAAGTGCACCCTGTTCTTCCTCATCCGGGCAAGTATGTCCAGCAGGTTATCGGTGGGCGACACGATAAAGGGCGGCCGCATCAGGGTACGTATGGGGGACGGGCACGACGGGGTCTTCATCGCCTCTCGAACGACGTCCTTCATGTAGACGACGCCCAACACCTCGCCCGCATCAGGTGAGACCACTGGCACGCGGCTGAAACGGTGAGTTCGGAAAGTCGCAAGCGCGTCGCAGACCTTGGTTTCCGGGGAGAGGGCCGTGACGTCAGTCATCGGAACCATTATGTCCCTGACGCGGGTGTCCGAAGAGTCGAGAACGCCCACGATGACCTCTCCATCCTCTTTCTCCACCTGCCCCTCCTCGGCGGCCATGTCCACAGCGACCCGTACAGATTCATCCGAGCCTGGCGGCGTGGGCGCCTTGCGCTCGGCAAGCATGCCCGCGAACAGGTACGGGACCGCCGAAAGCACCTGGGAAACAGGTCTCAGGATAGTGACCAGAACCGAGAGCGCAGGGGCAATGACCAGTGCGGTTTCGGTGGGCATTCCGGCTGCGTAAGTCTTTGGTACCAGTTCGGAGAACAAGAATAGGAGTCCGGTGGTCGCCAGGGGCACGACGGCAAGAGAGACCATCTCGCTTGCTCCAAGAAGCAACGCGAGGGATGCGCCCATGACAGACGCCAGCACCGTGCACACATTGGTCCCGATAAGGAGGGCCGATATCGTGCTCCTGGTATCCTTGGACAGCGCGGATAGGAGGCGGGCGTTGCGGTCGCCCGTGGCTGATAGGCCCGCGACGGCCCATCCGTCCATCGACAAGAAGGCGGTCTCCGACCCCGCGAAAAAGCCTCTCGCCAAGAAAGAACCTACGAACAGCAGTAACCGTAGCAGAACCTCAACTAACGGTACGTCAGCGTCCATCCTGTGAAGACACCTCAACATTTCTTTTCCGGATGACTACCTTCTGAATCCTGGGCCCCTTGACGTCCTTAACCTCGATGAATACCGGCGGTACGTCAAGGCTGAAAGAATCACCCGGATCGGGGACTCTATCGAGACACCTCATGACCACTCCGGCGACCGAATCACAGTCTTCCATTTCAATGTCCAGCCCGGTGAAAGACTCGAGGTCGGCGAGACTCATCCGCCCGGGGACCTCCCACGCGGATTCGCCAATCACTACCGGACTCACATCGCGTATGTCGTATTCGTCCCTAATGTCACCGACTATCTCCTCAACCAGGTCTTCTAGTGTGACAAGACCGGACACGCCGTCAAACTCGTCCACAACGATGCTCATGTGGATTCCGCCCGACTTCATCTCACTTAGGAGGTCGCGGACGCTCTTGGCCTCAGGCACGAAGTAAGGCGCGGTGGCGAAGGACTTGACCGGCTTATCGGCAAGCACCTGCCGCCACCCTTCTCCATTCTCGCCGGCGACCGAGACAAGATCGGCGATGTGGACGATACCCGTAATGTTGTCTCTGGACTCAGCGAACACCGGGATCCTGGAGACGCCGTAACGTAGCATTACGTTAAGCGCATCCAGACCACTCCGGTCTTCCTGAAGGGCGACCATGTTGGGTCTCGGCACCATAACGTCCGTGGCAATGAGTTCCTTCGCCTCGATGATCCCGTAGATCATCTCTTTTTCGTCGTTCCTGATGGCTCCAGAAGTCTCGCCGTAGTCCACGGTCGCCAGCAGGCGGGCTTCGTTTAGCTCCTCGGTTCTGCTGGCCACCCTCGGGATTGCCTGAGCAAAGAACGACGCTGCGCGCTCAAGCGAGTGAGAGAAGGGCTTCATCACGAAGTCCAATAGCGCGAGGACCGGGGAAAACGAGACGACGGTTCTTTCGGCGTCAGCGTTGGCGATCAGTTTGGGCGA
The DNA here is from genome assembly GCA_040880305.1 of Bacillota bacterium. Taxonomy (GTDB): domain Bacteria; phylum Bacillota; class Sulfobacillia; order Fermentithermobacillales; family Fermentithermobacillaceae; genus JBBDIP01. The sequence goes on from JBBDIP010000010.1 coordinate 45,770, forward strand.
TATCTCACCGAATATGACCACGAGCACCGTGCCGGTGACCGTCGCCGTGAGGTCGATCATGCTCCGCGAGAGCGTGAGGTGGGAAAGGGCGATGGCGGCCACAGTCGATGAGAACATGACGTTTACGAGGGTATTGCCCAATAGAAGGCTAGAGAGCACTGCCTTGGGGTGGTCTTTGAGCCCAAGTACCTTTCCAAGGCGCCGATGACTTCCGTAGACGCTCTTAAGCCTGATGTAGTCAGATGACAAAAGGGCGCTTTCAGAAGCTGAGAAAAAGGCCGATAGCAGAAGAAATATCAAGCCGGATAAGTACGGACTACTGCCAGGGTCGTCCAAAACCACTCACCTTCCGTATCTTTCAACAAGAGAATCTACGTTCATTATATTCGAACAGTGCAAGCTAGTCTCGTTCAGATAGAACGGCCTGCAATCATAGAGCATGATTCTGACTATGAACCCCTGATCAGCGCAATTCGATAGGGGAAAAACTCTGCGGTCATGATCCCTTCTCTGACTGCCGGATCGTTGTGGAAGTATACGAATTGCTTCTTCTCCCCCACGAATGTGCCCTCCCTGTGCTGGGCGATGACTACGTACACTGGCCTACTCACTTCTCGGCAGTTCTACCCGGCCGAATAGCGGGACCTCTACGAGATCGACCTCGCGCAGACTGTCAGGCACTCGGACACGAAACGAGTTGTGATCTCAGGTC